>JAGQHW010000222.1 GCA_020431645.1 Carnobacterium sp. | reverse complement strand
CCGTTCTGGACCGTTGATACATTATTTTACACTGAAGTTAATGATAAGATAGTATTTCCAAGGTATATATACTATGTATTATCACAAATCGACTTTAATTATTATAATGAGGGAACAACCATCCCTAGTTTAAGAACAGAAACATTAAATCAACTCGAGATATTAGTACCGTCTAAATTAAATCAAAAAAAAATACTAAATGCAATTTTACCTATTGATAGAAAAATAAAAAACAATCATGAAATGATTGATAGCTTGGAACAACTCGCCCAAACGCTCTTCAAACGCTGGTTTGTCGATTTTGAATTTCCGAATGCAAACGGAGATCCCTACAAATCGAGCGGTGGAGAAATGGTGGAGAGTGAGTTGGGAATAATACCAGCAGGATGGAACGTAGGTAAAATAAAAGATGTAGTAAGCGTTAAATCAGGGTATGCATTTAAGAGTACTTGGTGGACTGATAAAGGAGACTCTGTTATAAAAATTAAGAATATAAATAGTGGGACAATATCAACAAAACAGTTGGCTTATGTATCGAAGGATAAAGCTCTATTAGCTAAAAATTTTGAAGTTTATGCAGGCGATATTGTAATTGCATTGACAGGAGCTACTTTAGGGAAAGTAGCTTTAGTACCTAAACATAATAAAAGAATGCTAGTAAATCAACGTGTTGGGAAGTTCTTTTTAGGGGGAGAACCTTTGAATAAAATAGCTTTTATTCACTGTCTGATTACAAATGAAATTATAAGTAAAGCGATAATTGATAGAGGTTCAGGTAGTGCTCAAGCGAATCTTAGTCCTAGTAATTTAGAAAGTATAAATATAGTATTACCAAATCAATCATTAATATCTAGATTTAATAAAATTATGAATCCAAGCTATGAAAAGATAACTTCTACACATTATGAAATTTCTGAACTACAAGTTTTACGAAATACACTTTTACCCAAACTCCTATCAGGCGAAATCGAACTTCCAGACGAAACCGAGGTGACAGAAAATGTACCAATTTCATGAAGATGAGTTGGAGCAGGCTTCTCTAGAGTGGCTTGAGAATTTAGGATACGAAATTAAAAATGGTCCTGAAATTTCCAATGATGGTGATTATCCTGAACGCAATCATTATGCAGATGTTGTATTAAACGGGCGTCTTGAAAAAGTGTTGCAACGAATTAATCCTAAAGCATCGGCTACTACTGTACAGCGCGCTATTCAACAAGTAACGGTGGTGCAATCACCAAACTTAATCGTTAGCAATCAAGTATTTCAGAAGTATATCACGGATGGAATCGATGTAGAAGTTCGTACAGAAGATGGGCGGAATACAGTAGAGAAGCTTTGGTTATTTGACTTTGAAAATCCATCGGCCAATGATTTTTTGGCTGTGAATCAGTTCACTGTCGTTGAAGGCAACAATAATAAGCGACCGGATGTCGTTGTATTCGTCAACGGACTACCTATCGCTGTCATTGAGTTAAAAGATTCCACAAATGAAGCTGTCGGTATTTCAGAAGCGTATCATCAGTTGCAAACGTATAAACAAACAATTCCGTCGTTATTCCAGTTTAATGCCTTTCTAGTAACCAGTGATGGTGTTAATGCTAGAGTAGGTTCACTTACCGCTAATGAAGAACGATTCATGATGTGGCGTACGACAAATGGTAAGACAATGGCACCTACATCTATGCCACAGCTGGAAGTACTGATTCAAGGGATGTTCCAGCCGGCAGTACTGCTCGATCTGATACGGCACTTCATTGTGTTCCAAACAGATGGAGAGAAGACAGTTAAAATTCTTGCGGCTTATCATCAGTATTATGCAGTGAATAAGGCAGTAGAAGAAGCAAGGCGTGCGGTATCAGAAAGTGGAGACCGTAAAATTGGGGTTATTTGGCATACACAAGGCTCAGGAAAAAGTCTCTCCATGGTATTCTATACGGGGAAGCTTGTTTTAGCAATGAACAACCCGACTATTGTTGTCTTGACAGACCGAAATGATTTAGACGACCAGTTGTTTAATACATTCTCGATTTCTAGTGATTTACTTAGACAATCACCAAAACAAGCAGAAAGTAGAAGTAACTTGAAGAAACTGTTGTCAGTTGAATCCGGAGGCATTATT
>JAGQHW010000221.1 GCA_020431645.1 Carnobacterium sp. | reverse complement strand
AAAAGGTATCAACTAGATACCATCAATTGAAAAGATTAGGAATAGACCATGATAACGCACTGAAAACAGCAGCCAGCCGTAAAGGGTATTGGCGTATTTCACGAAGTGAAGTTCTGCACCGCTCGATAACAAATAAAAGGCTCATACAGTGGGGATTAAAAGATTTAATCCTACTGTATGAGCGTAAGTGATACTTAAATTATTGAACCGCCGTGTACGGAACCGTACGCACGGTGGTGTGAGAGGTCGGTAGATAAATTAATTATTTACCTCCTACTCGATTAATGGTTTGAACATTTTCGCGATCGCGCAGACTATAATGCGAGATAAAGTGACTTTTCACTGTTCTTCCATCTCTAGAGGGCAAGACATCTAGAATCTCGCCAGCTTTTGCATCGATGTACTCAAAAGCTAATTGGCCCTTAGCGTACTTGAATTCATCAAATGATAAATTTGCAGGAAGGGTTCGATCATACGATTGAAACTTTCTAGCTTCTTGGTTAATGACACGTTGGACAGTTGGTGCCGAAACACTGCTATCTCTAGCAATATTCTTAATTGACTGAGCGTCTGTTGTTTTGAGTAAGATAAGTCCTTTAACAGTATTGGCAATAAAACAATGGTCTTTGACCACAGGAGTTTTAGCTGTAAAAGTTGCTTTGCAAGATTTACACATGAATCGCTGTTTCTTCAACAACAAGTAAGTCGGGTAAATTCCAGCCATTGGCAACGTAATGCGAGACAACTGGGTCCCATTTCGATAAAGAGAGTAGTTTTCATTCGGTGCTTGGCATTTAACACACGCCATCGGCGTATAAGTCAGCTTTGCTTCAATAAACTTACTTTTTTCTCCCTTATATTCGTCATGATAAACACAATGATCTTTAAATTCTATATTTCCATCTTGAATATCTAGTATTTTTAGCATATCATTTGAAGTAGGCAAGTGAGTTCCTCCAATTGGTAAGTTTTCGTAGACTATCATTTTACAGGAAAGCTCACTTGTTTTGAATTTATATTTAAATAAATAACAAAAATGACGTTGGTGAGTTTTTTTACTCACCAACGTCATTTCTAGGTGTACATCTGTAGAAGATGGCGTTATTATTGATGAGTATCTGCGAACTAAAGATCCAGATATTTATGCAGCTGGAGATATCGCTGCTTATTCAGATAAGATTTTAGGAGAAAATCGAATCGAACATGTGGATCATGTACGAAATTCAAGAGAAGTTGTTGGAAAAGCGATGGCTGGATCAAATGAACCGTATACGCACACACCTTATTTTTATTCTGTCGTGTTTGATATCTCTTGGAAAACCATCGGAATATTAGATTCAAAGCTAGACTCGTTGATCGATAAAGTCGGCGATGAAAAAGTGGTTTATTACCTTAAAGATAATAAACCTGTTGGTATCTTGCTTTGGAATGTTGAAACTGACTTAGACGATATCCCTAACATTCTTAGTGACCCATCTTCTGATCTAACTGCATTAAAAGTTGCTATGCAAGAAAAAGAAGACTAAGTTTTAAAAGACTATCTAACTAAAAATACTTCCTTAGATTCAGACTGAATCTTAAGGAAATATTTCTCACTTTAATTTGCTGGAATGGTTCTTAATCCATTCAACAATTTCATTATGAGAAATCTTGTCATTGCCTCTTTTTTCTGCTAAATCTATCGTAAAACCCACTAATTCTTTATTACTGCATGCCAATGTTCGTTCGTTTTTCTTTAGAAATATATCTAAAGAAACTGCAGCAGTCCGCTTATTCCCATTGAAAAAACAATGTTTATTGACTAATAATTCAAAGAGTATCGCCGCTTTATCTTCTAACTTGGGATAAAGTTCCTGTCCAAAAACAAACTGTTTTGGTTGTTCTACACACATACTTAAAGCAGTTGGAACTTTAACGCCTATTTGCTCTTTTGGATTGATTTTTGCGATAACAAACGCATTTATTAAGATGATTTCTTTTTCTGTCAAATAGACTATCATTTATCAGCCAGCTCTCTTAATGCTCCTTCATATTTAGTAAAGCTTTCATTGACCATTTCGATAAATTCTTTGGATACGCCCAGATTGTCTATTTCACTTTTCTCTTTTACTAATTTAACCGAATCATTTTCGATAACATAGCTGATATTTTCTCCAATATTTACACCTAGAGCTTCCATTACTTCAGTTGGAACT
>JAGQHW010000220.1 GCA_020431645.1 Carnobacterium sp. | reverse complement strand
ATCAATATACACAACTCTATTCGGAAAAAGAAACGTATGAACAAGAGATAGAAAAAATAAAAGATACACGAAGTAAAAACGAAGTTCAATTAGAACAATTAAGCCGACTAGCTGTTAATTGGAGCCATTTTTCAGAAATAATAGCTATTCAAGAAGAAATAAAGAAAAAGAATATGAAAGAAATGCCACAAGAAGGTTTATTTCAGCTTAACCATCTAAATCAATCTATTGATCAACTCAGAGTAACTATGTTACAAGAACAAGAACGTTCTAAACAAGCAATCGAAAAAAGTCATTTGAAAAAAGACCAATTACTATTTATCGAACGTAAAAATGATATTCAAAGAATTATCTCTTCTATAGATAGTACAAAATCTCTTTTACAAGAAAAAGAATTTCTTGAAAGAGAAGTAAAAAAAGAAAGGGATCAAGTGTTACGCAATAAACTTCAATTAGGTTTAAATATAGGGCAACGAATTCCGCCTCATCAAACAGCAACACAAAAGAAAGAGTATCAAGAGCTGTACCAAGATAGTTTAGAAGTCGAGCGTAAATTACAAGAAGTAATAGAAAAGAAATCTTTTTCTGTTTATCAGCAAAATTCTTTGTCTGAGCAATTAGACAAGATAGAGCCCGAAATATGGGACAATAAACTTTTTCAAGAAACAGAAAAACATTATCAAGATTCAAAAAATCAGGAATATAGATCTTTAGTGAATGAAAATAGTGCTACTAAAGAGAAAAATAAACGTTTGCAAATAAACTTAATTGGAATAATAGGAGCAGTGTTAGGAGTTTTTGGTTTCATAAGTGGTGGATTGATTGGATTTATCGCCGGCTTAGGAGGAATAACAATTGCAGGGATTTCAATTTTTCTTTTTATTAGAATCAAACCTAGAAAAGAACTAACAGAAAAAAAAGATACTTTTAAATATACTTATGCAGATTATATTAAACAAATAGAATTACGTAAGCAATGGCGAGCTCAATTAGCTGAATTCGATCAAGTAATAATGGACTCCAAGCAGATACAAAAAATGGTAGAAAAATATACACAACAGAAAAAAGAAGCAACAAATACATTAAATCAAATCATAACAAACAATGGTTATCCTGAGAATATGACGATTAAAATTTTAGCGAATCAAGAAGATAGTTTTGATTCTTTACGTGATAGAGTTCAAGCTGTTGAAGAAAAGGAAGAATTATTAGAAAAGATATCTGAACAATTATCGCAATGGAAAAAACAGGTCCAATTTATGGAGTGAATAATATTAGTTGATTGGGAACACTTACCATCGGTCTTATCAGGTATTACTCAATTTTATCAAGATTCCTTAATGGATGAACAGAGTTTTTTAGCGATACAAAAAGAAGAAGATGAACGGCAAAAACAAATGAAAAAGATTGTTTATGAGCAAAGAAACTTTGAACAACAAAGATTAGCGTTATTCCAATCGGTTGAAGCAAAAAATGAGGAAGATTTTCGCAAAAAATTTGTTCTTTTTGATGAATGGAAACGAAAAAAATCACGATTACTGTTATTAGAACAACAAGTTTCAGGAGATCTCCATTTGTTAGAACAGTTCCGAGACCATGAAGATTTACTGGGACAAATCGATAAAATAAAACAATCTATTCAAGTTCATAGGGTAAGCGAAGAACAACTAATAAATAAAAGAATAAAAAAAGAATTAGCATTAAAGGAACTAGAAAAAGGTGGAGAATATTCTGTCTTGTTACAAGAGTATGCCAATCTCAGAACTGAGTTTCAAGAGTTAGTAGACAAATGGAGTACTTATAAAGTAGCAGCTGAGCTAATAGAGCGAGCAATGACCCATGCTCGCAAAAATCGTTTTCCAGAAACCATCGAAGATACAACTAATTTTTTTGAGTTATTAACTAAAGGTCAATATATAAAAGTTTTAATAAAAGAAGACAAAATCGAAGTTCAGAGATACGACGGTTCTCTTTTTGATGCTTCAGAACTTTCTCAAGGTACAGCTGAACAGTTATATGTTGCTTTAAGATTTGCTTTTGTTAAAAATGCGACTGATATTGTGAAGTTGCCAATCATGATTGATGATGGGTTTGTAAACTTTGATCAGTCACGTAGAATACAAATGATAGAATTAATTCAATTGATAAGTGAAACAACTCAAGTTCTTTATTTTACTTTTGACCAGCAATCTTTAACTAAATTTAGAAAAGAACAAATAGAAATGT
>JAGQHW010000021.1 GCA_020431645.1 Carnobacterium sp. | reverse complement strand
AGTATCTAAGGTTGAGAGGATATTTAATAACGTTGTTTTACCTGAACCAGATTCTCCCATGATGGAAACAAATTCACCCTCATCAACTGAAAAATTAACATTTGTTAGTGCTTCTGTTTGTTGGCTAGAAAAACGAGCAGTATAAACTTTTTTGACATTTTTAACTTCTACTAAAGGCATTTGCTACCTCCTCCTTTTCTTCTCTTACATCTTATGATAAAAAAACCTTCTTTGCATTTACCTAATCTTACAATATAAAAAAACAACCTTACACTTTTGTAAGGTTGATTGTTTCAATCAAATAGGTCTAACTCTTTTCTAGCTAAATGAATGGTTACTTTCGTCCCTTTCCCCATCACAGAGTCAATGACTAGTTGATGTCCCAGTCGCTTTACTATTTTCTGACTAAGAAATAAGCCTAATCCCGTTGATTTTTCATAAAGTCTACCATTTAAACCTGAATACCCTTTTTCAAAAATTCTTGGTAAATCTTGTGTTCGAATGCCAATACCATTGTCTTCAATAATCAAGTTATCTGGTTGTGCTGGATCTAAATAAATACTAATTTTGCCTTCAATTGAATAGTTCAGGCTATTTGATAAAATTTGTTCCAACAATAGTTTAAGCCACTTTCCATCTGTTAAAATTGTCTTATGGGTTTCTTTATAGTCTAAGGAAATACGATTGTAAACAAATAAAATCGCGTATTTCTTGATGGTTTGTTTAATCACTCGGTCTAATTCTACTTCTGAAAAATCCATATCTGAACCCGATTCTTCGAGCTTCAAATAATTGAGTGCCATGTGAGTATAATCTTCTAGACGCAGCAACTCTTGATTAAGTTGTTTAGCCAATAGCTGGTCAGATTGACTTTGTATCAATAAACTAATAGCCGCAATGGGTGTTTTGATTTGGTGCAACCAAAGGGTGAAATAATCTAATTGTTCGCTATTTTTTTCGTTAAACTGTTGTTGTGACTCATGTAATTGCTCAATAAGTAACCGGATTTTCTTATGGTAAAAAATATCTGCTGGGTCAAGATTTCTAGGCCAACTATTTTCTATGTTCAAATGTGGATTTTGTAGTTCTTTTAATTGATTATACCGCTTGGCATAATGGTATAACTGCTCCAATAAATAGAAAATAAATAAGAACCCTGTTAATTCTATCGTATAAAAAAGAAGTGCCAGTGGAAGACGATTAAAAAAATAAATGCAACTAAAAAGAGTAACCATCATGATATATAAACTAAATTGTGGCCGAGTTGTTTTTAAGAATGCTTTAATAAGAGGCTTGTCCCATTTATTCATTGGTTCTATCTCCTTCAGTTAGTCCATAACCCCAGCCTTTTTTGGTTAAAATAAATTCCTTCAATCCTATCGAGGCTAATTTTTTACGTAGTCTAGTAATATTGACTGAGAGTGTATTGTCATCAATAAAAGACTCATCTTCCCATAATTTAACCATGATACTTTCACGTGATACGTATTCGCCCTTATGAATAAATAATTGCTCCATAATTTTAAGTTCATTGCGGGTTAATTCTATTTCTTTGTCATAGTAATGAATTTTCGATTCGCCTAATTTTAATGCAGCTTTTCGATAAGTTAAAAAATGATCCATTTCACTAAAGGAATAGGTTCTTCTTAACAGTGCTTGGATTTTTGCTATCGCTACGGTTAGATTAAACGGTTTGCCAATAAAATCATCGCCTCCCATCTGAATAGCCATGACAATATCCATATTCTCATTTCGTGATGAAACAAAGATAAGCGGAACTTGAGAAATTTTGCGTATTTCTTGGCACCAATAATAGCCATTATAATAAGGCAGTTGAATATCCATCAGTACCAATTGAGGCTTGAAAGCAATAAACTCTTCCATAACCTGATTGAAATCTTTTACGACTTTTGTTTCATATTGCCATTTAGTTAATTCATCACGTAAGACACGAGCAATCGTCAAGTCATCTTCGACAATCATAATATTAAACACCTTTTCTCCCCCTAATCAGTACTGATTTTACTGTTTAATTCTAAAGACTAAATGACACTTTTAGTTTCTCGACTCTTTTCTAACTCTTGTTAACTATCTATTTAATCAGTAACGTTTTGTTTTTTCCTATCCTTAGTTTAACACGGTCGTTCTTTTGAATAGAAAAATAGTGTTAGAAGACTTATCCTAACACCATTTAATCAGTCGCTTATTTTTTAAAATACCCTTGTTCTTCAAATAAAGACAACAATTCACTCGGATGCTCAATTATTTTATCGGGCTCAACAGACTCATTTGTTGGTTTATTTTTTCGTGTGTTCAACCAAATAACCGTCCATCCCGCTTTTTTCCCACCGACTATATCATTATGGAAAGAATCACCAACATAAATAGGTTTTTCATCTGCTAATGTTAAAGCCGACTCTACCATTTCAAAGGCCGCAATATCCGGTTTCATTTTTCCTAATTGACCAGAAATAAACATATGGTCTTGAGCAATCCATTTTGCTAAACCAAGCTGATCAATTTTCTTTTGTTGATGAGTTGCTGCACCATTTGTTAATAGCGCTACTTGATGATTATTTTTAGTTAAGCGAGTTAATAACTCTTCTATTTCTGGATACAACACTAATTTTTGTTGTTCCACTTCATAGGCTTTTTGAAAAGCTAAGGCTTCTTCTCGACTAATCGCCATCTTACTTTGCTCACATGCGTATTGAATGCGCATCACTTGCATCTCTATTTTTGGCAATTCTCCTGATTCACTTTTCTCAAATAACGCATCACTTTTTTCTCTATTCAGCCGATAAAGACTGTGTATCTTATCTTTTGAAACTTCACGAATGGTCTGGTGAAAAGCCTTTTTAAACGGAACAAGTTGGTCGTACAGTGTATCATCTACATCAAAAATAATGGTAGCCATAGTTCATTTCACAATCCTTTAGTTAGTTTTTTATACATTAACTTTACCATAAATAAGTCACAAGGAACGTTTTTGAAGAAATCTATTTCTATTCATGAGGAAATTTAAGCGACCCCTTTAATCCATCAGCAAATTTTTTTATAAAAAAGGTTTTCCTTACAATTAATGGCGGTTATCTAGTTCTTTCTATGTTAAACTAACGTTATTATAAAGGAGGTTTATTATGTTGCCTATTTTAGAAATTAAAAACCTTACGAAATCATTTGGCTCAACTGATGTTTTAAAAGGAGTTACCTTTACTGTTTATCCAGGTGAAATTATTGGATATATCGGCACGAATGGCGCTGGAAAAAGTACGACGGTTAAATTAATTTTAGGGTTAATGAAACCCGATGCCGGTGAAATCACTCTCTTTGGAAAATCGCTAAGCGGAAACGAAACCCATTACAAAGCTCAGATTGGTTATGTACCTGAAAATGCAGATTTATACGAAACCCTAACTGCCCAAGAATACTTCTTATTTGTTGGACAACTTTATGGTTTAAGTGAATCTCTCATAAAAAAAAGAAGTTTGGCTATGATGACAGCTTTAAAAATCGAACAGGCTTTTCAAAATCGCCTTTCAACCTTTTCTAAAGGGATGCGGCAAAAAGTCTTAATCATCTCTAGTTTATTACATAATCCTACTATTCTTTTTTGGGATGAGCCTTTAAATGGCTTAGATGCCAATAGTGTTCTTATCATCAAAGAAATTTTAGCACAATTAAAAGCGGATGGAAAAACGATTTTCTACTCTTCACATATTATGGATACTGTTGAAAAGTTAAGTGACCGTATCTTGATTCTTAATCAAGGTCAGATTGTTGCAGACGGGCCTTTTAACGAGATTCGTCATGAAGCAGATGGAACGTTAGAAGAACTCTTTAATGAGTTAACAGGCTTTGATGAACACTACCAACTAGCAGAAGACTTTTTAAAGGCGATGAAAGGAGTCGAGTACGATGGCTAACTCCTTGAATGCAAAAGATCCTATCTATTTAAAATTGTTGGATACATTTTTTGCACTTTATGAAAAAAGTGGTGTCGATTACAACCAATTAAGATTAATTGTCGAGACAAAAATTCTAATGGATGGTCGTGAACCTAATCTGATCATGCAAAATGGCAAAGACAAAGAAGAAAAGAACGCCTTTTTTTCTTCTTTGATTTGGTATGTTATTATCAGCAGCTTTGTCATTGGGGCTTTATTTGTTAGCGATAGCTTGATTGTGCAATACACCATTTATTTTGGTTATTTATTTGTGATGCTTCTTTCAACAACCATTGCTAGCTTTTCTTCAATTTTACTGGATACAAAAGATCAAGTGTTGATTGGAACCAAACCTGTTAGTGGCCAAACTCTTAGCGCAGCTAAAGCCACCCATGTTTTTGTTTATTTATTTTCTTTGACCTTAGCTTTAGGTGGTCCAGTGATGGTTGCCTCTTATTTTATCAATGGCTTTATTGTAGGCTTATTGGCTACTTTGTTAACTGTTGTTTTTAGTTTCTGGACGTTACTTTTCACATTGGTCATCTATGCTACAATTCTAAAAAAGTTTAATGGTGAAAAATTAAAGAATATTATTTCCTATAGTCAAATTGGTTTATCTATTTTTACTATTTTAGGCTATCAGTTGGTCGGTCAGCTGTTCAATCTCATTGATTTTTCTATTGTTTATCAACCAAAAATTTGGCACTTACCACTCTTTCCACTATGGTTTGCTGCTCCTTTAGGTTTGGTGCAAGAAGGATGGAATAGTTATTACTTATTTTATACGTTGTTATTCATAACAGCTACTACACTATTCTTCTTTTACTATAAGAAAAATAGCGCCCAATTAGAGCAAAACATTCAAAAGTTAACCAATCAAAATGAGAATCTTAAAGAGCACACGTATTGGATGAATCGAACTAAATCAATTCTTTGCATAACACCGACTGAAAAAGCTTACTACCAATTTACATGGAAGATTATCCAAAATGAACGTGAATTTAAAACAAGAGTTTATCCACCTTTAGCTGTTTCTTTTATTTTGCCTTTATTCATTAGCTTCAATAGCTTATCTAGCGGAATGAATCTCACGGATATGAGAAATCAAGGTTTTCCTTATGCTGTTTACATTACGTTATTTATGGTTCCGCAATTAGTAGCTTCTCTAAGCTATTCTTCTTCTTATAAAGGAGCTTGGATTTTCCAGATGAGTCCCGTTAACAACGATGGTTTATTTGTTAGAGGTGCTGGAAAAGCTGTTTGGATGAGATTAATCGTACCCTTTTACCTAACGTTAAGTGTCTTTCTGGTTTTTTTGTACGGCTGGGATGATCTAGCTATTGTCCTTAATGGCTTTTTAGCTACAACCGTTGTTTTTTTTGGTTACTTAAAACGATCAATGAAGTCTTACCCTTTTTCAAAGAAATTTACTGCAGCAGATGCTAACAAAGGATTCATGCCTATCTTCGTTCTTTTTTTCATTACAGGATTAGTTGGATTAACCAACTTCTTATTCGATCGTTTTCTTCCTTTCGGTAGTTGGATAATGACCTTGTTGTTACTAATCAGTGTGTTTTATTATTTATTTGGTAAGCACAAATTTTTTCATTTTACTCAAGATTAGATGCAATCAACTACAACCTAAAAAACGACCATGAAATCTAGGAATAATCTTAGATTCTGGTCGTTTTTAGTATCTTACATTTTACTTTGATCTTATAAACCAATTAACGTAGCTGATCTATCAGATACTAGTTAATGTCTTCATTTTTTCTTTTTTCTTAATAAGTTGCTTAGCTTGAGAAACAATATTTTCAACTGTTAGCCCATATTGTTCTTTCAAGTAATCTGCTTTTCCTACTTGACCAAACTGCTCGCGAACTCCTATTCGATATTGAAGAGTCGGTTTTTCTTCTGCTAAAACTTCAGCTATAGCACTTCCTAATCCACCTACAATATTGTGATTTTCTGCCGTTATAATTGCTCCAGTTTCAGCTGCTTGGAGAACAGCTTCTTTGTTGATTGGTTTCAAGCGATAGACATCCATTACTGTTGCTTCAATTCCTTCAGCCGCTAACTCATTGGCAGCTAGCATCGCGTCTGAAACCATTATCCCAGAAGCTAATATACTAACGTCTTTGCCTTCTCTTAAAACTTTTATTCCTGATTCAAATAATTCTCCTTCACTATATAATTTAACAGGCTGCTTCCTGATTGTACGAATATAACTAAAACCAGTATCTTCATAAGACTGTTCAAGGATAGCTCTTAACATAGTCGTATCACTAACCTCATAAACCGTTGCTTTTGGTATCGCTCTCATTAATGCTAAATCCTCAAAAGGCATGTGTGTTCCACCATTTGCTTCTGCTGTTACGCCAGCATCAGATCCGAGTATAACTGCACTCAATTGAGCATAATTTAAAGATAAAAATACTTGATCGTAAACTCTTCGACTAGCAAAAGGTCCAAAAGTATGAATGAAAGGCTTAAAGCCAGCTACCGCTAATCCTGCAGCACATCCTACTTCTTCAGCTTCCATAATACCAACATTAATCAATCGATTACCCATTGCTTTTTTTATTTTATTTGTTGCAATGGCACTAGATAAATCTGCTTCTAAAGCAACAACTTTCTCGTCTTTTTTTGCAAAATCAACTAAAAAATTAGCATATGTTGTTCGCATTTCTGCTTCATCTAATGTAACTTTAAATTCTTTCATTAAACTAACACTCCTAACTCTTCACCTATTTGTTGGATTGTAGCTTGAATGGCTTTGTTTGTCTCATCATCTGGACGTAAGTGATGGTTATCCATCATCTCTTCTATATGTTTAATACCTTTTCCTTTAATAGTATCTAAAATAATAACAGAAGGTTTTCCTTTAAATACCTTTGCACTTGTAATGGCTTCAGAAATAGCTTTAACTGAATGACCGTCAACACGTACAGTATTAAATCCAAATGCTGTAAATTTTTCTGCAAAATCGAATGGATTGCTAATATCAATTGTATATCCATCCAATTGTTTCTTATTATCATCTACAAAGACAATTAAGTTCTCTAACTGATTATGAGCGGCCATCTGGATTGCTTCCCAACATTGGCCTTCGTTCAATTCACCATCTCCAACAATCGTAAACGTAAAGTTATTTCTTTCAGCAATTTTGTTACCAAGAGCTATACCAGTAGCTGCCGAAATGCCTTGTCCTAATGAGCCAGTTGTCATATCAACACCTGGTGTTTTATTGCGATCAGGATGTGATGGAAGATTTGTACCATTTTGATTCAGTGTATACAACCATTCCTCAGGGAAATAACCCTTTAAAGAAAGTGTTGCATATAGTGCTGGGCCACCATGCCCTTTCGATAATACAAAATAGTCTCGATTAGGATCATCTTTAGTCTCAGGACTTGCATTTAGATGTTTTCCATAAATAGCTGCTAAGACCTCCACAATAGAAAGACTACCACCATAATGCCCATATCCCATATAATTTAATTCTTTTAAAGTATAGTAGCGTATTTCTTTAGCAAATTTTTCTAGTTCTTTTATTTCCACTAGCTATTCCTCCTTATAATAATAACTTAATTTGCTTCAACAGTTTCTTTTTGTTTTTTACTGAATAAAGTTAAAGCAATCATTATAGATAAAGCAAGAGCTATACCAATAACTACTGCTACCTGTCCACCGTACTCTCCTAAAAGTCCAAGGAATAATCCTGAAACTGCAAAGTCAGCATCGGAGAACGTAGAACCTGCAAAACCTAGATCTCCAAGCACTGGTAATAATAATAAAGGTAGGAAACTAATCAACATCCCTTGAACAAACGAGCCTAATATCGAGCCTCTAAGTCCCCCAGATGCATTACCGATTACTCCTGCTGTTGCACCAACAAAAAAGTGAGGAACAACTCCTGGTAAAATAATTACACCGCCAGCAAACAGCATAATGATCATACTTACGATACCGCCTAAGAAACTTGAAAAGAATCCTATTAAAACAGCATTTGGAGCATATGGGAAAATAATTGGGCAATCTAATGCTGGTTTAGCATTAGGAACTAATTTTTCTGAAATCCCTTTAAATGCTGGAACAATTTCTGCTAAAATTAAACGAACACCAGCTAAGATAACGAAAACGCCCGCTGCAAATGCTCCTGCTTGTTGCAAAGCAAAAATGATGTGATTTGTTCCACCACTTAGATTTTCTCGAATATAAGCTCCGCCAGTGAATAGTGCTACTATGACATAAATAATTCCCATTGTAATAGCAATACTTACTGTTGAATCTCTCAAAAATCCTAACCCTTTAGGAAATTTAATATCTTCAGTTGATTTTTCTTTATTTCCAAAATATTTACCTATATAACCACTTAATGCATAACCAACTGCACTGAAGTGTCCTAAGGCAACATTATCGTGACCGGTTAATTGACGCATAAATGGCTGAACGATTGCTGGTGATACCGTCATTACAATTCCTAATGCCAAACCACCTAAAAGAATTAATGGAATTGTTGTAAAACCAATAACTGACATAATAACTGCAATCATACACGCTAGATAAAGTGTGTGATGCCCTGTTAAGAAGATATATTTAAATTTTGTAAAGCGCGCAATCATGATATTAAAAATCATTCCTGCTAACATAATTAAAGCCGTTGTCGTTCCGTATTCACTTAGAGCTACTGCAACGATTGCTTCATTATTGGGTATAACACCTTGCACATTAAAGGCTACTTGAAACATTTCTCCGAATGGCGACAATGAGGCAACTACAGCACCTGCTCCGGTTGTCACAACTAGAAAACCAACAAATGTTTTAACTCCACCTTTAACCACATCTGCGGTTGGCTTTTTTTGTAACAACAAACCTAAAACCGCTATCATAGCAACAAGTATCGCTGGCGTACTAGCAATATCAATAATAACTTTTAATATTCCACTCATTTAAAACACTCCTTTTTATAATAAGTTTTTGTCCTTGCAAGCTTGCGTTACTTTTTCTCTTAACTCATCCATATCAATGATGCTTCTTAGTATTCTTACGTCGCCTAAATCTTTAGCAGCATCTTCTAAATCTGCTCCCACAAACCAAACATCTGCAAGTCCTGGTGCTGTAGAACCCATATCATAATGCTCTACTTCTACCTTAGAACTATCTAATCCTAACTCTTTTAAAATGCTTTCTATATTCATTTCTAACATAAAACTTGAACCTAAACCTGAACCACAAGCTGTACCAAATTTAATCATTATCTTCTACCCCCTGATTTTCTTTTATAAGATTTAAAATTTCTTCCTTTGTTGTTGCTTCTTTTAATACTGTTATTTTTTCTTTATCACTTAGTATTTTTGTTAGTTGTGAGAGTGCTTTTAAATGAGATTGGTTGTCTATAGCTGCTAAAGTAATAATAATATTTACTCCATGATTTGGATCATCCAATAAATAGACAGGCTTGTCTAATTTTAATAGCGACATCCCTAATTGATTCACACCATTTTCAGGACGAGCATGTGGAATAGCTATTCCTTGCCCTAAATCAATGAATGCTCCATATTTCTTCACATTAGCAATAATAGCTTCTACATAACTTTCTTCAATATAATTCTTATTTATCAACAAATCGCTACTTAATCTAATCGCTTCTTCCCAAGTCAAACTTTCATCTTTATTAAATTGAATTGTATCGTTGGTAATTAAGTCTTCTAACATCGGTAATTCCTCTCTTTCTTCCTCATATGGCGTTAATATTTTTTTTGATAATGCTTTATAAAGTTTTTCTTCATCAATTACATTAGAATATTTCTTAATCGTCAATATTAAATCTTCTATATTTAGATTAGATGATCCTATTAGTTCAAAATCATTTGTCACAATCTGTAATAAATAGTTTTTAGTTCTTTGATTCATAATAGGCTTAACGATATACAGTTTCTTTTCTGTTCGAATATATACCGTTGAAAAAATCATATCGTAAGAATCTTCAGGCATTAATTTCAAATCTTCTATAGAATGTTCTCCAAGCCAATTAATTTGTGGAAATAATTGTTTTAGTTCTGACCGTAGAATTAAAGAAGAACTAATTCCATTAGGACAAATAACTAAAGCGCGATAAGACTGAACTTGTTTTAGAGTCTTCTCAAATTGACCACCAAAATGAATTGTAAAATAAGCAATTTCTTCGTCGGTTATCTCTGAATTCACTATTTCTTGTAAAGGCTTTAAAGCTTTCTTTACAAACCCAAAAAGTTCATTATGCTCTCTTTTAATTTGATTAACCATCGAATTTTCTAATTTGAGTCCGAATAATAAACGATAATAAGTTGGTACAATATGTGTATATAATGTTCTTTGAAGATCATTTTTATTTCGAAAATCTATCACTGCAATCTTTTCCATTTTACTTATGATATCTTTTGTAATTTGATACAACTTTTCATCTTTATATAATACAGAGTCGCCTTCAGCAATACTTAGTAATGTCATTGTTAAAAAACTAGTTTCATCTTCTGAATAAAAAAAAAAAAAAAAATCAGTTGAGATAGTCTTACTAATCTCATTGACACTACTCTCTTTTAAGACTAGTTTTTCTTTACTCGTAAATAAAATTTTCACTCTTTTTTGTCTTAAAAAAACAAAATAAATTAATCCTACAACTTCTGGTAATCTATTTTCGACAAAGTGGATATGCTTTTCTGTTGCACAGTGGACTAGTTCTTTTTTTAATTCTTCTAATCTTATTTCTTCATCCCATGCTTGGGCAATATAGTTTAATGCCCATGAGCCAATAGAAGTTAATTGCAACGAAGAAATACTGATAAAAGCCATTCTTCTTTTATCTAATTCATTGCCTTCCAAGTAATAACCTTTAGATCGTGTATACTTTAAACTAATTTTAAAATCTTCGCATCTTTTTCTCAGTTTTTTTATATCTGCTAATGTTGTATTTTTACTAACTTTCAATAATTCCTGATAGTGATAATTAGATACTTCTTCTTTTCGAATAAAAGTATATAGATAAATCAAATGTTCTCTTTCATTTTCTTGTAAGTAAATTTGATTATTTTTCAGTTTTTTTTGAAGTTCCTTTTGCTTACAAATCAAACTTTGAGGAACTCTGTATTCACCTTCTTTTATTTCAATTTTTGAATAACCAATTTTTCCCAGTATGTCATTTAGCTGTTGAATATCTTCTTCTAACTGCTCTACTGGTCTATCGAGGACGACCCCTAATTTCCATATACTCAAATGAGGCATTTCTATCAAATGATTAAGCAATGCTAACAATCGATTATCAAACATATTAATTGTTCCTCCTTACATAAATTACTATACAATGAAAGCGGTTTTTATAAAATGATCTTTCAGTCCATTCTTATTTTTTACAATTAAACCTCATTGGGCTCAATTGATTTCAACTTATTTATTTTACCTATAATTCAGCTAATTTTATTATTTAATTGCATTTTTAATAAAATATAAAAAGAGAAATATAGATTAAAATCTACATTTCTCTTTTTATATTTTATTCCACTATCACTTTGAAATTCTGGTTGGTTTCTGCTTTAATAACAGGATGCTTAACCAGGTAATCGGCAATCAACTCACTCATATCGGTTTGATTTTCACGAATAATTTTATCCGCTGAATACATTGCGTAATCCCCTCCACCAACGGCGCGGTATTGGTTCAATGTAATGTCGAGTTGATCTGTTGGTTTTATCTCTTTTCCATGGTACATAAATTCTACCACTCGTTCGCCAATCGGCCGTTTTGCATTGATTACATAGTCTATACCTTCATACATATCATAATTATAGTATTGCGGTTTAGGATGAATAAAATTTGGATTAATGCCCACTGAACCATCTTTTTCTGCTTTGAAATAAGCAGCTGATTGCTCTATCGCTGCCCTTAAATCCGCTCCGGTCACACGCAAAACCGTTAGTGTATTGGGGTAGACATAATTGGTTACAACATTTCGCATCGTAATGGTTTCATTGAATCCTTTGCCCTCATTTACAAATAGCGCTGTTCCAGAAATATCTGTACCCATAGCATCCATTTGAACCTTTTGAATAAACTCGATATAAGGGTGCTCTACAGCTCGAACGCTATGTGGATCACAAATTCGCATGTCGCCTTCAACTCTTCCAAGTGGCTGATCTAACCATTCATCAACTTCTTTAAATAAATTGACCAGTTCTTTTGATAGGTCTGCATCAGGAATCGCTGTCGTCGTAGTAACTAAACTCGCTTCACTTTGTGTAACCGTATATACGTTATCGAGATTTTTTTCAATCATCAAAACAATTTTACCAACAGCCTCACCTCGATACCCTGGTTGGATAACTGGAATTCCGTTTATTTTAGTCGCAATTAGACGATGCTGATGTCCGGTGATTAACGCATCGATACCGGGAACTTCGGTTGCTAATTGATACCCTTCATTTTCACCTGTTAACGGCTCAGTTATTTCACCTGTATCAACGTCTTTTTCAAAACCACCATGGTAACTAACAACCACTACATCTGCTAATTCTCTCAATTGTGGGACCAGTTCTTTAGCTGTTTCGACAGCACTTTTGAAAGTTAATCCCTTGATATGATCAGGGTGTTCCCAATTTGGAATATAGACTGTTGTTAGACCTAAAACGGCTATTTTGAGACCGTCTTTTTCAATAATTTCATAAGCTTTACCAAATGCTGGTTGGCCCACTTCATTCAGGATATTAGCCGAAAGAACAGGGTAATGAGCCGCTGAAATAGCTTGACGTAAATAAATTTGTCCATAATTAAATTCGTGATTTCCAATAATCCCTACATCATAAGCCATCCTATTTAACACATTAGATAAATCATCCGGTTTCATTGCTCCTCGATGCTTTGCAATGTAGTAACTCAAAGGCGAACCTTGAATAAAATCACCGTTCTCAACGGTCAATATAGGGCCACCTGCTGCTTGTTTTTCTTTTTTCAAGACAGTTGCTACTTTAAGGGCACCGAAGGGCTTATCTTGCGCTTTTGAACTAAAATTACATGGTCTGACATAACCATGTATATCGCTCGTCGCTAAAATGGTTAATTTCATTCAAACAAATCCTTTCGAATAGATTTTATGTCACTTATTTGATTAGCATCACTATTGAAATAAATTTTATTTATCCGTTAAAGAATAGTTGGATAAGATTGCACGAGTCTTTTATTGATTGTATCTGAATTAGACTAAATTTGAAAGTATAATCATTAGTCTATTTTCTCAACTCACTTATGATTAATGTTAGTGTTGTTTATTCTTTTTATGCGCTATAATAAAACTACGTTACTTTACAAAAGGGGATGATTAAATTGGCTTGTTACACATTTGGAATGCTCAGTAAAAAAACAGTAGAAATCGATCAAGATACCCTCTTTATCAAAGGGACAATCACCAATCAAGTGACATTAAATCTAGCTGATATAAAAGCAGCGTACATTGTTGCCGCCTCTTTGACTAGAAATGGAACAGTTTACTTTAGTACCAACGGTAAAGATGCACCGAATGCTACTCTAGCTAAAGAAGGGTTTATCTATACAAAAAAACAACTAAAAGATGTCCATTCATTACTAGCAGAGTCAGGGATTAAAGCAATCTATTCTGATCATACAATGGAACCACTTTAAACTATTTTTTTAGAAAAGTAGTCGGTATAAATTTTGATGAAAAGAGGCATAAATATGAAAAAATGGATAGTAAGCTTTATCGCTGTCACCTTTTTAGCCGGATGCGGTGTTGAAGCTCCAAAAGAAAGTAGCAGTGAAACAGACACTGCAGAAGATAAAACCATTCTTTACTCTGGAACGGTCATCGATTTTGGTGAAACCCATACTGATGGATTATTTATATCAGACTTAACTCCATTAGACTCCACAGAAGCCGCTTCTTTTGATGAAGTGATCTTATTAACCGAAGAAGTCTCTTTAGTCGATCAAAAATCAGGTGAAAGTATCCGTGCATCCGAATTAGTAAACGGTGATACCGTTCAAGTCACGCTGATTGAACACGCGCCAACTACTATGTCCTTACCTCCTCAAATTGCAGGTATGGGAATAGTAAAAATTGAAAAAGTAAGCAACCAATAAACGTTCATTTTCCCAACTAGAATCCCCCCACTACAATAAGTTTCTATTTTTGTAGTAGGGGGATTTCAAGTGTATAAAGCACCTCGTTTACCTCTATTTAAGCTAGTCGCTTTTTACTCTACTTTCTCAAAATTTACTACATAATAAAACAACTCAAAAGTAAATTTACCAGCGTAAGACGTTTCATTGAGTTTTTCAAAACCAAAAGAATAAATATTCCATACTCGATCTATTGTTTCTAATTCTTCGATAAGTGCTTGAATATTTTTTACTGAAGTACTTGTCAGATCAACTTCATAGCTACTTTTCTTAAAACTTTCATCAAATCCTTCAATTGATTGAGGTTCCCCTACACGAACAACTTGTTGTATCTTTATGTTTTGTTTGGCAGCAAGCTGCTCTAAAGCAACCAACTCTTGACTGACCCTTTCGCTTTCAGGTAAAAATGACCACGTTTTTTCATATTTTAGTCTGTAATCCTCTAGTAAGTCTGCTTTTGGTGGATAAGCAGCTTCCAAATTGGTTTGTCTCTCCACTTGCTGAGTTGTAAGATTCGCTCTTGCTTTAATTGGATTGAGATAGGTTATCTGCCCGAATATGGCTATTCCTAAAATGATGACTCCAAATAAAAAAACTAGTATAAATGATAGACGATTCCATTTTAGCTTCATAACAGATTCTCCTTCACTATAGTTGTTTCATCAATTTCCAACCATAGTTCAACGATTGATCCTGCTCCATCAAGTTTATTCTCCATACGTATCAAATGAACATCCGAGATAAATTCTACTGTTTTAAATTTTTCAACCGTATTAGCAAGTTCTTTAGTTGTCAAACCTTCTACTATTAAAGTGACTTGATTCAATTCATTTTTATTAAAAATAGTCACCTGTTGCTTTGCATCTGGAATTTGTTCAAGGATAACTTTTGTTACGTAAGCTATGGGGTATTGTTTTGCTTTGAAAGCAACTTTATTCTCAACTGCTTTCTGCGTAAGTTGGACATATTTTTGCATTTCTTTTGAAGTGGCCAAATTTCCTTGTTCAGCTTGAAGCCACTCTTTGTTTTGTTTTTCTGTGTTCGTATAGTGTGCCTGCATTGAGAAAAAATAAAGACCTAATAAAATAAGCAAAAAAAGAAACATACCAGTAAGGAGATAAGGAAGAAAGTTTTTCTGTTTTTTTTCAAAAAAATTAACTTCAAACATATTTATTTCCCTCCTTACGCTTTTTCCCAACACGCTTTTCTTTTTTCTTATTAACACTCCTAGATAGCACTACTTTTTTTTCTTCTTTCATCGCAAGACCATATAAAGGCAAGTATTTAGAAGTAATGTCATTTGAAACTTCCAATATATGTATTGGTTGAAAAAAACGTTCAGAAAATTGTTCTTTTACTTTTTCCAAATTAGGAAAGTCTCCTGTTAAATAGATATCTGTTACTCCACTTTCACCGTTCATTACTGAATAACGATAGAATTCTAGTAATCTTTCTAAAACGTCGAGTGTTTCTGCAATTGCCTCTTCAAGTGATTCATAATCTTCGTTCCAAATCGGTTCACCATCTGAGTTTACATCCCATAATTCTATTAATCTAGTCAAACGCGATTGACGTGATAATTTAGGTAAATCTTCATTAAAAATCATAATCGTATTATTTACTGTGCTCCATTGGAGTACCATCACATGTTTATTAGCATCTAGTTGTAATTCACCTTGCTGCTTAATAATACGATACAAACATAATGATGAAATATCCGCTACGATAGGATTCAAAGAAACTTTTTGTAATAAGGATTCGTATTGCAGAATGATTTCTTGCGGGTAAAGCATCAAAAGGATAGTCTGTTCCTTATCACCAACTTCAAGTACCTCAAAATGAAAGCGTGTCTCTTTAAATGGAGAGCGAATTGATTGTCCCATATGTAGAGCCACATAAGCTTTAATTTCTGAAAGTTCTAGTTGTATCGGCACTTTTTCTTCACGTACAATAACAAAATTATCTGGTAAAAGAATAGAGGCTTGTGCATTTTTCCATTTTTTTTCAGTAACTAACGCGTTCAATCGATTCTCAAGTAATGCAGGATCAATAATTCTCTCTTCATGAAGAATATCATTGTCAAATAAAATTTCGCTTTTTTCTAATACTTTACCAGAGTGAGCGTCTATCGCTAAATAACGGATGCGCCTTTCTAGGAATTCCAAATAAAGCAAGGGTTGTTTTTTGAATAACATAGTGTTCCTCCTCTCCTATCTAAACAAAGGATAGTTGTTCTACTCAATTGAAAAAATTCAAATACCACTGAATCATCTTTTCTCCACAATAAAAAACAGTTAGTGCAGCAAGACCAATGTATGGACCAAAAGGAATGGTCATTTTACGATTGCCCCTTGTTATCTTCATCATAATCATGCCTATAATCGCTCCATAAAGTGTTGCTAAAAAAAAGAGTAACAAAAATAAACGAGGCCCAAAAATAAAACCTAATAAAGAAAAATACTTTAAATCGCCTACACCCATTCCACCATTTGACAAAAAAATAATTGCAGACACCAAGCAAAAAGCTAAGCTAGCTCCTACTAAAGAAATCCAAAGAGATGGTTGTGGATATAAAATACGCACTACTATAAATAAAGGTGTAAAAAATAAAAGCAACTTATTTGGAATTTTTCGGTAAGCTATATCAGATACCGTAATCGGAATAATAAGTGCAATTAACACTAGACCTAGTAATGTTTTTTCACTCCAACCATACTGATAAAAGGTAATGGCTGCCAGTAAGCCTGTTGCCAATTCCATAATCGGATAGAGCAATGAAATGTTCTCTTTACATTTTTTGCATCTGCCTCTTTGGTGCAAAAAAGACCAGACAGGAATCAATTCTTTCCAAGTCAATGTTCGTTGGCACGTATCACAATAGGAGCGCGTTTGAGCAAATAACGTCCCATTCGGTACCCGTAACCCCACCACATTAAAAAAAGAACCGAAAACCACTCCATAGATAAAAAAAATAACTGTTACGACTGCATGCATAAAAAAACTCCTAGTAAGCAAGAAAGACCCCTAAAAGGAGTCTTTCTATGTATTTGAATGGGTGTAACACTATCCATTTATTGTTATCAAGGGGTAGCTTCGTACTTCACTCCTGTATCACCTGTTGTCTTAGTTACTTTCTCTGTAGTACCTTCAAAATCAGACTCTAAAAAACCTTTTGCCATTAATTGTGTAACCGTAACACCCTCTGGTCCAATAGGTGTTTCTAAATCATATAATCGTGCAGCATCAATCACTAATTCTTTTTGCGATTCTTCTGTACTATCTGTAGCTTTTTGAACGACATTGCCAATCAATGGAATGGATATCGCCACGATTACAGCTAAAATGGCAATAACTGCTAATAGCTCAATAAGTGTAAAGCCGCCTTCTTTTTTTACTAATTGTTTGATTTTATTTCTCATTCTCTTTTCCCCCATTTTCTTTTTTATACTAATTTTCGTTAAGATTTTTTTATATAAAAAGTATATTGCTCAATCATCATATAACACAGGTTGTATTTTTACAAGCCCTTTTACACTAACTAATTAAAAGTTTCAAACATACTAAACATTGGCACAACAATTGATAGAACGATTACACCTACAACAACTGAAAGAAATATAATCATAATCGGTTCAATCAAGACT
This sequence comes from Carnobacterium sp., assembly GCA_020431645.1. GTDB lineage: Bacteria > Bacillota > Bacilli > Lactobacillales > Carnobacteriaceae > Carnobacterium_A. The sequence continues at coordinate 8,430 of JAGQHW010000021.1, read as the reverse complement.
TGCAACTTGTCTGATGCTTCTTGAACTTCTTGATCATAGATTTCTGAAACTTTTTCTAGCATATCGTCTAACTCTCCACTCGTTTCTCCAACTTGAATCATTTGAATGATAAGTGGTGGGAAAAACCAATGATTTATCATTGATTTAGCTAATGATTCTCCATTTTCAACATCTTTTTGTGCTTGTAGCAACACATTCTCAACTACCCGGTTACCCACAACTTGACTGGTCACTTCAATAGCTTGCAAAATAGGAACTGAACTACCAATCAAAGAACTCAAAGTCTGAGTCATTCGAGCTAATAGTGTTTTTTGTAGAAAGTTTCCTAATACCGGTATTTTTAACTGCAAGACATCAAATACATAAGCAACTTGTTCTTTTTTACCGAGCTGAATAATGACAGCTATTAATACGCTAACCAGTAAAATCACAGCCCACCAATAACGTTGGAATAAAGTACTCATCTTCAATACCACTTGAGTAATCATTGGTAAATTGCTTCCCATTGAAGCAAACATATCGCCAAATATCGGAACAATGAAGACCAATAAAAACGTAGTAATAAAGAAAGCTAATACACTTACAACCAGCGGATAAGTCATGGCTGTTTTAATTTTCTGCTTGATTCGATGTTGTTTTTCATAATAATCTGCCATCTGTTTCAAGACTTCTTCTAGACGTCCACTAACTTCTGCTGAGTGAATCATATGGATCAACAGATTAGGAAATATTTTTGGCTTTTTTTCCATTGCTTCAGACAAAGCAACGCCTTCTCTTATTTCTTCAGCTACCTCTTCTAAAGCCTCTTTCAATGCTATATTAGTCGCTTGAACAGAAAGAAGATCTACAGCATCAACCAATAGAATTCCAGCATTCATTAAAGAGGCAAACTGTCTTAAAAATACGACAAAGTCTTTTGATTTTAAAGAAGAACGAAAACTAATGTCTTTATTTAAAACCGTATTCAACTTATCTACTTCAAAGACAACCAAATCCATATGTTTAAGTTTATTGAGGGCTTCTTTTTTATTGCCACTATCTATTTTCCCTTTCAATAATTTTCCATCTCTTGTTTTAGCTTTATAAGCGAAAACGGCCATTATTTCCCTCCTTTTGGTTTTATACTTTATGGGTACAAATGGTGTCGATGAATTTTTCCATCTTCAATAAGTTTAATTAGACTCATCTCCATCGTATGCATGCCTTGATCAACAGACGTTTGTAACACATTAGGAATTTGATGCATTTTTTCAGCCCTTATCATGTTTTTAATAGCTGGATTATTGATTAACATCTCTGTTGCTGCCACACGACCATCGCCTTTTTTATTCGGTAATAATCGCTGAGACAAAATACCTATTAAAACATTCGCTAGCATCAAACGGACTTGTTCCCTTTGTCCTGCTGGAAATACATCAATCATTCGTTCAATACTACCAGCTGCATCTGACGTATGCAATGTTCCTAGAACTAAATGTCCCGTTTCAGATGCCGTAATAGCCGTGGAGATGGTATCCATGTCACGTAATTCTCCTACAAAAATAATGTCAGGATCCTGGCGTAAACTCGCTCGGAGTCCATTTTTAAATGATAGAGTATCTGATCCTACTTCTCTTTGTTCAATAATAGATTGCTTATGCTTATGTAAATATTCAATCGGATCTTCCAAAGTAATAATGTGTCGATTTATCGTTTGATTTACATAGTCAATTAAAGCTGCTAAAGAAGTACTTTTCCCACTTCCAGTAGGACCAGTTACCAAAAATAATCCGTGTGGTTGTTGGACTAATTTTTTAGTGATAGCCGGTAATTCTAAACTTTCTACACTAGGGATTTCATTTGAAATCATTCGGAATGCAAGTGAAAGAGTATTGCGTTGATAAAACACGTTTACCCGAAAACGAGCAGTATCAGCTATTCCATAAGAAAAATCAATCTCTCTCTTTTGTTCGAGCGTCTCCCACCTTTCTGGAGTAAGAATCGTTTTAGCAAAGTTTTTTGTATCGTCTATTGTAAGATAGGCTAGTTTTTGGGGAATTAACTTCCCATTCACTCGAAACACTGGTGAAGACCCTACTACAAGATGGATGTCAGAAGCTTTTTTTTTATAGGCATCGATTAATAGTGTATTTAATTGTTCCATGATCAATGCCTCCTTATTCATTAATTGAAGCAACCCGTAAAACTTCTTCTAGAGTTGTCTTTCCGGCTTTTACTTTTATTAATCCATCATCAACTAATAAACGAACACCTTGCTCTTTAATGTGTTGTTTAATTTCTTGAATGGAAGCCTTATTCATCATCAATTCTTTTATCTCATCTGTTATCACAATGAGTTCATGAATAGCCATTCGTCCACGATAGCCCGTATGACGGCAAACATCACATCCTTTAGCAAACGTAATTGTATCGATTGTTTGACTGCGTCTTTCAAAAATTTCTTTCTCGACTAACGTGGCTTCTCTTGTCTGTGCACAGTCTTTACAGATGGTCTTGACCAGACGTTGTGCTACAACTCCACTTATTGCAGATACAATCAAGTACGATTCGATTCCCATATCTAGTAGACGAGGAATGCTTTCAATGGCACTATTAGTGTGTAGCGTACTAAACACTAGGTGACCCGTTAAAGCTGCTCTCACACTATTTTCAGCTGTTTCTTTGTCTCTTATTTCTCCAACCATAATGATATTCGGGTCTTGACGTAAGACTGAACGTAAACCTTGAGCAAATGTCAGCCCAATTTGTGTATTAACCTGAACTTGATTTATACCCTCAATTTGGTATTCAACCGGATCTTCGATGGTGATGATGTTGCTTTCAGGATGGTTTAGTTCATTGATAGAACCATAAAGAGTCGACGTTTTTCCAGAACCTGTAGGACCCGTTAGCAGTATTAGTCCTGAAGGTTGGGCGATTAATTTTTGATAATCCAATAATATATCTTTTTCTAAGCCGATATCTTCTACTTTTCGAAACATATTAGAAATATCTAAAATACGCATGACAACTTTCTCACCAAAAATAGTCGGCAAAGTTGATACTCTCAAATTCACTCTTTTCCCCAAGGCATTCGTACTAATTCGTCCGTCTTGAGGCAGACGAGTCTCCGTAACATCTAATCCAGCGATTATTTTGATGCGAGCAACCAGGGAGTTCATCAAAGATTTCGGTAAAGGACGCTCATTACGAAGTAAACCGTCTACACGATATCTGACGGAAACGTGTCGTTCCGTTTGATCTAAGTGAATATCTGACGCACGTAGAGATACACCTGTTTCTAATAATTGATTGAAAATTCTTACAGCAGGAGCATCTTCACCTTCAATATGGTCAACATTTATTTCTTTTGAATCGTATAACCGGCTAATCGTTTGCAGCAAATCATCTTGTGTTGCTATGACTGGTTGGACAACGTAACCAGTAGAAAACTCTATTTCTTCTATAGCATAAAAGTCTAATGGATCATTCATCGCTACAATTAAACGAGTATTCTCTTTTTTAATCGGAAGTACTAGTTTTGAACGTGCAAAATCTTTTGTTACTAAGTCTAGCACAGAAGGGTCAATTGGGTATTGATACAATGAAACACTTTCTAGCTTTAGCTTAATTTCTAAAGCATCTAATAACTGTTTCTCCGTGATATATCCTTGGTCAACTAATAAATTACCTAGTTTTTGATCCTTTTTTTTCATACTGATTGCTTCTATAATTTGTAATTCCGTTACAAGCCCTGCTTCTTTCAGCAAATCTCCTAATTTTTTCTTCTCGAATTTTGCCACATTCTCGCACCTTTCTACTAGTCTTCGATGATGACTCCTGAATTTATAATATCCTCTGGATTTGGATCAATAACGGGTCTTGATGAACCGAAAGGAAATCCTGTTGTGTCGATTTTTGTGTAAGATAGTTCCGCACCACCACTCATTATAAATTTTTTCGCAACAACTGCACCATTTATTGAATAAGAACCTGCTAATGAGACCACTGCATTTGGTGCAATTAACATCATTTTAGAACCTGGAAACCCACCAGTAAACTCAACTTTTTTACCTCCTGTTAGAAAAACACCATTGATAGGAACACTATTTATAGCCACATCAGCTTTTTTTACAATCATATGACCATTTATCTTTAAATTATTTCCTAAATTGAGAGCAGCATCTCCTAAATAAACTAGTATAAGCTTGTTTGAATTTTGGTTTTCATTAAAATAAACACTTCCCGAGTCAACACTAAATGAGTTTTTAATGACAATTGTCAAAGTTCCTCCGCCTTGAATCTGAAGTCTAGTATCTCCGTTCATCTTCAAGCTATCCACTAAGATGGTATAGTCAGAATCACCAGTATTTACTGAAAGGATTTCGTCCGCGCTCATTTCAATTCTCGGAATATAGACATCTGATTCTAACTTAAGATTGTGTTTTTTCCCAATCTTTTGAATGGATATTTTCTTAGTTATATCAGGTGCCACTATTTGATTTATTAAAGGTTTATAATCTGTGAAATTTACATTCTTCATTTCAGTAGAAAGACCAGGTAAGCTATCTTTCATATAATTTGGATAATTCATTAATTTATCCGATGTCGTTTGATTAGAATAATGTAAAGTTGATTCTTTGAATGAGCCATAAGTGCCTATTTGGACTGCGTTATTATCTATAGACTGAATGTATCCTTTTCCTTTTAAAGTTCCACCCAATAGTTCTATCTTTTCGTCGACAAATAAGGTTGTTTCAGCAGGAATTTCAGGCAATCCTCCTCCGCCAGTTGTTTTTTCGACCCATGTAGTAGTAAGTTGTTTTTTTACGGTTCTTTCTTTTCCATCTATCGAGCCAGTAGAATAGATAGTATATTTTTGTGGAGTCTCTTCATTTATTTGAATTTTTGCTGTAGGCTCACTCCCAAATTGCGAGTCAAAATTAACAGTAGAGTCTCCATTCTTTGAAGCTAAAATGGCCGAAACTTGATTATAAAATGAATCTCGCGTTTGATTATTATCATACGCACGTAATACCTCATTTTGGATTTCATCATACGCTGCAGTTGCTCCTGCCTCAGCTATATAATAGGCCGAAGTAGCATCACGATTAGCCCCACTCAATCGATAGGTCCCAACTGTCAAGGCTCCAATCGAAAGACTCAATATAGACAACACTGAAAGGACCATCAACGTTAAAACTAAACCACTGCCTTCTTCTTTTTTTAAGAGATGCTTGATTTTCATCTCATTCACTCACTCTCTAAAATAAATAGTCGTTTGGTATTCTTTTGACTGGCTATTATTTTTTGATAGACTTTTCAATAAAACTGTTGCGCTCTTAGTATCAGGTTCAAGAGTGACAATAAAATCGGCAACATCTTCTGCTAAAATCTGATTACTATTTTTCAATAGTTGCGAGTCTTGCTGACTAAAAACTACACTATCATCAATCAAAAGAACATCCTTAGACTCTGTCACCTCTATAGTAGCAAATGGCTTGCTGCGAATCTCTTTAGATATAACAGATAAGGTGTAGGCAAAATCATTTGACTGGATAGCAGAGCTTGATTGAGTCAGGTATTGTTTTTGTCCAAACATATGTACCGCTCCTGCTAAAGATATCACCACTGAAAGTAAGAGGATACTGGCTAATAACTCTATGAGAGTCATTCCAGATTCATCTCTCAACTTAATTTTCCCTTTCTTCTCCTGTATCAAATGAAAGACGTGTTTCCATTTTCGCATATATTTTCCCCTCCTTAAGAACCGTTATTGTTCCCGTATAGAGAGTATCTTCTGGATTTTTTAAAACTTTTGATTGGACTTCAAAACCAGAATTAATCTGAGCATTTTCGTTCTCAATTAGTCTCAATGACTCTTCTAAACTTTTGGTCTTTGAGTAATAGGTCAATAATTCGATAGCTTCTTGTGCAATAAACGTTGCTTCGTTTGTATTATCAATCTGATTATTTGTTTTACCCGCTTGGATAAAAAAAGACATAAACGTCGTGACAATTAATGACAGGAGTAAAATAGAAGCCAAAAGTTCCACAAGAGTCATTCCTGCTTCTTCTGAGAAAAAGACAGTCATCTGTTTTTTATACCAATTTTTCATAATTTTCTTCCTTTTTTAAAATATAGTTCTATCATTGTTTTAATTTAAATATTTACGAATAAACACTGTAAAACAAGCGTTATGCGTTACTAAATACTATACACCACTTAACTAAAAAAAACAGCGAAATGATAAATAAATTTTTCTACAAAAAAAGAACTAGCTTTCATACTAGTCCTCAAATCTATTACTTATTTTATAATCTTAGCTGTTATTATTTCAGAAATTTTATATAGATGCTCATTTCCTTCCCTAATTTCTCGCGTAAATTCTTCTTTTAAAAAATTATTTATGATTCTCAATTTTAATCTATCATTACCATTTTATTCTGAGAAATCATTGTCTATACCAATGAGTGTCGTTTTTATATTATCTGTTATTTGATAATAAATTAAAGCAAATGATCCACTTTCTTTAATTTTTGTTTATTTAAAGCTGTGTCTAATTCAAAGCAAATATATAGTAAAGACTCATATGGCTTATTAAGACGTTGCCTTACAACAAACTTGTTAGGAGGGTTCCATGCATCTTGCATGGCCTTCATTTCTAAATTTGGTACATCGTAATTTTTTAAAATAGTAAGGTATATGATTCTAAAGGTAGAATGATGCCGCATATGAAAGTTCCATATTAGAGAAAAAAAGACCTGTCCAATTGAGGATAGTCTTTTTATTTTAAATATCTTTTAACATTTTTACAAATAAACACAAATCATTAGGAGTAATGTAGTCTTCTAATTCTCTAAATCCGTTTTGCTCATAGAATTTTTTCAATTTTGGATGATCTTCGCACTCGACAAACAAAATCCTTCCTCCAGCAATCGCATAAACTTCACGTAACTTTCCATAAGCTAGTTCTAGAATATCTTTTCCACTTGCTTGTTTAGCTTTTGTGGCTGTTTCACTGTAGTTTTTACCAAGTTGTCCTATTAAATAACCTTTTATTTCGTAATTATCTTGTTCAGTTTTATGACCCAGCCCTAATAAGCTTTTTTTTAGAGTTCCGCTAAACGTCTTAAATTGCCTTTTGGGTATAACAAGTGGCTTGTTTGATATTGAGAAGTAACCAACTATGAATGATTTACCTTTATATTTAGAAAAAACTAAATAGGTTCTTGATAAATCCATTTTTTCGAATTGGATAGCTTTAGTGCGTAAAAAATCTTCTACATCACTTGCACCACTCAATACCGATTTACATTCAAAAGAAAAAAGGAGAATGTTTATCTCCTCTTCTGTAGAATCTGATTTTATTAAATTTAAAAGCGGTACTATTTGTAAACCCATTAACCATGCCTACTTTCCTAGGAAAGAAGCCATAATATTATTAATTCTTTCCTTATCGTTTATAGTTTCTATTTTTTGGTTTATTTTATGGTCTACTCTTTTAGATTTTTGCAAGGCATTGGCTAATTTTTGGCTTGCTTTTCTATTGATTTTAAATTCTGTAGTAAAGCTTTTTGTTGCCATATTAATCACCTTTCTTTTTGTGTGAAAATATTGTTTGACATATTGATTGTGCATCTACAGATTATCGCTTGTAGCACGAATTAGCAAGTAAAAAGTATAAAATTTTGGTCTATTAGCAATTATTTTAAATATCATATAAGTTTTTATTTGAATCCAAAGTAAAACTATTCAAATGTTTCTGAATTCGATTCTTCTAGAGTTTCAGAGTTTATTTCACATAAAATTTTTTCTAATTTTTCTTGGATTTCTTGCGGAAACTTTTCGAATTTGTTTGTCAGGATAATTTTTAAAATACTTTTATTCCAGTATTATTTTGTCTGTTTTTTTACTCTTTCCCTCCATCTATCTGCCCTATATACATCACACGATTGATTCATTAGCTATTGGACTTCAGTTTCTTTTGTAACCTTATCCTCGTGCACTGCCTCCTATATGATTTCTGTTCGTTAGACCAGAGGTTTGCATCGATCTTCAGATTCCACTTCACGGTGGACACCCTTGCTTTCGGCTATGTGCTTACCGCTAAACGGTCGCACTCAGGACTTTCACCTGCTAGAGCTCGCCCATGCTGGGCGAACAAAAAGAACTAGCTTTCATACTAGTCCTCAAATCTATTACTTATTTTATAATCTCAGCTTATCATCAAACCAAGAAGACATCTAGAAATATATACTATTTGTTTAAACTAGTTTCTTTCAACTTTAAAATACAGCCGATTATTTGTCGTTTTTTGATAGTCTCTCATTTAATATTTTATTGATTATCTCTATCTCTTTTTCATCAAGAAAATCAGTCAAATTAGCACTTTTCACTACTTTTAAATATGAATACTTAAAAAAATTAAGTAATACCATTAGGATAAA
>JAGQHW010000219.1 GCA_020431645.1 Carnobacterium sp. | reverse complement strand
TATATGAATCAACGTGAACTTCTTTTTCACCATCATTGAAATAAACCCCTTTAGAACCCATTGTGACGATTAATTTATTGGGATACTTAGCCATTCCTTCTGATAAAGTTAATGTTGGGAAAAGCAAAGTAAATTCTGATTCATTTGGAGTAAAATACGTAACTTGATCGATTAGGGCTTGATCTATTTTTTTAGCAGGAGCTGGATTATAAATTGTTTTTATACCTTTTTCAAAACAAGTTTGAATCACTTGCTCAATAATATCTAACGGCGTTTCGTTTTGTATAATAACAACGTCGCTTGATTCTAAATGTGATTGAGCAAGATTAATTTGTTCTTTGGTTATCTCATCATTGGCTCCCGGAATATAGATAATGCTGTTGTCTCCATCAACGACTGTGATATGTGCAGATCCTGAAGGTTTTTGTGTAACCCTTTCCACAAAAGTTGTATCAATAGAATTATTTTTTAAGTTTAATACAATCTCTTTTCCAAAAAGATCTGACCCAACTGTTCCAATCATACTAACTTGTCCACCTAAACGAGCAGCCGCAACCGCTTGATTAGCGCCTTTCCCACCGAATGTTGTCGTAAAATGTTCTCCAAAAATAGTTTCACCAATAGTTGGTCTTTTATCTGCTGTTACAACAAAATCTGTTGACAAACTGCCTACAACGGTAATATGACTCATTAATTTTCCTTCTTTCTCAAAGACTCTCTTATTTCAAGCTTTACTGGCAATTGAATCGTTTTTTCTTTTACTTTCAATCCTTCTATTCGATTGCACAATATTTCAGCACCTTTATAGCCAATTTGATACGCTGGTTGTGCAATGGTTGATAAGCTAGGGTACATTAATTTACTATAAGGATTGTCATCGTATCCTATCACTTGAACGTCTGTTGGTATAGTTAATCCTCGACGAATCGCTTCACGCATAATAGTTAAAGCATGAATATCATTTGACGCAATAATGCTTTTAACATCAGGAAACAGTTCAAATAATTGGTAAGCTGATTCTTGGGCAGAGTCAAATTGGTAGGACTCTGTTTCAAACAACTGATACGCTACATTATTTTCTTCTAATACTTTGACACTACCAGCTAAACGAACGAGTGAATTGGAAACCGATCGTGGTCCAACCATCACAACCACTTGACCGGGACTTCTTTCACTTACAGCTAGTGCTGCTAACATTCCACCTTGGTAATCATCAGAATGAACAGAGTATTCTTTATCTGAAGTGATTCTATCTAACATGACAAAAGGCATATTTTTTAAATTATTTGAGCTACTCTCAACAGCTGACAACACACCTGCTACATTATTTTGAGCAAAGGTCCGTATGTATTCTGCTTCTTTCAAGGGATTCTCTTGAACATTGCCTAAAATTAACTTATATCCCATTTCATTTACCTTATCTTCTACACCTTTAGCAACTAGAGGAAAGAATGGATTGGCAATATCCGGTAAGAGTAAGCCAATTAATTTAGATTTTTTTTGAAAAAGTGAACGGGCTACTTCGTTAGGGTAAAAATCCAATTCTTTGATTGCTGCTTCAACTTTAAGCTGACTTTTCTCACTGACGTACCCACTTTTGTTCAATGCTCTTGAAACAGTTGCTACGGATACACCAGCTAGCTTTGCAACATCCTTAATTGTTTTCATCCCATTCACCTCATTTATCCTGTTTAATGTGTAACCGATTACATACATATAATAGCATTTTTATTTTCTACATGCAAGCGTTATCATTAAAAAGTTTAAAAAAAATAAACAGAATAGAAAAATACTCTGTTTACAAAAAAATGAGACTTAATCTGCACATTGTTCAATACTGGTTAAAAACCATTTTTTAAACGCATCTTGATCAATATCCAAACAAACTGTTGCATTCGTTTCTTTTTTCAAAAAGCCTTCTAAGTCTACAATAGTAGCACCTGTTGTGTATCTACCATTTAATTCAACGTCCATAAAAGCATCTACTACTTCGAATAAATCTGGTCTGAAGAGATAGGCAATCGCTGTGCTATCATACATTGTTAACTCTGTCTGCATACTTCCGCCTCTGTAGCGTTTAAATAAATGATAAAACATCTCACCAACTTTATTCATTTCCTTTATCTTCATACTATCCTCTAATAAAATTAGTGCTTTTAGTCCTAAATCTAGTCCAACCATGACAATTGGTACTCCTGAATCAAATACAATTTTAGCAGCTTCAGGATCAAAATCAATTTTGTATTTAG
>JAGQHW010000218.1 GCA_020431645.1 Carnobacterium sp. | reverse complement strand
TGAAAGCTCTAATTAATCTATCTTGTATAAGCGAAAGCTTATAGAATAAAAGAAAGAATATTTCGATATCACCTTTAACCTTGATTCAGTTAGGTTACAAGTTGATCGACCATAAACTAAACACTTATAGTCAAACAATAAAAATAACAGACTCATATCTAACCCCCTTTGCTGACGACAATAGCATGATGGCACCACCTGATCCCTTCCCGAACTCAGAAGTGAAACATCATTGCGCCAATGGTAGTGTGGGTTCGCCCATGTGAGAGTAGGTCATCGTCAGCTCTCTATTCTAAAAGTAAAACCCCCTTTGACTTATGTCAGAGGGGGTTTTCTTTTGGCTGATGTTTTTAAGAATATTTTAATTTATATTGTTGATACGTGATATTGATGCTAAATTAATCAGAACGGTAAATTGTGAGGATTAATAATGCATCGTGATGCAAATATTGGTGATTTGGATTTCATTTACGATCTAATTATGAATGGAGCAAAACAGGGGTTCTTTAATCGAAAATTTCAACAACTTCCTGCTGCAGCACATGGGCTTCGATTAGAGATTTCACTGATTTTAGAAAGTAGAATTCGTCCTAATGGTTTAAAAGCGAGTGGGATTATATATTAGCATAAGGGTCAACCTATTGGTTTTGTGTTGATGTCTGCTGGTGAAAAAAATAAAGGGAATGAACTGTGGATGGTCGCAATTCATAAAGATTTTCAGAAGAAGGGATATGGAAAGAAAATGGTTCAAGGAGTTCTTGATAAATTTAAAGGACTGAATTTGATGCTATTTGCTAGATGTTCACCTGAATCAGAAAAAATGTATCAGTTATTACTTAAGAATGGGTTTGCGCATGTCGAAACTAGTGAAGAAGGCTACCGTGGAATGATTTATGAACTCTAATAACGTTGATCAGAGTGGCGTCTGCTCGATTGATGCTTCATCTCCAACCTCCGTTTGGCAGCAGTGTTATATTTTTAATTACAAAAGTTCATTTTTATCCACAATGAATATAATATTTTTATCTATAGTATTGCTTTTATTATTTTCGCTAGTATCAACTATCATTGGAATTAAAGCCCCTTTACTAAGTTTAAATGAAAATGAAATTCTTTATCTTTTTTCTAATTCCGCTCAAGTTTTAGCTAGTATTTATGGCTTAACTCTTACTGGCTTCATATTTTTTAGGAATGAACTAAGTAGAGAGGAGTTCGAAGATGACACTCTTACAGATGCTGTTGAAAGTCTAAAAAATAGATATTTCAAAATTCTAACTTTTCTAACATTTATTTCAATCGCTACTTTATTTTTATCAAATATTGCAATTTCGGCTCAAAGTAGCTCAAATTTAATATTTATTACAATAATAATAAATGTTGGGCAGTCATTCTTTGTAATCAATCTATGTGTAATCGCGTATTTTATATTTGACGTTATTTCCCCTAAGAGAATACAAAAAGAAAGTAAACTCATTCAGCGTCAAGTTGACCCTATTGATGATAAAGAACAGCAAGGTAGTTTAGAGACTTTTTTGAAAAACTATAATGAGCTTGAAAATATAATTCAAAAATACGGACAAGCATACCAATCTGAATTGGAAGGTAATTTAAATACATCACGAAGAAGAATATCTAATGTGCGTCTTGCTGAATTTATTCTACGAGCTGAAAAAATAGATAGAGGTTTGTTTGAGGAAATAAAGAGTCTTATTACCTTACGAAATACAATAATACATGGGGCAGAACCAATAGTGAGTGAAACCATGGTTGAATCATCAGAAAAAATACTTAAAGAGCTTGCGGAATCTTTGGATGTTTGAATATAACGGAGCAGTTAGAAGAAATTGTAATAGCCTATAGGGTCTTTCTCAACTTAAATTTTGAACAAGAGATCTAATCTTCTGAAAATCCATTAAAAAAAATTTCTTTGAACACTTTAAGGTTAAATGCTTCAGCCTAAAAGCATAAGATAGTTATTATCTTTACACTTAATCTATATCTCTCAAAACAACTCCCCAACCTCAACCACTTCTTCAAAATCAAATCCTAACTGCTCGTCTTTACGATCTCTCATTTGCTCTATACGCAGCTTACGTCCTGCGATAAGCCTTAGCACATCGCGCTGTTGTTCTGTCGTCATATCATGCCATCGTTGGCGCTCCGTTCGACTGCGCAGGCAACCAAAGCAATAGCCTTTTTTATTGCTTTGGCAAAGACCAATACACGGATTGGCAATCTCAAACAGCTCAAACTGTTGGTTCATGGCGACTCCATTGCTATTATCGTCATTCCTTTGACTTGC
>JAGQHW010000217.1 GCA_020431645.1 Carnobacterium sp. | reverse complement strand
ATACCTGATTTCATTCAGTATAGCACGTAATCATGTATTGGAGGGGAAAATGAAAAAAGAACCCTGCTGTTAAAGGGTTCTCGATACATGATTTTATCCAATTTCATGTATCCAGAATTGACTAATTTAAAGCAATTATACGTTGAAAAAATGCACGTCTTTATTATTTTTTTATTTTGTGTTACAATGTGTTACAACGATGAAAAAGGAGTGATTATATGAGTACCATTACCATTCGACTTAACAATGATGAACAAAAAGCTTTTAACGAGTATGCTAAATTATACAACGTCCCTCTATCAACCTTATTTAAAAAAAGCTTAGAAGAAAAAATTGAAGATGAAATGGATATGAAGTTTATTGAAGAGTATGAAGCTGACATTCAAAATGGGGCTGTTGAATTGTATGAGCACAATAAAGTAAGAGAAATGCTAGGTTTATAATATGAATTATCATGTTGTTTATGAAAAAAAAGCTTTAAAAAGTTTCTCTAAATTAGATAAAGGCCAACAAAAAATGATTCTAGCTTGGATTGAAAAAAATTTAGTGAATACTGAGGATCCAAAGATACATGGTAAAGCTTTAAAAGGGAACTTAAGAGAGTATTGGAGATACCGAGTTGGTAACTATAGATTATTAGCGGATATTGATGATCAACTAATTAAAATAATTATTTTAAATGTAGGTCATAGAAAAGATATCTATACCTAATAATTCCTCTCAAAAGCTATATCTTTACTACACATAACTAGTTGTTTAAATTTTAAAGACGTTTTTTTGAAAAAATAGTGGCGCAAGAGTCAAAGAAAAAGGGCACCCTTTTGAGATAAAAAGGATGCTCTTTTTGGGCTAAATAAGAACGTTTTATAGTTAATAAACAAATAGTTGTTTTTGATACACGATTCTATCTAAAATAGTGTATCTGTTATTGAATTACTTAGTTTGTCCTTGAATAATAAAAAAATCATTATGAGAGTATTTTAAAAATAGCTCCATATTAGTCTAAATATGGCAATAATAATTAGTGCCCAGATAGTCCATTTTCTATTTGTATAATTAGTTTTGATTCTTATCTTTAGCTTATTTAATTTATTACTCATTAAGTAGACTCCTTAACAAACTCTATAATAAATGCTCTACTCTATCTAAATTAATGTATTTCAGGCTACAAGGATACTTGCAGCCTATTTTAATATACTTATATGTGGATTTTATTAATTCCAATCTTATTTTTCATTTTTTTGTTTATTTTTTGTTATAACAATAATAATCATAAGCTACTTTTTAGTCTACCTTACTTTATGTAATTTTCAATTATAAGCTAAATACAAGATTAATGGAGTACATATAAGTAAAATAAGAAGTACTAATAAAGCTATAAATATTTTATTTTTTTGTTTCATATTAGCACCTATCTTTTCATTTTTTTGTTTGTTTTTTGTTATAGCCATAATAATTATAAGAAAACAAAAAATTGTTAAACCTTGACCCACTAAAAAAACCTCCTTAACTTATTAGTTGTTTAAAAACAGTATTTCAAATTCATTTCATAAGCTACTTTTTAGTTTACCTTACTTTATATAATTTCATGTATTGTACTAAATAAATAATTAATCAATCTGTTTAATATAAAATTTTTTACATTCAATTATAATAGTTGTTTGCGAGAATAAATAAACTTCATGTCTTAAACGACCATTATCTAGCAACGTCAGTTCATCATGTGACCACTCATCTAAACCACTGTTAAACAAAATTTTTTGACTTTCGAATAATTTGTTTCTTGAAATATCAAAATCAATAGAATATATCGTCACATCTGACCATAATAATTGATATATATTATTATCCCAATGCTTTGCTGTAGATGAAATAGATACTATACTTTCTTGAGACTCATCTGGTACTTCTGGATTATAATTATTTACCAATGTAATTTCGCTTACACGACTATCATGAAAAGAGGTGTTTAATAAAAAATTAAGAGTATCTATATCTAATACTTTATTTAAAGTCCTTAAATTATCCATATATCCTTCAAGATCATTTTTGATTTCAGTAAAATATTTCATAAAGACTCTCCTTTTTACTATCTCAATGTATTAGACTTATTATCTCATTTAAAAATTAGAAAGTAACGCACTTATTGGTTTACATATAGCAACTAACCATTTACATTCAACCTATCTTAATTATAAAAATAGGTAAAAAAGAACTCTGTTAAATCAAGGTTCTGTATACACGACTTTATGTCATTTCATGTGTAGATGTAGGTTTATTTGATTGAAATCCAAAACAGACAGAGAGATATTATCTTTTAAGCTA
>JAGQHW010000216.1 GCA_020431645.1 Carnobacterium sp. | reverse complement strand
AGATTTAAACTCATTCTAACTGAGCTACATTATGGAGATTCCTGAAATACCAAATCTTATTCATTACGCCATTCCTTTTTTTTTTTTTACACTTATCATAGAGATCATTGTTGATGCCCGTGAAAAGAATAATTCTTACGAAACTAAAGATGCCATAACCTCAATAACTATGGGGCTTGGCAATGTGTTTTTAGGGCTCATCAGTAAAGGATTAGTGTTTGGTGCATTTATTCTCATCTATGATAATTTCAGGTTATTTACCATTCCTTTTACATGGTGGGCATGGGTATTAATACTATTCGTTGAAGATTTTACTTACTATTGGTTTCACCGCACTAGCCACGAGAGTCGTTTTTTCTGGGCTAGCCATGTAGTGCATCATTCCTCTCAGCACTACAATTTAAGTACAGCACTGCGACAAACGTGGACAGGTAGTTTCTTATCCTTTGTGTTTTGGTTATGGCTGCCATTACTGGGATTCCATCCAGTGATGATCTTGGCACAAATGTCTATCAGTTTACTCTATCAATATTGGATTCACACAGAATTGATAAAAAAGATGCCCACTTGGTTTGAGGCTATTTTTAATACACCTTCACATCACAGAGTACACCATGCTACCAATCCGCAATATTTGGACAGGAACCATGCCGGTATCTTTATAATTTGGGATAAGCTTTTCGGTACTTTTGAGCCCGAAGTGGAAAAACCAATTTACGGACTTACCAAAAATATAGGTACGTTTAACCCTTTGTATGTGGCTTTCCATGAATGGATGGCTATGTTTAAAGATGCTTTTATGTCTAAAACTAGTTTAGGAAAACGCTTACTCTATTTCATAAAACCACCTGGATGGCGCCATGATGGCACAGGCATACTAGCTGATGATTTAAGGAAGGAGTGGGAAGAGCATAAATAGTTTTATAATTGTTAAAATTTTTAACTAAACAAACTTGATATTTACAGTACAAAAGTCGAACTTCGCTTATCGGTCGCTAAAATGAATTATAACTCCTTTTAGCTTAACGTTGTGTGGCATTAATGAGATTCAAATTGAGATATTTCTTAGCAATATTATTTTGTGTTTTCTTAACCACTTGTGGAATAAGAAAAACCCAATCTGAATTTGACAAAATTATCATAGATGGTAATTTAAATAGTGCTTTATTCAATTCAACAGATTCTATACTCAATCCGTTGACTATAAAAATAGAAAATGGTTATGACGGACTAATTGATTCAACTTCATATGCTGTTAACTCTAATGCAATTGTTAATAAAGATAGTTTAAGATTAATGAGGTTTGTGGAATTAAAACAAATTGACGCTGACACTCTTGAACTTAATATTTACGAAACCAATCCTGCTTACAGTCAAAATTTAATTATAAAAATAGTAGACAAACAATTCAAATCTGATTTTAATTATTTGATGTCAGGACCGCCAATAGACCCCAAAGTAAAAAGAATTAAACAGGAATTAATTGTTAAGTCAATTCCTAAACAAAAAGGAGAAATTATTTTTGGACAGTTCTATTTCAAAGGAATTTGTGAATCAGATTGTAATGGAGAAATTGAAATAAAAGGAGACTTTAAAGCGGAATTAGAATAAAAAAACGCCACACAACACCAGCTATAAGCCAATGCTGCGTATGGTAACTAAACAAAAGTTTGCGTAAATTTACATGGCTTGATTCCTTATGCGGAAAATCCTGGCGGATTTTCAATCTCATCGGACTCATAGTCATACCGATAAGCGTAACTTTCAAATTCATTCATCTTGTCATTGCGAGGCTTTTTTAAAAGCCGTGGTAATCTGTTAGTTTTTAAATCCTATTAAAAAGATTACTTCTCCCGAGTACTCAGGATTGTAATGACAAAAGATAGTGTTTTCTCATTCTAATCCTAAGAACTTTGAGTTAAATAACACTCTTTTAAGTTAAACGTTGAAAGTATTTATGAATCCAACTCAAATAAAAGAAAAATAAAAAAATTTTACTAACTTTAACAAAATCTACGCAACGATTCCTTTATACCAAATCATTGTCAACAATAAATAGTTATGGAAAATAATATTGATTATCTTAAAAATAAAGCATACAAAATAGCTCAAAAGTTTATAAAATCTGAATTTGATGAGCAAATAATTTGTGCGAAACTTGAAAAACAAGGCATTCCTATAGATCTTGCTAAAGAAGTAGCTCTGAATATAGTAATAGAGAGAAACAACTACAAAAAAGAAGAATTCTCTGATTATAAAAAAATAGGATTTATAATAATTGCTATATGGGTATTAGTATCAATCACAGCATACATCATTACCGGAAGAGTTTTTGATGCAATTGG
>JAGQHW010000215.1 GCA_020431645.1 Carnobacterium sp. | reverse complement strand
AACGAAGCGATGGAGAGAAACACCGTATAATGGCTAATGAAGCTTTTTATTTTGCAACCGCTGGTGGAGGAGAAAGTCTCAGTCTTCCAATCGGACGTTTGGCAGAAAACTATGCTTTTGATGCTCAAGTTATTGATACCAATACAGAAAATGCATCCATGCCCATTTTTGATGATTCAGAACCATTCCGGATTGCTTCTGTTATTATTGCGTTAGTAACTGGCAGTATTCTTGCAAGTTTCATGGGCATGCTAGATTTATCTGCAGTGTCAGAAGCCAAATGGTTTTCAATGCCACAACTTCTTTTTAAAGATTTCACCTTCACTTTCAACTTTTCTGCTATTGTAACGATGTTGATTATTTATATCGTTTTACTGGCAGAAACAACGGGTACTTGGTTAGCGGTTAGTAATGTTACGAAAACGCCGTTAAACAAAGACTATATTAATCGGGGTGTAATTGGTGAAGGTTTAGGCTGTATAGTCGCCTCTCTGTTAGGAACAACTCCAGTGACGGGTTATTCTTCTAATGCTGGGATTATAACAATCACAGGTATTGCTAGTCGACGTGTCTTTATAGCAGCTGGAGGACTATTTGTTCTTTTTGGTCTATCTGGTAAACTGTCTGCTTTGATATCAACGATTCCTTCTGCTGTTATTGGAGGAGTATTCGCTCTCGTATGTGGGGTTATCGCAATGGGTGGATTCCAAATTATTAAACAAACACAAATTGGGCAAAAGGAAATGTACGTTATTTCAATTCCAATTCTATTAATCATAGCTCTATTATTTTTGCCAACAGATTATTTGACTAGTCTGCCTACTATGCTTCACTATTTATTTAGTTCTCCTATAGCAATAGCATCATTAGCAGCGATTGCTTTGAATAAAGTCTTGCCTGCTGATTAATAACTAATTGTGCACGAACACACTATTGATTAATCTTTTATCAAAAAAGATCTCTTTTATCATTTGAATCATTTAACCTAAGAAGTATAGTTTATCTGGCTGCTTTTAGGATTTGATTCATAGATTAAAAGGGTTTTTTTCTTTTATTTTTTTATTAGAAAGAGAATGTTATAATTGTACTGAAACGAGTACAATTATAAAAGGAGATAAAAGTGTGTGGCTAATATTAAAGAAGTAGCAAGATTATCGAACTGCTCAGTAACAACGGTATCCAGAGTATTGAATAATCATCCACATGTATCCGAAGAAAAAAAACAACGGATTTTAGCAGTGATCAAACAATTAGATTATGCACCGAATAGCCAAGCCAGAGATTTGGTTCTAGGAGCATCCAAAAATATAGGTGTTGTCATTCCTAATGTTAATCACTCCTATTTTGAAAAAATTATTAGCGGAGTTATTGAATCGGCATTTGAAAAAGGGTATGCAGTGACACTGTTACCTACTAATTATGAAGCAGAGATAGAAAAAAGTTATTTTGAACAATTAAAAACGAAGCGACTAGACGCATTGATTTTGACTTCTAAAAGTAATTCACTAGCAGAAATTGAAAGATATACTAAATATGGTTCGATCATTTGTTGTGAAGACACACAACATTACAAAATTCCAAGTGTATGCGTCAATCGTAGAAAAGCTTATACTGAGATATTTGAATCTTTAAAGACTGCTGGATATAAGCGTGTTGGGGTGACAATCAATCGTAGTGAGGAACTTAGCGCAAGTTCTAAAATTAATATTGAAAGTTACGAGCAAGTTTTTGGAATACCTATTGAAGGAAATATTGTACGCAACTGCTCAACTATGGAAGATGGGAAAAGAGCAGCTAGTTATTTCTTTGAAGATGGCAAAGAATTTGAAGCGATTGTAACGAATGGAGATTATGTTGCAAGTGGAATCTATAAATATGCTAAAGACCATCATTTAAAACAACCCTTATTAATTGGTCAAGAGAACCTTGCTATTAGTGATGTTTTATCCTTTACTACAGTGGATTTTCATTTGAAAGAAATAGGAAGTGAAGCGTTTCAGTTAGCAGTAAGTGGAGAAATGGCAAAAAAAGTTTTCCCTTATTCTATTATTAAACGACTAGCAGAAGAATAAGGTTTTCTTATTCTGAAGATCGAAGTTTATGGATAATCTCTGTTAAAGATTCTTGTAACGTAATGGCTGGTCGGTTAAGCAATAAAGATAAATCAGAACTTTCGACATCCAAATCTCCTTGTCTAATAGCTTGTTGGACCTCAACGTAAAAATCCAGATACCCTTCAGGGAAGCCTTGTTCGATTAGAAATTTTCTGTATTCTTGATCATCTACTTGCAAAAGAGGAACTTCCTTGTCTAAGAGACTGGATAAAGCTGTTGCCATATCTTCATAGGTTGAAG
>JAGQHW010000214.1 GCA_020431645.1 Carnobacterium sp. | reverse complement strand
AATTCAAGTTGAGTTTATGAAATTATTGCTTGGCGAGGGGCGGCAAAAAGGGCTGAATTTATTTGTAGAATCAGCATTATATTCCTATTGTCCTGGATTAGCTGAATACCAAAAAGAGCTACTGTATTTTGCCTCGTTAAAAAACGATCAAAACTATAATTTGCGATCTCCAGTAGCTGCTTGGACGTTGTTGCTGTTCACTTTAGAAAAACAAGAAGAGGATGTTGATTCATTTTTAAGAGCATGGAAATGTTCTAAAAAGATGATTCAGCAAGTAAAAGTAGCCTTAAAAGCTTTAAATTTTAGGGTAAAACAGCCTTTAGATCCGTTACTATTATATCAATCTGGTTATGCTATTATTCTAGAAGTAGAAGAGTTATTACTCTTTTTAGATAAACCAGCTGACTTAACTAGACTCGAAGAACTAATGGACTCCTTGCCTATGAAAGATAAAAAAGAAATGGCTGTTAGTGGTTTTGATTTACTGATATATTTCAATAAATCCCCTGGTAAATGGTTGGGTGAAGCCCTGGATAAAATAGAAGTAGCTATTATATTAGGCGACATTGCTAATGAAAAAAAAGCTATTTTAAACTGGCTATCAGAAACTAACGAAATAAAAAAAGAACAGGTTTGATTTGAACTAGTTTCATTCTTACTAATGCTAGTATTTATTGGTTAAATAAATAAGCGTCTTTACTTTCAGTAATCAACTTTAACTGAAAGTAAGGACGCTTTTTTATTAACTTCTTTCATTAGAGACAATTGCTAGTTACTTAGAATTATTTTCTTCATCTTTCAAATTAGTTTCATCAGAAAAATCATCCTCAACATTGCCAACATCGTCATAATGGATGGTATCACCGGCTAGATCACGATCAACATCATAAGGACCTGCTACCTCAGAAAAGTAACGGTTGTACCGCTTTTTAAATTGTTCCAATAGATACTCTAGTATGACCTTAATCATTGCGAACAAAGGAACACCTAAAATAACTCCAATAATACCTAAAATATTTCCCATTACTAACAAGACGATGATAATGGTTAGTGGATACATTTTTAAATTTTTACCCATGATAGTTGGTTCAATGATATTTCCTTGGATAAACTGACCTACTCCCCAAACAATAGCCATTTTTAATAGCATACCGGGTGAAGTGAAGGCAGCAACGATTAAGGCAGGAATAACGCCAATTGTTGCGCCAATAAAAGGCACAATAGCTGTGACAGCAGCGATAATCGCTAAAACAAATGCATAGTCTAAACCAATAATCAAATACCCAAAGAATAACAAAACACCTAAACTAAGGGCGACGATGATTTCTCCCTGAATGTAGGATCTGACAACACTTGAAATGCGTGTAGAGACTGTTTGAATATCATCACGAAAAATAGGAGGAATAATTTTCATTATAAAGGGTTTAAATTTCCCTTTATCTGCTAGCATAAAAAAGAGAATAACTGGGAAAGTAACAATAACTGAGACAACTGTTGATATCGTCGAAAAGACGTTAATGATTTCTTGAGAAGAACTTCCAATCCAATCCATCACTTTTGCAGGAATATCTCCAACAACTTTATCTAGACTATTCATTGTATTTTTATAATAACTTTCAAATACACTTCCAGAAACAATTTCTTCTAACCTTTGTCTTAATGTATCGACGTAACCAGGAAAATCTAAAACAAAATCACTGATTTGCTCAGATAAAATAGGAATAAATAGAATAATTCCGTATCCAATCAAAACTATGGAAAGGACAAAGACAATTGCTGTACCAAATTTTCTTTTTAGACCTCGTTTTTCCATCCAAGAAATCAAAGGATCTAATAAATGATAAAAGACTACTGCAAGAATCAAGGGAGCGACGATCGTGCTAAAAGCAATCTGTAAGGGCTTAAAAATAAAAGATATTTGATTGAAAAGTAGAATCAAAAGGGCAATTAAAATAAATACAACTAAAGTGAAAACTAATTTTTTACCGCCCCAAAAGCGAATAAAACGATTATCTTTATCAGCCTTCGTATGTTCATTATCTTTTTCCTGCATAAGTACACCTCTTCTAAATAGTAGTTGTCTTTATTTTAACATATAATCACTAAGATTAGCCTCTCTTAAGGTATGAAAATAAGCGTATAAAAATAAAAAGTCTTTTTTGTCTTATACTTAAAAAGATTGTTTTCAAAAATAATCATTGAAAAGGATACTTTATTAGACCTTTAACTACATTTATCTAATTATTGATACTAGTTCCTCTAAAATTAAAAAAATAATAAACCCCCTGAATAATTCATAGTTTTCGAAAACGCTCCAAAAACCTTGTTATAACAGTCTATTTTGTTTTGTTCATCCGCACC
>JAGQHW010000213.1 GCA_020431645.1 Carnobacterium sp. | reverse complement strand
GAAGGAATGTCATTTTTAAATAACTTTAACAATTCGGATCCAGTTGCTCAATACTGGTACTATAAATCATTCGCTGATATTATTGCTGAAAAATCAAAATTGGCGGAAACAAAATCTTATAGGAAATATGTTGAAGTGATTGACGAAATTTTTAATTAATCTGATGTGTTAAATTAAGTTGTATAGAACATTTTCATTCGTACAACTCAGAAAAACTCACAACGGTATTTAATAGTTTAATGACTTTCTTGGAATTATTATTTCTTTTGTGTGCAACAGACGATAGGAAAGCCTGGTGAATTTCGTTAAAATCCATTTCTTTTGGCAATCTATCTTTTTGAAAAAGTCCATTATAATGATCAGTTAAAGTTCGTTGTGAAGCTGTTCTAGGGTTGGCGAAGTAGATGGTGACTATTAAAATACGAACAAAAACTTTAAAAGAGACATGAATACTTTTAATAAAAATTCAAACAAAATAGGAGGAATTTAACATGATAAGTCAAAAAGTGTATGAAGATCTTAATAGAGAATATGGGAAAGTTGCAAGTTGGTCATTGTGGGCAGAGGTGGGGGAAACACCTACTTCAAATACAGGAGATATGTCATTATTCTTAGACAGAGAAATACTCAAAAAACTGAGAAATGATTTAGTATTTGTCGCATTAAATGCTAGCGTACATGAGGATAGAAAAGATTCTTATACTGGAAGTTGGGCTAATTTTCATTCGGATGACAATAAAGCACAAAGAGATTTTAAATTGCGATATGCATTAGTAAATACTCCATTTGAAGGACAGTATATTACAGATGTAATAAAAAACCATCCTGATAAAAATTCAGCAGCAGTAATAAAATACGTTGAAGAGCATCCTGAAACAGCAACAGAAAATATCAAAGTATTAAAGAAAGAACTGACTATTCTAGGAGGTAATCCTGTAATAATAGCTTTAGGGCAAGATGCATATAACATACTGAAAAATAACTTAGATGAAAATGATACATTGCTGTTGATGACACATTATTCAGATTACCGAAATAAAGAAAGTTTAAGAGTAGAGGCTATAGATCTATTATTAAACGAGAAATCTTTAAAGGGATTAATAAAAGATAAGGTAGAAGACTTAAAAGCAGATAGAGACAAACAAATTATAACTATAGAGAGATTGGAAAAAGAAAATGAAGTCAGAAAGAAATTAGCTAAGGAAAATAATAAAATAAAAAAAATATCAAAATAAGCTTAGGTGCTGTCCCAGAAAACGTTAGAGTAAATAATCTAACTTCTTTGGGATGGGTACCTTAGATACCTACAGCGGTTTTTAAATCATTGGAAACAAAGCAAGATACTCTACTTCGAATTAGGGTATCTTGTTTTTTTCAATAACTTATTTTTCTCATACGTATAATAAGGATATTTCTTCATATTGAATACACATGTCTTATCCAAAACCGATAAAATAAATTTAGAAAAACAAAGATAGTATTTGGATTAAATAGAAATCGTTTTTTTTATTTCAGTCTACTAATTTTATATGATATAATTGAAGAATTAATGTGCGATAGGCCATTATTTGAATTAAAAGCCATTAGGTTGTTAGCAGCGATTTTTTATAGATTAAGATTTTTTTTTTTTTTTGCAATGCAAAAGATAATTAATCAAAAAAAATAGTGAGGTGCGAACAAAGAAGCTCAAATAAAATAAAAAGGTGAGGATGAAATGAAATCAAAGATAGGTAAAGTTGGTTTTGTAATTTTTATCGGTATAGTCTTATTTTTTCTCTTAAGACCACTCGTTTCAGAGACAAAAGATAAAACGAAAATAGTGTTTTTTGGTCTAGGAAAAGCTGACAGTATCTATATAGAAAATGGGAATAAAAACATGTTAATCGATACGGGATTAAAATCAAATAAAAAGGCTTTATCTTTAAAGCTGCAAGCTCTAAAAGTAAGGAAAATAGACTACCTTGTTTTAACACATCCAGATAAAGATCATATCGGTGCGGCATCTTATATTCTAGATGAATTTGACGTTGGTGAACTCATCCAATCTGCTCATATAAAAGAAACAAAACGTGAAGCAAGAATTCAAAAAGTTGTAGATGAAAAAAAAATAAAAAATACAAGATTAACAGAAGACCGACAACTTGATTTAGGAGATTTAACGATTACCATCATTGCACCCCAAAGAGAAGAGTATAAAAAAGACAACGATTATTCCTTACTAACTTTAGTAGAAGATGGAGAGTTACATTATCTTTTTGCTGGGGATGCGGAAAAAGAGCTGTTGGAAGAAACATTAGAATTAGATCTCCCAATGATAGATTTGTATAAGGTGCCCCATCATGGTAGGGAAAATGCTAATTCTGAAAAA
>JAGQHW010000212.1 GCA_020431645.1 Carnobacterium sp. | reverse complement strand
ATTATGGAGATGGGAAAGACCTCTATTTAGGTGATTTCTATCAAGGAAAGTCACAATACGAATCCTACATGAGGTACTTTGAACTTATGCTAGAAATGGTAGAAAACTTTGCCAACTTTGATGTTATAGGGCACTTAGATTATATCGTTCGCTATGCCCCTTTTGTTGTTAAGGATTATGAGCATGAAGTATACAAGGAAACAATAGATCTAATCTTAAAAACGGTTATTAAAAAAGGCAAAGGAATTGAATTAAATACATCTGGTTTACGAGGTCCTTTAAAAACAATTTTGCCAAAAGAAGAAGTTCTGATTCAATATAAAGAATTGGGTGGGAAGATTATAACACTAGGCTCCGATGCTCATTTAATAAAAGACTATTATGCAGGGATAACGGATGAAATAAAACACCTAGAGAGAGTGGGTTTTAGCGAACTTTCTTCCTTTAGTAAACGAAAAGTTAGACAGCATAAAATTAGATAAATCAGTAGTTAAAACCCCTCTGATAGAAAAATCAGAGGGGTTTTAACTATTTAATCCTTTTTTAAATAATGAACTATATCTTGGACAGCTGGCTGTGCACTTTCAGAAACCATGTTGACTGAATTATTTCCAAATTGTATACCAGAAATTAACTCCCCATGTACTTTCAAAGTATGAAGAATGCCATACCTCTGACTAACCGCACTAAAGTCTGGCAAGCTCATTTGAACTCCACCAAATGTTTCTGGTTGGAGAAGGCGCTCATTAATCAACTGACGCAAAAGTGGCATTCGGTCTACTTGATACGAAACTTTCTTTTCAGTACCAGCGGCATTAATGAGATAGTCTACATACTGTGGTTCTTGATCTTTCAAAATAAGTTTAAATGAATTTTCTTCTTTAATAACGCCTGTTAATTTATTGGATACCGTAATGTTGTTTGCTTGCCAAGCAGCTACCAATTCTTTAGCAGTAGCTACGGGGAACGAACTTCTTAGTTTGTCCCATCTTTCATAATATAACTCAAAGAAACGTTGCTTGTCTTTTTCTTCTAAAGCCATCCATATCTCTGGTAAAAAGGGACTCATATCATGAAGCAAATTTTGAATCGCCCCAATTTCTTTAGAGTTGGTTAATTCCTTTTTAAGTGTTTCTTTGGATCCGAGTTGATTGTTTCCCCAATTATTTTTTAAAGATAACTGTTGGTAATTCGCTTCTTTTTTAAACCATTCGACGTACGTGTCTAATGGGATAAAGCCATTGTTTTTTTCTTTAGCCAGTTTTATATTTTCGGTTGTGAAAAAACGATAATCAATCGCGTCAGCTTGACCACGAACAGATTTAAAACGTCCAGAAGGAGAAAAGAACGATACGGTTAAATCAGGTCGATGATACTTTGTGTACCTAAAAATATCGATACCTGTAAGACCAGTACCCAAGACACCAACTGTTGCGCCTTTAGGAATGAAAGGCATTGTTTTTTTAACCGGAAAAGGATTAACAATAAAATTCGGATGATTAATCAATTGATAAGAATCCTTGTAAGCAAGGCCTCCAATACACAAATGAACAGCATCGAAATTCTTTACTGTGGAGGATGAAGTTAATTGAAGTTGGTTATTCGCGAGCATTTGAACACTGATAACTTCTTCCTTTATAATTTCTGCATTAGATTGAACAAGCCAATCATTCATTCGATCTTTTAAGTAGTCACCAAAAAGTTCACGAGGATAATGTTTTGCTGCAGGCTCTGTTTCATTCTTTGTACTTTGCAACCATTCTACAAAATCATTTTTATTTTCCGGTTTAATAGTGATCGTTCCGGCTGCTTGATTCATAACGAGTTTCTCATTATCTTTTTGATAAGGTGCACCTGTCCCAAAGGTATCTTCGTCTCCAAATACAGTTAGTTCAATCGAGGGATTGGTTTCTTTTTCTCTAGTCCACTCTCTAAGTGCACCAATGCCAGCAACACCCATTCCAATAATAGCAATTTTCATTTGTTTCTCCTCAACTTTCATTTAAGTAATAGAATAAAATAGCAAATTGTTATAGACCATTCTGACTATTAAGTTTACCAAAAAAAAGTAGAGAAATACAGTTTACAGTTTTTTTAAAATAATTTTCTCTAGAAAGGGTAAATAAGTCATGATTGCATGCTATTGAGAGAGAGTTGAAGGAGAATATAGGAAAGAATAAAAGTAAATGAAATCTTAGTAGATACATGAAAAAATAAAATCTATTGGATTAAAGAGACAAATAAAAAATTTTTTTATTAAATTAAATGAGGATACTATAAGAAATTAAGACTAAATTAGCAAAAAGGATAAACTTAAATTGATTTGAATAATAAAATAGATTATGATTTTATAAAAGGAGAGGATAGTTATT
>JAGQHW010000211.1 GCA_020431645.1 Carnobacterium sp. | reverse complement strand
AAAACTATTAAGGATAATATTTTTTATGTATTTAAATAAACTAAATATTCTTTTTTTGGTGCATACAGAGTACCATATGATGGTTACACTTAGCCTAATTGCTGATAAATATTATGACCCTCAAAAGTATAATGTTTTTATATATCAAACTGAAAATTTAAATAAAACGCGTTTTCAATTTTCAAAGAATATAAGTATTCTCAAAAATGTATATTATAAAACACTCATCTATGATGACAAATGTAAAATATATAATGAGGAGTTGGGCTATTTTATTAAAGATTGTCTTAGCAAAAAGATTGATATTCTAGTTATATTTAATCATCATGCTTTTTTGCCTGTTTATTTAACTAAACTTTTATATAAAAATGGGAGTCAAGTTTATTTAGCTCCTGATGGACTAAAACCTTATTCAAACTCAAAAAAAATAACTCCTAGATGGAGTATTTTGACTGCATTAAATTATTATAAGTTTTTAAGAGTTAACAGGCTTCCATACATTTGGAACTTTCCTAGATTAACTTACGCTAGTTTAAAAGAAATTGAAAAAGTGCTTGTTCAATTTCCTGAAAAATATAGAAACATATCGAATAAACAAATTGAAAAAGTAGAAATATTGACTTCGTCAGAATCAATTAAACTTATATATAAATACTTTAAATTTAATATTAAAGATGAATTAGATACATTTGAAAAAATTATATTTTACATTAATCAACCTTTTAAAGACAAATCGATTTATGATTATGAAATAAAATTTTTAAAGAAATTACAACTCAAATTTAGGGAATATAAGTTAATTATTAAGTTACATCCATTGACTGAACTTAATCAAAAAGATAGATTTAAAAAACTAGATAATGTTGATATAATTTATAAATCAACTCCTGCTGAACTTTACATTGCAAATATTAGAAACTCAATTATTTTGAGCTTTTGGTCAACAGCATGTTTAATTGTTAATAATTATAATAGAATATATTGGGCATATCCAATTTTAAAAAAAAATAATATTATGCTAAATTTTTTAGAATTAGAAAATCCAACCAAACATATTATTTTAGTTAAAAAAATTGAAGAAATTAAATGAGTTTAATTACTAACAAAGAGAAAACAAATACATATGTAGGATTTTTATTTTTTTTAATCTGGCCTTTCTTATCGTTTATTATTTCCTTTAAAAAAATTGGAAGTCAATACTTTAAAACCATGCTCATACTTTTTTTTGGTTTTTTTGGTTATACTTATATTTATAATAGTGCATCCGATTCTTCAAGATATGCAAGTAATTTTGATAAAATATCTCAACTTTCATTTAATGAATTTTTAGAGACAACTAAGGGTATTTATTCAACTGATGGTGCTAAGCAAGATATTTTTTTAGATATAATAAGTTTTATTATTTCCAGATTTATTATTGATACAAGATTTTTTTTTATGACCCTAGCTATTATCTTAGGGTATTTATTATTAAAAAATATTCAATTATTAAAAAGTGTTTATCTACAAAATAGAAATAGTATCAGTTTAATATTCTTGATATTTTTTATAGTTTTGATACCGCCGTCAAGAATACTATCATTTAGGCATTATGCAGCATTATTGGTATTTATATATGGAGTGCATAGATACTTTAAACAAAAGAATATCCAAAATTTTATTATAATATTCTCATCGGTTTTTTTCCATTTTAGCTTCATTATTGCTGTTTTTTTATTTATTTTTTATCAATTTATTGGGAATAGGAATATTGTGTACTATATTCTAATTATGTTATCCTTTCTATATTCTGATATAGCGATACCATTATTAAGACAAATCAGCTTAGGAAATGAACTATTATTTAATGAAATTATTTTAGGATATACAAATGAAGAATATCTTGACAGAATTTCTGAAAATCAAGAAAATAGGTTATTGATAATAAATTCATATATTAGATGGACTACACTATTCTTTCTAATTTCTTTAATAATCCATAGATTAAAGAGTAATAATTTTGATTTAATCTCAAAAAAATTTTATTCGTTTTCCCTACTTTTTTTTGTATTTGTTAATTTTACAAGAGATATGGAATATATTACTAACAGATTTGGAATAATGTTCCAATTATTTGCATGTTTGTTTTTTATTTATCATTATTTTAATCATAAAATAGGAACTGTTGTCTTTCAAATTTTTTCAATTTCATTTTTAATTTTATACTTGGTTGTTTTAACTCGTATCACTATTGAATATGCTAATTTATTAATTATATCTCCTTTTTTTCCATTAGCATTTATGGTTAATTCTGATTATACAATACTTGATTTGATTAGATGACGTAATTATATATTATCTTTAAGTCATAGTCATTTCATTATAATTAAAAAAGCTAATAATAATA
>JAGQHW010000210.1 GCA_020431645.1 Carnobacterium sp. | reverse complement strand
TCATCCAGAAATAAGTAGAGTTTTTGGTAATGTC
Source organism: Carnobacterium sp. (assembly GCA_020431645.1). Lineage (GTDB taxonomy): Bacteria > Bacillota > Bacilli > Lactobacillales > Carnobacteriaceae > Carnobacterium_A. The sequence continues at coordinate 2,377 of JAGQHW010000210.1, read as the reverse complement.
GAAACGGCCTCTGTTGGCTATATTGTCTTTGGATTTTCAAAAAAAGATATTAGGAATCTACCAGAAGGATTTGGGATTGTTACGCCAAGAAGAAACGATTCTTTTGTTACATCAGTTATTTTCTTAGATAAAAAGTGGCCGACCTTAAGTGATGATGAAGATATTCTGATAGGAGTTAACTTTGGTCGTAGTGGAGAAGACGCGTTAGTCTCGTTAAGCAATAAAGAAATTGAACAGTCTATTTTGAAAGATTTAAATACTATTCTAGGGATTACTAAAGAGCCTTTATTCAGAATTATCAAACGTTGGGCAGATGCTATTCCGCAGTTTACAGTTACCCAGCAAGAGAATATTCTTCTTGCTAAGCAAATTTTATTTGATGATTATCCTGGAATTTATATTGCTGGTCAAGGTTTAGATGGGTTTGGTATCAATCATTGTATTCAGCAGGCTAATGTTATTGGAAATCAAATTGTAGAGTACGCAAAAAAACAAAATTGTTTATAATTTAGTAGGTTTGATAATAAAAAAATCTAAATAAGAAAGCTTTTTTACTTTTAAAAGCTTTTTTATTTTAAATGAGCTGAGAATATTGTATGATGATAAGAAAAATTTAAAAGGAGCGTGTGAAAATGCAATTAACAATACTAGGTTATTGGGGTGGTTATCCCACAAAAAATGAAGGAACAAGTTCTTATTTATTGGAATCAGATAATTTCCATCTATTAATTGATGCTGGTAGTGCTTCTTTAATTGCACTCGAGAAGCATCTTGATCCTTTAGAGCTAGACGCTTTGCTTTTGACACATTATCATGCAGATCACATTGCAGATGTAGGCGTTTTACAATATACTAGACAATTAAAAAGGCTAGATGATAATGAAACGAGAGCATCTATTTTGCCTATTTATGGTCATCAAGAAGATTTGGATAACTTTAATCGTTTGACGGTAGATCGGGTAACAAAAGGGGTATCCTACTCAGAATGCGAAGAATTAACTATTGGCCCATTCCAACTTACTTTTATGAAGACACTTCATCCAGTCCCTTGCTACGCTATGAGAATAGTAGAAGTAAAAACAGGGAAAGTATTCATATTTACAGCTGATTCAGGTTATCTACCACAATTTATTCCATTTAGCCAAGATGCAGATGTTTTATTAGCAGATACGAATTTATTTGAAGGAATGGAGAATCATCGTATTCATATGACTTCGATTGAAGTTGCTAGAATTGCTAGAGAAGCGAAAGTACCCAAATTAATTTTAACTCATCTACCTCAACATGGAGATTTAGACTTATTAAAAGCGCAAGCTGTCAATGAGTCTCCTGATACTGAAGTGCTTTTAGCAAAAAAAGATTTAGTTATTCATATTTAAAAAAGTGATGAAATTAGTTTATAAAGAAAAGGGGAATAAATGATGTATTATGTTGCAAATGAGCGTAACGGGAAAGAAATAACAGATCCGAGAGTTAATTTAGCAATAGAAACGTTCTTATTGCAACATGTTTTGTTAGATGAACCAGTGTTGCTTTTTTATATTAATGAACCTTCTATAATAATAGGTAGGAATCAAAATACGATTGAAGAAATAAATACAGAATATGTTGAAAAAAATCACATCCATGTTGTAAGGCGTTTATCGGGTGGTGGAGCAGTTTATCATGATTTTGGAAATCTGTCTTTTTGTTTCATTAAAAAAGATGATGGAAATTCCTTTAGAGACTTTGGAAAATTTACAGAACCTGTTATTGATTCTTTACACAAAATGGGAGTTGAGGGTGCTGCTTTAATTGGGCGAAATGATTTAGTGATCGATGGACAAAAATTTTCCGGAAATGCGATGTATTCGAAAAATGGCCGAATGACAGCTCATGGCACGTTGATGTTTGATAGTGACATCGAAGCAGTTGTAGGAGCATTAAAAGTAAGAAAAGATAAAATCGAGTCAAAAGGAATCAAATCAATTAGAAGTCGTGTAACAAATATTCGTCCCTATCTTTCTGAAGAATATCAATACATGACAACTAAAGAATTCCGAAATAAATTATTAGTAACAATCTTTGATGTTGATTCAAAAGAAGCAATTAAAGAATATAAATTAACAGAGCAAGATTGGGGTGAAATTGAAAAAATCACCGAAGAATATTTTGGGAATTGGGATTGGAATTACGGTAAGTCGCCTAAATTCGAATTAATCCGTCGTCATCGTTTCCCTATCGGATCAGTCGAATTTCAATTAAATGTAGAAAATGGAAGAATAAAAAATGTACGAATTTATGGAGATTTTTTCGGATTAGGTGAAATTTCAGATGTAGAAGAAAATTTAGTTGGTTTAAAGTATGAACACGAAGCGATAGAGAAGCTCTTTGATGA
>JAGQHW010000020.1 GCA_020431645.1 Carnobacterium sp. | reverse complement strand
AACTATTATAAAATGGGTTCGATGAAAACTACTTTAATGAAAATAGACTCTCACTTAAGAGTCCGTCTCAGAATGTGTATCTGGCACAAGTGGAAAACAGCTAATAATCGTCGAAAGAACTTAATAAAATTAGGGATGGATAAATACGACGCTTATAAAAATAGTCACTCTAGTAAAGGTGCTGTACGCATTGCTTATTCTTGGATTTTAACAACGACTATCACAAACAAGAGACTTGCCCAATTCGACTTAGTCTCTTGTGTGGAACATTATAATAAAATACATGTTTAGTATAAAATGGAACCGCCGTATACCGAACGGTACGTACGGTGGTGTGAGAGGTCGGAGCCGCGAGGCTCCTCCTACTCGATGTAGTGTGTTAAAAGAGTGGATGGTTAGTAGAAAGGAAAATGACGATGTACCCAAAAACAAGAGAAGCTATTCAAAAATTAATTGAAGAAGCCATTATACCTGGCGCTAGTTATGCTTTTATTAAAAATGGGCAGCAGAGTTATTATCGTGAAGGATTAGCAGTCGTTTATCCAGAAAAAGAACCAATACAAGAAAATCAGCAATACGACGTTGCGTCGCTAACAAAAGTGATGGTCACAACACCAGTTATCTTGCAATTAATAGAAGCCAATACATTGCGACTAGAAGATTCTGTTCATACTTATTTGCCACTTTTTAAATCAAAAAAGGTTACAATTCGTCATTTACTAACGCATACTTCTGCATTAAACGGATTTATTCCTAATCGAAATAAGCTATCTGCTACTGAATTGAAAGCAGCTCTATTCTCTATAGCACCAGATAAGACAATAGGAGAAAAGGTCGTTTATGCAGACATTAACATGATTCTATTGGGTTATATTATAGAATCCATTGAAAAAGATGCACTGGTTAGAGTTTTTGAAAAGCGAATTCTTGGTCCAATGCACTTAACAGATTCAACCTATCATCCAATTGATTCTTTTCAATGCGCACCTACTCAAAATCATCCTCAACAAGGAATGCTTAGAGGGATAGTCCATGATCCTAAAGCACAAGTACTTGGTGATCACTGTGGCAGTGCTGGTTTATTTTCTACATTGCATGATGTAACTCGTTTTAGCCAGATGATGCTCCAAAAAGGAAGCCTAGATGGAATTCGAATTTTAAATGAAGAAACTATTTTAGCATTATCGAAAGATCAGACACCAAATAAAACCTTAAATCGCTCATTAGGCTGGGATTTGCTTACGAAAAAAGATGGGAATACTCTCTTTCATACTGGTTTTACGGGGACCTTTATTCTGTTGAATAGTCATCAAAAAGAAGCCTTTATTTTTTTATCCAATAGAGTACATCCAACAGGTGATACGGCCATTTATTTAGAAAAAAGAAATCATCTAATAAATACGTATTTTTCAGAAATGGAAGCAGAATAAGCTAGCTTTTATAATTAAAGTAACATAAATCACTTTTAACTATGGTAAAATAAATAAGAAGTATTCTTATAGGAGGAATTTAATGATGAATGAACCTTTATTTTTAGAATCTGTATTAAAAGAAAGAATTTGGGGCGGAACGACATTGCATGAGGTATTCGGTTATGATTTACCAAGTGATAAAGTAGGAGAATACTGGGCAATCAGTGCACATCCAAATGGTCCAAGTACTATAAAAAATGGACAATACAAAGGCATGACTCTAGACCAATTATGGGAAAAGCACCGTGAACTTTTTGGTGGCGCTAAAGGAAAAGTTTTTCCATTATTAACAAAAGTACTGGACGCAAACGATGATTTATCTGTACAGGTTCACCCAGACGATACCTATGGCTTAGCACATGAAGGCGAATTAGGAAAAACAGAATGTTGGTATATTATGGATGCAAAAGAGGGTGCAGAAATTGTCTATGGCCATCATGCTAAAACAAAAGAAGAGTTAGAAACGATGATCCATGAAGGCAGATGGGATGATTTGTTGCAACGGATCAAAGTGAAAAAGGGTGACTTTTTCTTTGTACCAAGTGGAACGATTCATGCTATTGGAGCAGGGATTATGATTTTAGAAACGCAACAATCTAGTGACACAACGTATCGTTTATACGACTACAATCGTAAAGATGACACAGGAAATCTTAGAGAACTGCACATTCAACAATCCATTGACGTAACAACCGTTCCTCACGTTGATGCAACAAAAGAGAAACAGATTGAAACGCTAGAAAATGTAGAAATCACTACCTATGCAAGAACAGACTTCTTCAACGTTTTCCAATGGGAAATTAAAGGGAAAGCAGAATTTAATGCAACAGCTCCTTACACATTAGTTAGCGTATTGGAAGGAGAAGGAACTCTTAGTGTTGAGTCAGGTAGTTTCCCATTAACTAAGGGCAGTAACGTTGTACTAACAACGGATATTAGCAACTGGTCAATTGACGGTTCATTACAAATTATGGCTTCAACGCCTGGTACAAAAATTTAAGACTAAAAAGGCTTGAAATCAATTTACACTGATTTCAAGCCTTTTTATCATTTTTATTTTAGTGAAAAACTCTCTATTTCAAGTTTTTGTCTCAGCCTCTTTTATTTAAGCAAATAAGTCTTCAGCTTGTTTTGGGAATCGTTTTTTCATAGCTTGTTTAATAATACGATCAGTTAGTGTCACGTTTTGTACTAAAAGTGGTCCATGAAGGTAAGAACAAAATGTTTGCTTGTAATGTGCACCTTCAGTTTTATCTTCTCCATTATTTCCTTGACCTTTTTCAATAATACCTAAAGGCTTGACCTTATCACCCAAAAAAGTGCGGCCATTATGATTTTCGAAACCAGTGTACGTTTCATTAAATTCTTCATTTTTGATGATAATGTCTCCAATAAAGCGATTGTGATCTTGATTTAATGTGTAATAGTCAATTGCACCAGCTCCAGCAATTTTATTTCCTGCTGCATCAACATAATAATGTCCTAACAATTGGAATCCACCACAGATACCTACCATGACCCCATCATTTTCAATGTAAGTTGAGATAGCCTCTTTTTTTATTTGTAAGTCCTTTGAGACAATTCGTTGTTCAAAGTCTTGTCCGCCTCCAAAAAAAACTAAATCATACCTAGAGGGGTCAAAGGATTGATTTAGGCTAATGATTTCAATATTGAACTGAATGCCTCGCTGTTTAGCACGATGTTTGAGCATCAATAAATTACCATTATCTCCATACGTGTTTAATAAGTTGCCATAAAGATGACAGACAGTTAATTCAATCACACTACATGCCTCCCTCAATATAATTCTGGTTAGCTAGTTCCTTACGTAATTGCAAGATAGCTGTATAAGTGGCTAGAACATGAATTTTTTTAGTCGGGGCCGCTTTAAAACTCTCAATTAAATCAGTGATAGCAGGAACAACTTGTAAGTTTTCAGGCAAAACACCCGCAACTTCTAAACGAGTTTTAATGTCGTTGACTCGTTCACCACTAACAGTCACTTGTTTGACAGTCATCTCCGAGATACTCTCGTAGTTTGCATCCCAAATCCAACTAATATCTGTCCCATCGGCTGCATTGGCATTTAAAATAGAAACTAAAGAAAAGGGTTCAGGATCTCGGCCAATCATATCTAACACTTGATTAAGTCCAACTGGATTTTTAACCAGATTCACAGTAATTTCTTTATCTCCAATTTGAATCACTTCTTGACGTCCAAAAACACGTTTAGCAGATTGGAAACCAGCACGAATATCATCCGCTGAAACGTCAAAAATTCGACCAATACTATAAGCAGCCAGTGCGTTATAAATATTGTATTGACCTCCAATCGTTATCTCAAACGTTTCGCCATCAATGATAAAAAGAGAGGATTGGTGGTCCATCTTAAGAATATCTGTCATACGATACGTTAATTCAGGACGTTTAAAATCGCAGTTTGTACAGTAATATTTCCCTAAATTACTATATGAAATAAAATTATAGTTCAAAATAGCATGGCAATGAGGGCAAAGAACGCCATCAGTATTGTAATGGGCTTGTGTTTCACCATCAGGTAGGTGATCAAATCCAAAATAAACACGCTCATTAACGGTTTCTTTTGAATTGAAGATAGGAGCATCCCCATTGCTAACAATCAACGCATCAGGTGCCAAAGCGGCGCCATCTACCATTAATTGATAGGTAGTATAAATTTCACCATAACGATCCATTTGGTCACGAAAAACATTTGTAAAAACAATGGCTTTTGGCTTAATGTATTTTGTAACGTGGACCAAGCTAGCCTCGTCTACTTCTAAGATAGCAACTTTTTTCTTTGAGCTATCTTTATAAGAATGGTGTTCTAAAAAAGTTGAAATGATGCCTTGCAGCATATTAGCGCCAGTTGAGTTTGTAATAATGTCTGGGTATTTTTGTTTTAAAACTTGAAAAGTCAAAGCAGTTGTCAACGTCTTTCCGTTTGTGCCGGTTACGATAACAACCTCATAGTCTTTAGATAAAGCCTCTAAGACAGTAGGATCCAATTTCTGGCTCAACATTCCAGGATAACTGCTTCCACCTTTAAGAAAAGTGTGCAATCCCCATCTGGTTGTTTTTCCTGCCATGATGGCAAAATTGTTGCGTATACTCAATTGAGCTTCCTCCAATAATAAATAAAATAATTTGTTTATGCTATTAATTATTTTATCATAATTTTTTTGATAAGCTATTCATTTTTCTTAACATCTCTTATTATATAAGAAAAAACTCTTTTACGCTAAATTCACAGACTAAAATGAGGAATAAAAAATAAAAACAAGGAAAATTAGAATGAAAATCAGTTAATTTATTTTTTTCTTTTACAAACTTAATGCAATATCATTGAAATTACCGTATAATTTAAAGAGATTCCCTATGAAAGAAAAGAGGATATAAACTATGGCTCAGCTTTTTTTTAAATATGGTGCAATGAATAGTGGTAAAACTATTGAGATTTTAAAAGTTGCCTATAACTATGAAGAACAAAACAAACCTGTCGTGATAATGACAAGTGGATTAGATGACCGAGATGAAGTAGGTATTATTTCAAGTCGAATTGGGTTGCGTCGTGAAGGGATATCTATTTTTAATGAAACAGATATCTTTGAAACCGTCAAAAAACTTGATTTTACTCCTGCGTGTGTTTTAATAGACGAATCACAATTCTTAAATAAAACACACATTCTACAATTAGCTAAAATCGTTGATGACTTAGATATTCCAGTAATGGCATTTGGTTTAAAAAATGATTTTAAAAATGAATTGTTTGAAGGATCAGAGTATTTGCTTTTATATGCAGATAAGATTGAAGAGATGAAAACGATTTGTTGGTATTGTCATAGAAAAGCCATTATGAATATGCGCTTAATCGATGGCAAGCCTGTCTATGCAGGTGAACAAATTCAAATAGGTGGAAATGAAAGTTATTTCCCTGTTTGTCGTAAGCATTATTTTAATCCACCATTATGACAAAAGATGTAAGCCAATTAACGTGAAGTCAAAACACGATTGTATTTTCTATCCCAAAATTTAAGGATAAATCTATGCGAAATACAACGAAAAATTAAAGGAGACAACCAGTATGTTTGATAGACTAGCAAGCGTTGAAGGACGTTACGAAGAACTAAATGAATTATTAAGCGATCCTGATGTGGTTAGCGACACAAAACGCCTAATGAAATTAACAAAAGAAGAAGCCAGTCTGCGTGAAACAGTAAAAAATTATCGTCGTTATAAAGAAGTTGAGGCAGATATAGAAGATACTTTAGAACTTTTGTCGGAAACTTCTGATCCAGAGATGACAGAGATGGCAAAAGAAGAGTTATCAGATTTGAAGAAAGAGAAAACAGCTATTGAAGAAGCCATGAAAATTCTAATGTTACCTAAAGATGAAAATGATGACCGCAATATTATCATGGAAATTAGAGGAGCTGCTGGTGGCGATGAAGCTGCATTATTCGCTGGAGTCTTGTTTAATATGTACCAGAAGTATGCCGACTCTCAAGGTTGGAAAACAGAAGTGATGGATGCGAACATTACTGGAATTGGTGGGTATAAAGAAGTCACCATCATGATTTCAGGAGAGAATGTGTATTCAAAATTAAAATATGAAAATGGTGCACACCGTGTTCAACGTGTTCCTTCAACTGAATCGCAAGGGCGAATTCATACCTCAACAGCAACGGTTGTCGTAATGCCGGAAGCAGAAGAAGTAGAGTTAAACCTTGCTGATAAAGATATTCGTGTAGATATTTATCATGCAAGTGGCGCTGGTGGACAACACGTAAATAAAACAGCCTCTGCTGTACGATTGACTCATTTACCAACCGGTATCGCAGTAGCAATGCAAGATGGCCGTTCGCAGATTCAAAACCGTGAAAAAGCGATGAAAGTTTTACGAGCTCGTGTTTACAATCATATCGAAACCCAAGCCCAAGACGCGATTGATGTCGAGCGTAAATCTGCTATTGGAACAGGAGACCGTTCAGAAAGAATCAGAACCTATAACTATCCTCAAAGCAGAGTAACGGATCATAGAATTGGCTTGACGATTCAAAAATTAGAGCAAATTTTAGGTGGCAAATTAGATGAGATTATTGATGCTCTAGTGCTTCATGATCAAACAGAAAAGATGGAGCAACTGAAAAATGACCAGTAATGAAACCTATCGAGAAGTCCTAAATTGGGCTTCTTCTTTTTTAGAAGCTGCTAATCAAGAAAAAAATGCTGCCGAAATTCTGATAAGAGAACGTCTCGAGTGGTCAAAAACAGATTTTATTCTACAACTAGACCAGTTTATTACTCCAGAAATAAAAAAACAGTGGATTAAAGACATCAAAGAGTACAGTACAGGTATTCCATTACAATATTTACTAGGATATGAATGGTTTTTCGATGAAAAATTCAAAGTTACTTCTGACACTTTAATTCCTCGTCCTGAAACAGAAGAGATAGTCGATAAATTCTTAAAAGAACAACCTAAGAAATCTCTAAAAGTACTGGATATTGGAACAGGTACGGGAGTTATTGCAATCACAATCAAAAAGAAACGTCAACAAGATGAAGTGACAGCGATAGACTTATCAAAGGAAGCTTTAGCAGTAGCCAAGGAAAATGGTGCAAATCTTCAAGCTGCTATCCGATTTCTACTGGGTGATTTAACCGAACCAGTAAAAAAGGAGCAATTTGATGTTGTCATTTCAAATCCGCCCTATATTGGTGTAGATGAAAAAAAATACATGGATGATTCCGTACTAAACTATGAACCTGAATTGGCTTTATTTGCTGAAAATAATGGACTAGCTGTTTACCAAAGATTAGCGAAAGAATTGCCAGCAATTTTAAAACCAGACGGACAAATCTATTTAGAAATTGGTTTCAAACAAGGACTTGCAGTAAAAACTCTCTTTCAAAAGGCCTTCCCTAAAGCGGATGTGATCATTGAAAAAGACATGAGCGGACAAGATCGATTACTCAAAGTGAAATTGTAAGGAAAACGAGATTCAAAGTAATGAAATTTAACTAATGGAGGTGTTTCATTGGACACCAAATTATTTCAATTAACTGAACTAAAAGAAGCAGCGAACCTTTTGAAAGCAGGAGAACTAATTTCTTTTCCGACAGAAACGGTTTATGGACTTGGAGCAAATGCCATGGATGAAGCGGCTGTTAAAAAAGTCTACGCTGCAAAAGGAAGACCAAGTGATAATCCATTAATTGTTCATGTGGCTTCTATTGAAGAAGTAGAAGAGTACGTTATAGACGTTTCAAAGCAAGCAAAAGACTTAATGGCTAAGTTTTGGCCAGGTCCTTTAACAGTGATATTTAACATGAAACCAGGAGTTTTTTCTAAAACTGTAACAGGAGGTCTAACGAGTGTTGCCTTGAGGATGCCTGATAATGCTGCAACACTAGCCTTAATAAAAGGTGCAGGTGTTCCATTGGTTGGACCGAGTGCAAATACTTCAGGTAAACCTAGCCCGACAACAGCAGAGCATGTTTACCATGACTTGCATGGGAAAATTGCAGGTATATTAGATGGTGGAGCAACAGGGTTAGGGTTAGAATCGACGGTGTTAGATATGACAAAACCTGAAGAGCCAACAATCTTAAGACCAGGAGCAATCACAAAGGAAGAGCTAGAGTTAGTGGTAGAAAAAGTTTATTTAGATCAACACCTTATCTCAAAAGATGAGCGTCCTAAGGCACCAGGTATGAAGTACACCCACTATGCGCCAAATGAACCGGTTATTATTATAGATGGCGACGAGGAGAAGTGGGGAAAAGCAATTGAATATTATAAAAATTCAGGAGAAAAAGTTGGCTTGTTGGCTAGTGAAAATCGGGTAAATTGTTATAAAAAAAAGGTAACAGAAGTCTTCTCTTTAGGAAACAAAGAAGATACGACCCAAGCAGCTCAAGCACTTTATGCTGGGTTACGTTTTTTTGAGAAAACAGCGGTCACTTTAATTTTAGCAGAAGCTTATGATTATAAAGGAATAGGTGGAGCGTATATGAATCGCTTAGAAAAAGCAGCAGGAAACCATTACTTTTAGAGAAAGAGTCTAAAAAACAGTAAAAAATGCTATACTGAATCTAATTTATTAAAGGATGTGGGTTAAAAATGGATTTTAGAGAATTTGATAAAGAAGTATTTGACGCAATTGATAAAGAAAAAGAACGTCAGGAGCAAAATATCGAATTAATTGCATCTGAAAATTTTGTCTCAAAAGCAGTCCTTGCAGCACAAGGGAGTATTCTAACAAATAAATATGCTGAAGGATATCCAGGAAAGAGATACTATGGTGGTTGTGAGTACATTGATGTCATTGAAAATTTAGCGATTGAGCGAGCTAAAGAACTCTTTGGAGCAGAGTACGCAAATGTCCAACCACATTCTGGTTCAGGAGCTAACATGGCCGTTTTTAATGCCTTTTTAAAACCTGGAGATACCGTTTTAGGAATGGATTTAACACACGGAGGACATTTGACACATGGTTCGTCTGTCAATTTTAGTGGAAGAACGTACAACTTTGTTGCGTATGGAGTCGATAAGCAAAATAAGCGACTAGATTACGATGAAGTTAGAAGTCAAGCTTTGAAGCATAATCCGAAAATGATTATTGCTGGTGGAAGTGCCTACTCAAGAGAAATTGATTTTTCTTTATTCAAAAAAATCGCAGATGAAGTTGGCGCTTATTTAATGGTCGATATGGCTCATATTGCAGGTTTAATTGCTGCTGGGCTGCACCAAAATCCAGTTCCATATGCGGACGTCGTCACTTCAACCACACATAAAACATTGCGTGGCCCGCGTGGTGGATTAATTTTAGCAAAAGAACAATACGGTAAAGCAATCAATAGTGCTATTTTCCCAGGCATCCAAGGTGGTCCGTTAGAGCATGTCATTGCTGGAAAAGCAGTTGCTTTTAAAGAGGCGATGATGCCAGAATTTAAAGATTATGCAGCTCAAATTATAAAAAATGCTAAAGCAATGGAAGATATTTTTAACGCATCAGTCGGTCATTTAATCAGTGAAGGGACAGATAACCATCTATTGTTGTTAGAAGTAACACAATTTGGTTTAAATGGAAAAGAAGCAGAAAATCTATTAGATGACGTGGGGATTACTGTGAATAAAAATACCATTCCATTCGAAACATTGAGCCCTTTCAAAACAAGCGGTATCCGTATCGGAACACCTGCAATTACGACACGTGGCTTTGATGAAGACGATTCAAAAAAAGTAGCAGAACTAATCGTAGCAACTCTACAAGCAAAAGATCATCCAGAAAAACGCCTAGCAATCAAACAAGAAGTACTGAAACTGACCCAAAAAAACCCACTCTATTAATGGCAGGTTAGGACGATTAAGGGTAGCTTAAATGTAAAGCATGGAGCACATAATCCATTTTGCTGAAAACAACAAAGCAGCTATAAGATATCTAGCGATTATCCTATAGCTGTTTTTACTATCTAAAATTAGTAAGATTAAAAAAATGAAAAACAAAGTGTCTAATCCACTTGAAATCCGTAATAGTTACTGTAGGCTAACCGGGTTAGGAGCGAAACAAAAAAGGGCAATTTTTGAATAAAAGAAAGAGATTTAAATAAAACTTCTAGCCTTTAAACAGAATTTCCTTTACAATAGAATTGTTTGAAATCTAAAGAAAATGAGGGCTGAAGATTATGGGAAAATTTCATCTGATAGATCATCCATTGATTCAACACAAGGTTACAATTCTTCGCGACAAGAATACAGGAACAAAAGATTTTAGAGAAGCCGTGAATGAAATTGCACGTTTGATGGCATATGAAGTCTCAAGAGACATGCCTTTGCAAGATGTTGAAATCGAAACGCCTTTAATTAAAACGACTCAAAAACAACTAGCAGGGAAAAAGGTTGCTATCATACCTATCTTAAGAGCAGGTTTAGGAATGGTTGATGGAATATTAGATTTAATTCCAGCAGCAAAAGTTGGACATGTTGGAATGTACAGAGACCATGAAACACTAGAAGCAGTTGAATACTTTATCAAATTACCTTCAGATATTAAAGATCGCCAATTATTAGTTGTTGATCCAATGTTAGCAACAGGTGTTTCAGCTATTACAGCCATTGATGCATTAAAAAAACGTGGTGCAAGCTCAATTAAATTTGTTTGTATTGTAGCAGCACCAGAAGGCGTAGAAGCACTAAAAGAAGCACATCCAGATGTTGATATCTATACAGCAGCGCTTGATGAGAAATTAGATAAGAATAGTTATATCCTACCTGGTTTAGGAGACGCAGGCGACCGCCTATTTGGTACATTATAAAATCAAGATGCTGAGAAACCTGTTCAGCTCTGAGAGAGAAATGAAAAATTATCGCAAGAGGCTAAGAGGCTAAGAGCCTCGAGGATACAATTGAATTTATCCAAGGAGCTAGAGTTCAAAGCTCAATTAAAATCAAGATGTTGAGAACTCTGTTCAGCTCTGAAAGAGAAATGAAATTCTACCGACTAGAAAAAAATGTTTGAAAAAAACACTTCAAAATAGAACTTTCCTATAAGTTCATTCTTGAAGTGTTTTTTTATTTTCGCAAAATAAAAAGTACTTCAAGTATGAAAGAAAACGCATTATAAAAAAATACTCTAAAAAATCAAAAAAAGATTTTATAATATTTTGTAATTCAAACTAAATGGTGGTAAGATAGCATCTGTTAACAAGCCTAAACGAAAAATAACTAATAAAGCTCTACTTATCCTTTTAATAGGAAGAATTTCATCGTCGCTAATAAAACAATAGACATAAAAAACTTGTCTTATGTTGCGAGAGAAATCAAATAGTGTGGTAGAATTACTATTGAGCTTTGAAAATTGAGAAAAATTATTCCGATTTTAAGCTAGCAGGTTTTGTTGCAAAAAAAGATAATAAATCAAACGTGGAAAAGAGGTGAACGTTGTGGAACATGAATCTCCAATACTGTATTTATTTGGTCTGAGTTTTAATGTAATAAACATGATCACGACTGTTATGGCCTGTGTCATTGTCTTTTTAATCGCTTTTATATGTACTAGAAATATGAAAATTAAACCAACTGGTAAACAAAATTTTATCGAGTGGGTAGTTGACTTTGTTAAGGGTATCATCTCTAGTTCGATGTCTAAAGAACAAGGAGATAAGTTTGGCCTATTAGGTTTCACTTTGATTATGTTTGTATTTGTCTCGAATATGATGGGACTACCATTAGTTTTAAATGTGAACGGCCAGCAGCTATGGAAGAGCCCAACAGCTGATCCAATCGTTACATTAGCTTTAGCTTTTATGATTATCATTCTGTCTAACTACTTTGGTGTAAGAGAACAAGGATTTAAAAATTATTTCATGAATAGTTTTATTCGACCAGTCCCTTTTTTATTGCCAATAAAACTATTTGAAGAATTTACAAACACATTAACACTAGCTTTACGACTATATGGTAATATTTATGCCGGAGAAATTTTGATAGGCTTAATTGCTACCTTGGCACAAAGTTATGGCATCTTTACTTGGATTGTCGGGATACCGTTACAAATGGTATGGCAAGGCTTCTCTATATTTATTGGAAGCATCCAAGCTTTCGTATTTACAACCTTAACAATGGTGTATATCTCTCATAAAGTCGAACACGAATAAAAAATAAGAAAAAAGCAATGAGCTAAAAATTAGGAGGAAATTATTATGGGTTTATTAGGAGCAGCAATAGCAATCGCGGGAGCAGCAATCGGTGCAGCGTTTGGATCAAGTAAAGTAATAGCAAAAACAATCGAGTCTATTGCACGTCAACCAGAAATGAAAAATGAATTACAAACATTAATGTATATCGGTGTTGGTTTGGTTGAGGCTATTCCTATCATGGCAGTTGTTATCGCCTTTATTCTAGTATTTAGCTAATAAAGCAAAAAATGACTAAAGTATCAGTTAAATAAAATGGTAAGAGGTAGAGGTAGCGAAGGCGTCTCTGCTTTTTTCGCGATAGGTTACTCTGAATAGGATAAGGAAGTGAAATTAATGTTCAAACAGTTAGTTTTAGGAGCAACAACTGCAGGAGATACAATTGTTGTACTAGTATCGTTTTTATTATTGATGGTTTTATTAAAGAAATTTGCATGGAAACCGTTGATGAATATTATGGACCAACGTGAGCAGACTATTGCAAGTAACATAGAAAATGCTGAAATTGCAAAAAACGAGGCTGAACGCCTAGCTGCAGAACGCCAAGAAAAGTTAGATAAGACAAGAGCTGAAGCGGCTACTATTTTAAATAAAGCCAAGGTTTCTGCTGAGAGTGCGGAAAAAGAATTGTTAGATGCAGCAAGACACGAAGCTACGCGATTAAAAAAAGATGCCAAAAAAGAAATTGAAAGTGAACGTCAAATGGCAATGGCAAGTGTTCGTAATGATGTAAGTCTGCTGTCTATCCAGATTGCTGAAAAACTAATCAGCAAGGAATTAACAAATGAAGGGCATGCACAACTGATTGATAAGTACCTTGAAAGGTTGTCTGATACAAATGAGATTAAATAGTAATATGAATCCAAGCCAATTAGCGAAAGCTTTTTATTACAATGCGATTGAAAACAATACAGAAGATATTGTTTTTGATAATCTTATGGATGTTCGTCAAATTTATTACGGCAATTCAAACTTAAGCGATTTTTTTAATAATCGTGATGTTGTACAAACAGATAAAGAAAAAATATTATCAGAAATGACAGAGAATTTTATTCCTGATGTGCAACAATTTGTACAAACGATTTATGATTTCCGTCAAATGAATAAAATGTTGTCTATTATTCATGAATATGAACTATTGCATGATCATGAAAATCGTACGGTAATAGCTAAAGTAACAACTGCTGTTCCGCTTCAAAAAGCACAAGAAGAAAAATTAAAAGAAGTATTTAGCAAACGATTTAACGCAAAAAAAATATTGTTAAATAAAATTCAAGACCGCTCAGTTATCGGTGGAGTCATAGTAGAAATTGAAAACACTGTTTTTGATGGCAGTATCCGAACGAACTTAGAAAAACTAGAAAAACAAATGATTAAATAGCTTAAAAAGAAAAAGTTGAAGAGGTGAAAATTTATGGGGTTAAAAGCTGAAGAGATCAGTAAGCTTATTAAGCAACAAATTGAAGGTTTCAGCAGTGAGTTGATTGTAGATGAGGTTGGAACGGTAAGTTACGTCGGAGATGGGATTGCTCGAGCTTATGGATTAGAGAATGCAATGGCCGGAGAACTACTTGAATTTTCTAACGGCGTCTATGGAATGGCTCAAAACTTAGAGACAAATGATGTCGGAATCATTATTTTAGGTCACTTTGACGGGATAGTTGAAGGAGACACAGTTAAACGGACAGGACGTATTATGGAAGTACCTGTCGGAGAAGCCATGATTGGGCGAGTCGTTAATTCGCTAGGACAGCCTGTAGACGGCATGGGAGAAATCCACACGACTAAAACACGTCCTGTTGAAAATCCTGCTCCAGGAGTAATGGATCGTCAATCTGTTTTTGAACCGTTACAAACAGGAATTAAAGCTATAGATGCATTAGTACCAGTAGGTCGCGGCCAACGTGAACTTGTTATTGGGGATAGAAAAACAGGGAAAACAAGTCTTTGTATTGATACAATTATCAATCAAAAAGGAAAAGATACCATTTGTATTTATGTGGCTATTGGGCAAAAAGAATCAACAGTTCGTTCACAAACAGAAACATTAAAAAAACACGGTGCGATGGATTACACGATTGTCTTAACTGCTAGTGCTTCACAACCAGCACCACTCTTATATATTGCTCCCTATGCAGGATTAGCAATGGCTGAAGAATTTATGTATGCTGGAAAACATGTATTAATTATCTTTGATGATTTAACTAAGCAAGCCGCCGCTTATCGTGAGTTATCCTTATTACTTCGCCGTCCGCCAGGTAGAGAAGCCTACCCAGGAGATGTGTTTTATTTGCACTCACGGATGTTAGAACGTGCAGCTAAGTTAAATGATAAATTAGGAGGCGGCTCTATTACAGCTCTTCCAATTGTTGAGACACAAGCAGGTGATATTTCCGCATACATCCCAACAAACGTTATTTCGATTACAGACGGCCAAATTTTCTTAGAGAGTGATCTCTTTCACTCAGGTGTAAGACCAGCTATTGCAGCCGGTTTATCTGTTTCCCGTGTAGGTGGAGCAGCCCAAATCAAAGCAATGAAAAAAGTATCCGGAACATTGCGTTTAGACTTAGCTAGTTTTCGTGAATTAGAAGCTTTTACTCAGTTTGGCTCAGATTTAGATGCGGCTACTCAAGCAAAATTAAATCGTGGACATCGTACAGTAGAAGTTTTGAAACAAGGTTTGCATGAAGTTATTAGTGTAGAAAAACAAGTATTAATTTTTTATGCGTTAACGCATGGTCTCTTAGATACGGTTCGTACGAACGAATTAGGAAGATTTGAAAGAGAATTTTACGATTATGTTGATAACCAACACCAAGATATTATTCTTGAAATAAATGAAACAAAAGAATTACCAGATAGCGAGAAATTAGATGCTGTTATTAATGAATTCAAAGACAACTTTTTTACAAGTATAGTTGAATCTGATAGTGCAGCTTACATTCCAGAAACGATGTAAAGGCGGTGAAAAGGAATGGCAGAATCATTAAATGATATTACAAAAAAAATTGCCTCAACTAAAAAGACGAGTCAAATCACTAATGCTATGCAAATGGTTTCAGGTGCTAAATTATCAAAAGCTGAAAAAAAAGCAAAAGGCTTCCAAATCTATGCCAATAAAATTAGAGAAATTGTTACTCATTTAGCACATACTCAATTAGCTGTCATTGAAGATAGTGCATTGATCGGCACGAATTCTCCTTCTAATATTGATTTTCATGATATGTTAATTGAGCGTCCTGTAAAAAGAACAGGCTACATCGTAATCAGTTCTGATAAAGGTTTAGCTGGCGGGTACAATAGCTCTGTCATCAAGGCTACTATTGATATGATCCAAAAAGACCATAGTTCACCCGATGAATACATCTTTATGGCTGTTGGAAGTACTGCTGGGGATTTCTTTAAATCAAGAGGAATGAATGTGGCTTATGAGCTAAATGACATCAGTGATCATCCAACGTTTGATGAAGTTCGAGGAATCGCTCGAACAGCAACAGAAATGTATAAAAATGCGATATTTGATGAATTATATGTTTGCTACAATCATCATATTAACACGATTAGTTTTGAGTACCGTGCAGATAAGATGTTGCCACTGAATGATCTTGACCCAACAGAAAAAGTTGAATACGAGAGTGATTATTTATACGAGCCATCAAAGGAAGAAATTCTAGATATTTTATTGCCTCAATATGCAGAAAGTTTGATTTATGGCGCTATTCTAGATGCTAAAGCTGCTGAACATGCAGCCCGTATGACGGCTATGAAAGGTGCAACCGATAATGCCAAAGATATTATTGACGATTTAACGGTACACTATAACAGAGCTCGCCAGGCTGCTATTACAGAAGAAATTACTGAAATTATAGGTGGATCATCCGCACTATTATAAACGTAATGAATGGAGGGAAACGAATGAGTACTGGTCAAATTGTTCAAGTTATCGGTCCGGTTGTCGATGTAGAATTTCCTGTAAATAAAGAAATTCCAGAAATCAATCATGCTTTAATCGTAAGAAAAACTAAAACGGGCAATGAAGAACAAGATTCAAGAAAAGAAAATACAGTCGTTTTAGAAGTTGCATTACAATTAGGTAATGGGGTACTTAGAACGATTGCAATGGAGTCAACAGATGGCTTACAAAGAGGGATGCTAGTAACCGATACGGGAGGATCCATTAGTGTTCCTGTTGGTGAAGAGACACTAGGACGGATGTTTAATGTTCTAGGAGAAACAATTGACTTGAAAGAGCCATTTGGAGACGATGTTCGTCGTGATCCTATTCACCGCTTTGCGCCTTCTTTTGATGAGTTGAGTAGCAATACGTCCATTCTTGAAACAGGTATTAAAGTCATTGATTTATTAGCTCCTTATTTGAAAGGTGGTAAAATCGGATTATTCGGAGGAGCCGGGGTAGGTAAAACCGTTTTAATCCAAGAGTTAATCCATAATATTGCTGAAGAACATGGTGGCATTTCAGTGTTTGCTGGCGTTGGAGAACGTACACGTGAAGGAAATGACTTGTATTTTGAGATGCAAGAATCTGGCGTAATCGAAAGAACAGCGATGGTTTTTGGTCAAATGAATGAACCACCAGGTGCAAGAATGCGTGTAGCTTTAACGGGTCTGACGATTGCGGAATATTTCCGTGATGAAGCAGGACAAGATGTTTTGTTATTTATTGACAATATTTTCCGATTTACTCAAGCGGGTTCTGAAGTCTCGGCATTACTTGGTAGGATGCCTTCAGCAGTTGGGTATCAACCAACATTAGCTACTGAAATGGGTCAATTACAAGAACGAATTACCTCAACAAACAAAGGGTCTATCACATCTATTCAAGCCATTTATGTTCCAGCCGACGACTATACAGACCCGGCTCCGGCAACTGTTTTTGCTCACTTAGATGCGACAACCAACTTAGAACGTAAATTAACTGAACAAGGGATTTATCCTGCAGTTGATCCGTTAGCTTCAACATCAAGTGCACTTGCACCTGAAATTGTTGGAGAAGAACACTATCAAATTGCTACTGAAGTTCAACATCTTTTACAGCGTTACCGTGAGTTACAAGATATTATTGCCATTCTAGGAATGGATGAGTTATCGGATAGCGAGAAAATTACGGTCTCACGTGCGCGTCGCATTCAATTCTTTTTATCACAAAACTTCCACGTAGCAGAGGCTTTTACAGGTATACCTGGATCATACGTGCCTGTTTCAGAAACAATAAGAGGTTTTAAAGGAATCCTAGAAGGACGCTACGATCATTTACCAGAAGATGCTTTCCGTAATGTAGGACGCATCGAAGAAGTAGAAGAAAAAGCTAAAGCATCTGGTTACTAGTAAAGGAGGACGACTCTAATGGCGGATATACAAGTACAAATTGTGACTCCATCTGGTATTGTTTACGATCATCGCGCAAGTCGTGTGATTGTCAAATCAATTGATGGACAATTAGGTATTCTTCCTGGTCATACACCTATTATTGTTCCTTTAACAATCGATGGTGTCCGAATTGAACGTGTATCGATTGATGAAGAAAACGTGATAGCAGTTAATGGCGGAATAATGGAAATGAGAGACAATGTCTGTTCAATTATAGCTGATAGCGCCGAGAGAGCGCGAGATATTGATGTCGAACGTGCCTTCACCGCTAAGCAACGAGCTGAGGAAATATTGAGTAAACAAGAAGCCGTTCATAACAGCAAACAACAAAGAAGGGCAGAAATTTCATTGCGTAAAGCAATTAATCGTATTTCTGTTTCTAAACATAAGAAATTATAAAATAAAAAACTTTCAGTTTTTACTGAGAGTTTTTTATTTTACCTAATTAAAAATAAACCTATCATGTTAAACGTCTCTTAAACGGCAAAATTTCTTTTTGGAAAAAGAGTGTGTTAAAATAATAATTATAAAAGGAGTAAAAATAAAATGAATTTTTTAGGTACGCAAGCCTTAATTAGTCTCATTTCACACGTTTTATTCATAGTGTTAACTTTTTGGGCATTAAAAGGATTATTAATTGAAAAATGGATTAAAAAAAATCACATTCAACAAGCTCGCTTACTTTATCTATTTTTTTCTATCGCAATTGGTTATTTAGTAAGCTCGTTTTTTATTGAATTCATCTTAATGTCTAGAAATTTAATCTTTTTGTTTTGAGTAATAAATGTAGTGTTTGAAACTTACAACAAATGTATGCTATAATGTCGTGGATTGCTGTAAACTTTTATAGCAACGAGCAGAGATGTTTTGCACAGGAATTTCGGAGGTATATAATCATGGAGAAAATGATTGTTCGTGGCGGTAAGCGTCTCGAAGGAACAGTAAAAGTAGAAGGCGCAAAAAATGCTGTTTTACCCATTTTAGCAGCGACCATCCTAGCCAGTAAAGGTAAAAGCAAATTAACTAATGTGCCAATCCTGTCAGATGTTTTTACAATAAATGAAGTCTTGCACCACTTAAACCTAACCGTAAACTTTAATGAAACCAATAAAGAAATCACCCTAGATGCTTCAGGAGAAATTACGTTTGAAGCACCATTTGAATATGTCAGCAAAATGAGAGCATCTATTGTAGTAATGGGGCCTTTATTAGCACGTCTAGGCCATGCTAAAGTAGCTTTACCTGGAGGTTGTGCAATTGGCACACGCCCAATTGAGTTACATTTAAAGGGATTTGAAGCAATGGGAGCCGAAGTACATATTGAAAATGGCTACATCGAAGCTTTTGCAGATAAATTAATTGGTGCTCATATCTATCTAGATTTTCCAAGTGTGGGAGCAACTCAAAATATTATGATGGCTGCTACATTAGCAGAGGGTACAACGACTATTGAAAACGTAGCGAGAGAACCTGAAATTGTTGATTTAGCTAATTTCTTAAATCGTATGGGTGCTAAAGTTGTTGGAGCAGGAACAGAAACCATCCGTATCGAAGGTGTTCAAGAATTAGTTGGAACGAACCATAGTATCATTCCAGATCGTATTGAAGCTGGAACATTTATGATAGCTGCAGCTGTCACAAAAGGAAATGTTTTAATCGAAGATGCTGTTGCAGAACACAATAAGCCTTTAATTTCTAAATTAACAGAAATGGGTGTTTCTTTTATTGAAGAAAGAAATGGATTAAGAGTTATTGGTCCAGATAAGTTAAAATCAATAGATGTTAAGACAATGCCCCATCCAGGTTTCCCGACAGACATGCAAGCACAAATCACAATAGCACAGGCTATGAGTGAAGGCACAAGCACAATGAAAGAAACTGTATTTGAAAATCGCTACATGCATATGGAAGAATTACGTCGTATGAATGGCGAGTTTAAGATAGAAAATCAGACGTTAGTTATCTATGGTCCAGCTAAATTACAAGGAGCCCAAGTAGCTGCAACAGACTTAAGAGCAGCGGCTGCATTAATTATTGCAGGGATGGTTGCGGAAGGTTTTACACGTGTGACTCATTTAGAACACCTAGATCGTGGTTACTATATGTTCCACAAAAAATTACAAGCATTAGGTGCTGATATTGAACGAATTAATGAAACGACTACATCGCTTTTACAAGATAAAGAGTTAAGTTCATTATTTGATTAACAACTATAAAAGTTAGAGTATACTACCTTAATAGGTCATTATTCTAACTTTTTTTAAAGTAAATCAAATAGAAAATAAACGATGAATGAATAAAATTTATTTTTTGACTGAACGTTTCCGATTAATTAAAAACATGCTATAATCGTAAATCAGGGAGACAAAACAAGAAATTTAATTAGTTGTAACAAGAGTTTGAGAGGGGAACAGAATAATGGCGAAAGATATAGGAATAGATTTAGGTACGGCAAATGTATTGATTCACGTAAAAGGAAAAGGGATTGTTTTAAATGAGCCTTCTGTAGTGGCAATAGACACTAAAACAAATCGTGTTTTAGCAGTTGGAGAAGAAGCTTATCTAATGGTTGGACGTACACCAGGCAATATTCGTGCAATTCGTCCTTTAGAAGGAGGAGTTATTGCTGATTTTGATATTACTGAAGCAATGTTGACTCACTTTATTAATAAATTAAATGTAAAAGGATTTTTATCTAAACCCAACATCCTTATTTGCTGTCCTACAAATATTACAGCAATTGAGCAAAAGGCCATTATCGAAGCTGCTGAAAAAAGTGGTGGGAAAAATGTTTATCTTGAAGAAGAGCCAAAAGTAGCTGCTATTGGAGCAGGTATGGATATTTTTCAACCAAGTGGGAATATGGTTATTGATATTGGTGGAGGAACAACAGATATCGCTGTTCTTTCAATGGGCGGAATCGTAACAAGTCGTTCTTTAAAAATAGCTGGTAACCGTATGGATAATGAGATTACTCAGTACGTGAAGAAAAAATATAAACTGATGATTGGTGAAAGAACTGCTGAATCCATTAAAATGGAAATAGGAACAGTTTTCCCAGGGCGTAGAGAAGATACAATGGATGTTAGAGGTCGCGATATGGTGAGTGGATTACCAAGAACAATCGTTTTGAGCTCAGCTGAAATTTTAGAAGCAACCGCTGAGTCTATGGCGATGCTTGTTCAACAAGCTAAAGATGTTCTTGAACAAACACCTCCGGAGTTGTCTGCTGATATTATTGATCGTGGAATTATTTTGACTGGTGGCGGAGCAATGTTGGATGGTGTTGATCAACTTTTTGCTGAACAATTAAAAGTCCCAGTATTTATTGCAGACCAGCCCTTAGATTCTGTTGCTTTAGGAACAGGAATTTTGTTAGAGAATATGACAAAGAAAAAATTTAGTTTTTAAGAAAAATGATAAAAAGAGGTGACACAATGACAAAAGGGAAAATTACCGCTCAGATGGGGACATTTATACTGAAAATTTTATTGGTCATTGTTGTGGTTGCGATTGCTTTGATTCTCGGAGCAATGGTTGGATACGGAATTATTGGGAAAGGGAATCCTTTCGCCATATTCGAAATGTCAACATGGAGTCATATTTTTAGTTATTTTATAAAACCAACTATCATTAATGGTTAAAATCGAATGGTTAAAATTATGAAAAAGAGAGTAGAAAAGATTTTAATCTTTTCTACTCTCTTTTTTTATTTTTAAACGAGCAGATTAAAAAACGAAAGTATGACTATTTAGCAGATAATTAAAGTGAATAAACTAAATGAAAAGGAGAAATAAGATGAATCAACTAAATCTAATAGGCAGAATTGTTAGAGAAATTGAAGTAAAAGAAGTAGGAGAAGGGAAAGTTGTTTTAAATAATTCGATAGCGGTTAAAAGAAAATTTAAACACGATCAGGGACAGCAAGCTGATTTCATTCCCATAGTAGCTTGGGGACAGATAGCTAAATTAATTCAAGACTACTGCGAAAAAGGTGATTTGATTGGAGTTACTGGTCATATCCAATCAAGAACATATCAGAATAAAGAAGAGGAAACCGTTTTCGTAATAGAAATGGTGGTAACTGAAATTGATTTTTTGCAAGGAAAAAAGAATACAGCGACTATCACTAATGATGAAACGGAACAAATGACGGTTTATTAAAAGTACATCCTTTTATTATAAAAAAGTAACTTTTACTCTTTTTTCTTATTAATTTTAATCGCTAACTAAAAATAGTCCACTATTCAGTTGTACTGAAAATAAGTGTATACTAAGTTAGAAGGAAAAGGTAAGGGAAAAGAGGGATACGATGAAAATAATGATGATTGAAGACAACTCATCTGTTTGTGAAATGATGGAAATGTTCTTTCAAAAAGAACAATGGGATTCACTATTTATTCATGATGGGAAAGAAGGATTGACTATTTTTCTTGAAGAGAACCAGCAATGGGATTTAGTCATTCTTGACTTAAATTTACCCAGTATGGATGGGATGCAAATCTGTCGTGAAATTAGAAAAGTAAACGAGAAAATTCCTATTATTATGTTGACTGCAAAAGATTCAGAAAGCGATCAGGTGATTGGCTTAGAGATAGGTGCAGATGACTATGTCACCAAACCATTTAGTCCGTTGACCTTAATCGCACGCATCAAAGCGTTAACTAGACGTGCTAATTTATCAATAGAAAAGTCTAATGGAGTAGAAAAAACTTATGAAATAACAACAAAACATTTGAAAATAAATAAAAAGACACGAGAAGCTTTGTTGTACGATAAAGAAATTGAAAGTCTTACTCCTAAAGAATTTGATTTACTGTATACATTATCTAAAAATCCTAAACAAGTCTTCTCAAGAGAACAGCTCTTAACGCTGATATGGGATTACGAGTATTTTGGAGATGAACGAACAGTGGATGCACACATCAAGAAGTTAAGACAAAAAATTGATAAAACAGGTCCACAGGTTATTCAAACGGTCTGGGGAGTGGGTTATAAGTTTGACGATACTGAGGTTGAATAGATGATGAAATTCAACTATTTTTATCAACAAGTTGCTGCTTTTTTTATTGTTATTATAGTGATGCTCATTATCATGGGTTTTTCGTTCTTACAGTTTTCTAAAAATACAACCTATAAAAATACTGAAACACAATTATATGGATATGCCCAAGCTCTGGTATCTGGTGATTTACAAAAAAATCAACTAGATACAGGTCAATTAATTTTAAAAAATCAAGAAGTAACACTGACAGTATTTAACAGTGATGATTTGATGATTTATCCAGAAACCGTTAAAACTTATAAAAGTGGTGTCTCAAAAGAAGACTTTGAAAAGCTAGTGAAAGGGCAACGAATATCGCTTACTACTCGTCAAACTGATTTTTATGGCAATGATCGCCAATTGGCGATTATCTATTTGCCTTTTTTTACAAAAAATAGCAATATATTTTCAGGTTTTGTAGCGGTCAGTTCGCCCATTAGTGGAATTGAAGCAACTTTGACAGCATTAAGAAATAATTTGTTTACAGCCTTTTTATTTTCTTCACTTGGAGCTATTCTATTAAGTTTGTTATTTGCAAAGTACCAAGTTAATCGGATCAATCGTTTAAGGACTGCTACTCATACCGTTGCGAGTGGTAACTTTGATATTCATTTAGAGAATAACCACAAAGATGAATTTGATGATTTAGCAGAAGACTTTAATTTGATGGCAGAATCATTAAAAGCTTCTCAAGAAGAAATCGAACATCAAGAAAATCGTAGAAGACAGTTTATGGCAGATGTCGCGCATGAAATGCGGACACCTTTAACCACTATAAACGGATTATTAGAAGGATTGAAATATGATATGATTCCAGATAATCAAAAGAAACGTAGTGTAGAGTTGATGCATAACGAAAGTAAACGATTAATCCGTCTTGTTAATGAGAATTTAGATTATGAAAAAATTCGATCCAATCAAATTTTTTTACACAAACAAACGTTTAATTTAAAAGAGACCTTTGAAATGATTGTCGAGCAACTTTCATTAAAAGCAGCAATTGAAAAAAATAAATTAGTGATAGATTGTTCGCCAACTATCGAAATTTACGCCGACTACGACCGTTTTGTTCAAATCATAGTTAATCTTACGCAAAATGCTATACAGTTTACTCAGTGTGGCGAAATCAGGCTCATAGGGATGATGGACGCAAGACAAACGGTCATTAAATTATCAGATACAGGAATAGGTATTGACCCTAAAGAAGTTGAAAGTATCTGGGAAAGATACTTCAAAGCGGACGTTTCAAGGAAAAATACTGTTTATGGAGAATCTGGCTTAGGTTTAGCGATTGTTCAACAATTAGTGAATCTACATGGGGCTACAATTTCGGTAGAAAGTATAAAAGGAGAAGGGACCGTTTTTACATTAAGATTCCCTCTAGAAAAAGAATAAAAAAGATGCGTACCAACAAGTAAATGTTGATGCGCATCTTTTTTTATTTAGTTGTTTCAACGTCACTATCTATTGATTCTGTCAATTCTGGCGCGTTTGTTTGATACAGGTTAGTTGTTGAGCGATTGCCATTCAAGTAGTAAAGACTCGTTGCTTTATCTCCTGATTCATTGTTAATCTGAGTCATTCGCTCAATTTGATTTTGATAACTATAAGAGGAAGGATCAATTTTATTTAGTCCTGCTGGAGTGTAGAATCGTAATAAATCGCTATGCAAAATACTGTCAGATAAACTTAATTGAGTAGAAACAGCTTCTTTTAATTGTTCTTGTTCTAAAAGAATGGCTTGGGAAGGTTCTTCAATTAGTTGACCAGTAACGGTATCGTAAATATCTGATCCATTAAGTGTATATTTGGGAGAGACAACATTTCCATTACGAAATGCGACGGTTTGATCGTGTCCAGCTGAGAATAAGTCCGTTCCCATCATCACTTTATCTTTCGTCTGGATACCCAATAAATGCATCATCGTAGGTAGCATATCAATTTGTCCACCAAATTCTTCATTTATCTTTCCATTTGTCGTTCCAGGGATATGGTACATCAATGGAATACGTTGCATCATATCATCATTATACCCATTCCAAGTTTCTGGATCTTCGCCAAGTAATGGAGCTAGAGCTTTGTTTCTTGAATTAGAGATACCGTAATGATCACCATAAAGAATAATCATTGAATTTTCATATAATCCAGAAGCTTTCAAGTAATTAAAGAATTCTTCAACGGCTTGATCTAAATAATGTGCAGTTACGAAATAATTATTAACTGTTTCATCTGTTGTTTGAGCTGGCTTGAAATCAACGTTTGCTTCATCTAAAGGATAAGGAAAGTGGTTTGAAACAGAAATCATTTTAGTATAAAACGGTTGAGGCAATTGTTCTAAATATTTAGCAGATTCATTAAAGAATAATTTATCTTTCAAGCCATACTCTAATGTGTTGCCTTCAGATAAGTCGTAATAAGAGGAATCAAAGAAATAATCAACACCCATTTGTTTGTACGTGTTGTCACGATTCCAAAACGAGCCAACATTTCCATGCATGACAGCACTAGTATACCCTTTTTCAGATTCTAAAATATTATAAGCAGATTGAAAGGTATTGCTTCCTCCAACTTGAGTAAAAGCTCCGCCCTGAGGCAATCCAAACAATGAGTTTTCTAATATCATTTCAGAGTCTGCAGTTTTACCTTGTCCTACTTGGTGGAAAATATTTGTAAAGCTTTGCGTTTGTTGATCACGGAAAATACTGTTAATAAAAGGTGTTACTTCATGAAGTTCGCCATTTTCATCTTCTAGTTTGTAATCAACTAAGAATTGCTGGAAACTTTCCAAATGAAGATAAATAACGTTCCTATCCTCGGCTACTCCAAACATTTCTGGATTAGGCTCAGCATAGTGATCATCAACATAAGAAAGGACAGCATCCATATCTGATTCATCCGCATTCGCTTTATTCTGATTTGATTGAGCAGTTTGGTAGCCATCATAAGCAGTAAAGAAGTTGATTCCAAGGTATTTAACAATGTAATTCCTGTCGAACGTTCGGGTTAACAATTGCGGGCGATTGCTTTCTGCTAAAGCTAAGTTTGCAGCAAAAAGTGTCACGGCTAAAGTTGTCATTGCTACTGCTGAACGTTTTTTGTATAAACGATCATCAAGCTTAATAGATTTTGTAGCCAATAAACCAAGCAGAATAACAAGGTCGAGCCAGTAAAAAATATCACGAGCTTTTAATAAAGCTAACGTACTAGCTCCAAGTCCTCCTGCGACATTACCTGCCCCAAAAATAGTGGTTACTGCAAGAAAATCAGAAAATTCTCTGTAGTATAAAATATTAGCAAATAATAATGCACTCATCACAATATGCACTAAAAATAAAACGGTATAAGCTTTTTTACTTTTCTTAAAATAAAGTGCGATAGAAAAGAAAAGCAGGATTGTTGCTATCGGGTTGACGAACAAAATAAATTGTTGCATTGCACCAGTAACACCAAGAGAAAATTCTTGCTTGTAGCCGAAGTATGTCTTTGCCCAAAATAAAATAACAGCTAACGAAAAGAATCCAATTCGAGTATTTAATAAGTTTTTTAGTTTATTCACTAGTAAAAATTCCTCCTTTAAAAAGTAACGGATAAAATAATTTTTTATTTTAAATTAATGTTATTTTTAAAATAATATAATGGTTTCAAATACTCCATAATAGCTATATTTTACAGTTTTTTTGCTAGTTAGTCAATTTTTGCACATGTTTTAACAAGCATAAAAATGTAATCGTTACCAAGCTTGTTTAGACACACTTTTTCATTAGACTTAAAAATTGTTCCATTTTTAAACATATATTGACGAAAAATAAGTTATAATGAAGTGCATCATCTAAAAGGAGGTTTTGCCTTACATGATTTTTCTACAAGGCCTTTTTAATAT
>JAGQHW010000209.1 GCA_020431645.1 Carnobacterium sp. | reverse complement strand
AAGATTCTATTTATCAGCAAAACTGATAAATGGAATCTTTTTTCTTATTAGTAGCTAGTTATGTCCCAGCCTCTTTAAACACTATTACTATAAAAGGCTAAGCTAGTAAAAATACATATTATTTAACTATCTTTATAAGAAAAGAGGAAGAGTATGGAACTAATTAATACTATCATGCCAGCTTTACTAAATGGATTAGGTACAACAATGCAATTATTTTTTATTATCTTTTTCTTAACTATTCCCTTAGGATTTTTAGTGGCTTGTCTCAGAATTTATTCTCCAAAATTTGTCTCTTGGCTTATTCAACTTTATATTTATACCATGCGTGGCACACCTTTACTGCTTCAATTAATGATTGTATTTTTTGGTTTACCATTAGTCGGAATTACATTTGATCGATTTATAGCAGCTATTATTGCATTTGCTTTAAATTATACAGCTTATTATGCTGAAATATTTAGAGGCGGTATCTTATCTATCCCACAAGGACAGTTTGAAGCCATTAAAGTTTTAAGAATTGGAAGAGTACAAGGTTTTAGAAGAATTATTATCCCACAAGTTCTACGTACCGTCCTCCCTTCTGTTGGAAATGAAGTAATATCATTAGTAAAAGATACCTCTCTAGTTTATATACTAGGTTTAGGAGAGCTCCTAAGAGCGGGTCAAATTGCAGCGAATACTTATGCTTCATTGCTTCCTTTTGTAGCGGTTGGAGTAATTTATCTTTTTATTACAGGAATCATTACCATTATTCTAGCTGTTATTGAAAAGAAAATTGATTTTTAAGGAGTGAATGAAATGATATTGAAGGCCCGAGGAATCACAAAAACATTTAATAAAATAAAAATAATTGATGATTTTGATTTTAATATAAATCATGGTGAAATCATATCCTTAGTAGGTGAGTCTGGAACAGGTAAAACAACTTTTATGAGGTTATTGAATAATCTTGAAGAGTTAGATAAAGGTGTTATCTCAATAACCAATGATTTCCTTTATAAAAAAACAAGTGAGAGTAAGGCTGAATACACTTCTAAGAAAGAACGGAACCGTTATGGCAATAAAATTGGAATGGTTTTTCAGGATTATCAGTTATTTCCTAACTTAACAATCCTGCAAAATTGTCTTGAAGCACCTGTTCAGAAAAAACTGATGACAATAAAAGAAGCTACAGAAAAAGCTGGAAGTTTGCTAAAACAAATGAATATCTTAGATAAAAAGGATGCATACCCCAAGACCTTATCAGGTGGACAGCAACAAAGAGCTGCAATTGCACGTGCAATGATGTTGAACCCAGAAATTCTCTGCTTTGATGAACCAACATCTGCTTTAGATCGACAATCTTCAAATGGGGTTGGTGAAATGATGCAAGTGATAGCTGCTACAGGAACGGGTATATTAATTGTTACCCATGATATCGAGTTTGCAGATAAATTTAGTACAAGAAGTCTCTCTTCTGAAAATTTTTTACCAAAAGATAAAACTATTGATTGACGTGCAAGACTCTTTTTGGTATGCTACTACTGTTGTTAATGTGTAGCACCACAACTACAACCGCGCGGGAATGAGTTTAGAAGTCCAGCAATGGCACTCACGACGGCGAGTCTAAGTCTAATAAGGAGGTGCGAATAAATGTACGCAATTATTAAAACAGGTGGAAAACAAATTAAAGTTGAAGTAGGCCAAGCAATCTACATTGAAAAATTAAATGTTGAGGCTGGTGAAACAGTTATATTTGACGAAGTTATCTTAGTCGGTGGCGAAGAAACAAAAGTTGGTGTTCCAACTATTGATGGAGCTGTCGTTGAAGGTACAGTTGAAAAACATGGTCGTCAAAAGAAAGTGACAACTTTTGTCTACAAACGTAGAAAAGACTCACATCGTAAACAAGGACATCGTCAACCTTATACAAAAGTTATGATTAATGCAATCAACCTATAAGGAAAGTGGTGTTTGTGAATGATTCATGCATTTTTTAAACGGAATGAAGAAGATAAGATTGTTTCTTTTGAAGTTACAGGGCATGCAGGATCAGGAGCTTACGGAACTGATATTGTTTGTGCAGGTGTATCAGCTTTAACAATCGGAGCAACTAACAGTTTATCTGTTTTAGGAGAATTTACTCCTTTAGTTGAAACAAATGATGAAGTTGAAGGTGGATACCTTTACGTTGAATTACCATTGGAAATCAATGGAAAACAATTTATTACTGCTCAAATCCTTTTGGAAAGCCTTCTTTTATCTTTAAAAAGTATAGTAGAAGAGTATCCTGAATATGTCAAATTAACTTGAATTAAGATTAAAAACAGGAGGTGCAATTAAAATGTTGAAAATGAATTTACAATTATTTGCCCATAAAAAAGGTGGCGGATCTACAACTAACGGTCGTGATTCTCAATCTAAACGTTTAGGTTCTAAACGTGC
>JAGQHW010000208.1 GCA_020431645.1 Carnobacterium sp. | reverse complement strand
AGCAGCTTAAAAACAATAAAAAAAACAGAGTAGAATTTCTCTACTCTGAAAAAGTCCAACTTTTGGGGGTCACTATACAACTAAAAACTGTCTGGGTCTCTTTTTTAAGCTTCGATTGCTACAAATTCAGCTTTAACCAGTTCTTTTAAATCTTGAGGCGCTAATTCAACTTGAAAGCCTCTTCTTCCAGCAGATACTATCATAGTATCTAAGTTTTGGATATCTTTAGACAAATAAACAGGAAAGTGTTTTTTCATTCCTATTGGCGAACAACCTCCACGAATATAACCCGTTGTTTTTTCTAAATCTTCTAAATGCAATAATTCTATTTTTTTATTTCCACTAACTTTTGCAAGTGCTTTTAAATCAATTTCGCTCTTGCCTGGAATACAAGCAACCATCACACCTGTTTTATCTCCAATTGTTACAATCGTTTTAACTAATTTTTGTCTAGTCGGATCTAGTTGCTCTAAACTAGTTTGACTATCTGAATAATTTTGGCTCCATGGATACTCATGTAGTTTATAGTCAATTTTGGCTTTATCTAGCAATCGAATAGCATTTGTTTTAGGTTGTTTTCCTTTTTTCATCCGATTTTACCTTCTTTATCCTTGGTGTTTTGTCAAACGTTCATTTTTTTCGAATAATACATACTTTTAAGTAATCGCCTTGAGTAAACTCTGGATTTATCTTAAAGTCATCTGGTAATGCAAAGGTTTCTTCTATTGTATAAGATTTATTTTGATTTTTAAAAGCCTCTTCAATAAAACTTTTGAATTTTTCAGCTGTTACGTTTGCTGCATTTGTTGAGGCAACAATTATGCCATTAGATTTTGTAATTTGAATCACTTCTTCTAAAAGACTTGCATAGTCTTTGGCAGCACTAAATGTCCGTTTTTTCGAACGAGCAAAACTTGGCGGATCAACAACTACAACATCAAAAGCTAATTTATGACGAATAGCGTATTTAAAATAATCAAAAACATCCATTACGCGAATCGTTTGATCGTCTACGTTTAAATTATTTACTTCAAATTGTTCCACTGTTTTAGGTAAGCTACGTTTAGCCAAGTCAACACTTGTCGTCTCAACTGCTCCACCTAAGGCTGCTGCTACTGAGAAAGCTCCTGTGTAGCTAAACGTATTTAAAACAGTCTTACCCATTGCATATTTTTCTAATAGTCGCTGTCTAACATCTCTTTGATCTAAGAATATCCCGGTCATTAATCCATCATCTAAATAGGTTGCATAACTGATCCCATTTTCTAAAATCATCAATGGCTCTGGAGCAGCCTTACCAAATATTAAATCTGTCTCAGGTTTTGTATTGCTCTCAAATCTGATTTTCTCATAGATCCCTTTACTATCTAATACTACTTCTTTGAAGGCTTTTAGAATTAACTCACGGTGAGTATAAATTCCTTTGCTATACCACGAAAAGACATAATAATCATCGTAGAAATCAATCGTCAATCCACCTAAACCATCGCCCTCACCATTAAATAGTCGATAAGCGGTTGTTTGTTCATTCAATTTGAAAATTGAACGTTCATCTAAAGCTTCTTTAAGCAGTCTTTTATAAAAGTTCTGATTAATCATTTCTGTTTGATTTGTCGTCAGAATCCAACCGTCACCTTTGTTTTGTTTAGCTAAATAAGCGATAGCTACAAAATTTTTGTGTTCATCAATACATTGAACCAATGATCCTTCTGGTAATTTGGGCTCTTTGACAAAATCTTCAAGCACTAATATTGGATACCCCTTTCGTGCTCGTTCTGTTGCGCGTCTTTTCAACATACATTTTTCCATTACTGTTAATCTCCTTTTAGTTTATACTTTAGTCTTTAACTAATCTTTTTTCTTTTTTTCTTACCATACTCAACTACTTTTTTAAAAATCATAAAACAAATCAAACCAACTATCGTCCCAATAGTATTAAATAGTAGATCATCAATATCTGTAATCCCAGTTCCAAGAAAGAATTGCATCATTTCAATAAAAAGAGAAAAACAAAAACCAATTAAAAGTGTTTTCAAAAAATAAGGTTTCTTATTTAAAAAATAGGCTACCGCAAAGCCCATCGGTACAAACCATAAGATATTCCCATAAAAATTATAATAATAATCGAATAGTGTTACTCCTTTAGTTAACTTTAACGTATGGGTTAGTGGCGTCAAATTAATCGTATTTAAGGGTTGCATATTAAATTCTACATTACCAATACTGTGTTCTTCTCGAAAAATTGTCAGGTGTATTAATAAAATAATGTAAAAAATAAATGCATTTAAACTTATTTCTTGATACAATCTTTTCCTTTTTTCCCCTTTTTTAAAAAAACTTAAGTAGGTTACTCGAAAAATTAACCAAATGATAAAATAAAAAAAAGTCTGGTCTATACTATAAAAAATGAGTTCTACTAGCGGAAAATGATTAATTGATTCGCCATAGG
>JAGQHW010000207.1 GCA_020431645.1 Carnobacterium sp. | reverse complement strand
TGCTTTTTAAAATTGACAGCGTTATACTGAAAACAACTTAATATTCGTATATAAAAAGATACAAAAAAAGAGTCATCAGGAATTGGAAGTTCCCGATAACTCAAGACAACGTAAGCTACTACTTACGAAGTCCATTTTTTTGATTAGTATACTAGTAATAGTATATAACAATCAGAAAAAAAGTCAACGTTTGAGGACGATTGACGAGGCTTCTTAGGCAGGCTTCGTTGATCGTCTTTTTGCGTACAAAAATACAGAGGACAAACTGTATGCGTGACAGCAATTAAAGGGACAGGTTAAGCATTCGCCGATTCTATAAAGGAATGCTAGGAACATCTAAATAGGGTAACTGTATCCCCTGTTGTTCTGAATGGTGACTGCGACCGATTTAACGGCAGGGGTGGTAATCTTAGGCTGAAAGCCTGGTAGCCTAAAACAAAGCTCTTAGGGAAGATTTTAAGAGGGTTTTAGGCGTGTTGAGACAACAATACCAACTGATACAGTATGTGATAGTGGCTCCGCTTCGTCTCCTGACGTCAAAACGAGAAATACATAATAGACATAGTTGTACTCTAGCAAGCTAATATTGATCAAAACCTGATATTAGCTAGACTAGGGTACAACTATGCTCAACACCACAAACATCAGCCCTCTGTCAGCAGTCCGAGTGCCTTTTGTCAACGATTAAACCGATAATTAGGCGGGATAACTTAGTTGGATTGCTTAATCAGGAGGATTAGGAAAATTTGCTAGAAATTGCGAAGGTGGAGCGCAGCGGTTACCGAGTGATTTCTTGCAACCAATTGGCTTTAGCCAATCAAAAAATAAATTGCTTAACTTTGCTTACATGAGATAATTAACTTCTGTGGTTAAGCATTGCATGAACATTAGTTTCAATTAAGTATTAAAGTTTAGTTTAGGAGGTTACTCAATGAAAGATATTACTGAGAAAACGACAGAACTTTATAAGCCGTCTATCGTTGCTAAAAGATTACAGATTGCAGAACCTACTTTAAGAAAATATTGTCTTTTAATTGAACAAGAATTAAAAGATCCAAATTATTTTTTACGTGATTCGAATAAACAAAGGCTTCTTTTAGAAGAACAAATATCTGTTTTAGAAGAAATTTTAAGATTAAAACGGGAACAAGGTTTAACGGTTCAAGAAGCAGTAACATTTGCTTTATACCAAGCTGATACGTCTGTTACGAATGACATATCAGCTATAACAGCTAGCGTAACAGACGTATCAGCTGACGTAACAGCAACTAATTTACCGATAAAAGTTTTAAAAGAGTTAATGGTAACGATTGAAGATCAATCCAATAAAATTGATAATCTTGTTGAAGAAAATAAAGATTATAAAGAGCAATTCGAATTATTGAAAAAAGAAAATGAAGAACAAAATAAGTTATTATTAGAAAAGATGGATAAGCTAATGGTACTTAGCGAACAGAAGAACAAGAAAAAGGGACTTTTATCTTGGTTTTCACAAAAATAATTTTATATAATTTTGCAGCATTTGATATTAACCATTTAGTTTATGTTTTTATCAAGATCATTTGCAACCTTGAAGCGCTCCGCTGAAAGGTTGCAAATTCGGGTTCGCTCACTCGAAAGCTGATTTGTTTCGGCTCTTTGCGCTTCGGGTTTCTCTCAGCTGAAGTGTCCTCAAAAATCTCTCGTTCGCTCAACGTCCCACCCCCTGTTTTTCTTCACTGTTGCTCAGAAAGAATAAGAGAGACAGAACGCTTCCGGTTGTTGTCTCTTTTATTCTTTAAGGGGTTTGGCAAGCTCTATGTTTGCTAGCCACTTCGTGGCGCAAACGACCTTGTTGGGGGACGCGCTGCTCCCCCAATCCCCCTGGAAAACCCGGTCAAAACGTGGCCGTTTTGAGCCAAAAAAGAGACTGGAAATGTGTCCATTTCGGTCTCTTTTTTTGGCAAGATCAAGCCGTTTTTTTCGTCGTTGGCGTCGGAAAAAAATGGCCCTTTATGCACTGTCTTTTTTCGGTAGTTGGTCCGAAAAAAGACAAGCTCATTACATAAAAAAAAGATAGAAATTCACTTTTTTAAAAGTGGTTTTCTATCTTTCGTAGTGCGTCCAAGCCGACCAAATAATGACTTCTTTTGCGTCATTATCAACCGAGTAAACCACTCGGTGTTGAATATTTAATCGTCGGGAATAGTTATCTTTTAAATTTCCAACTAGCTTCTCATAAGGCGGTGGATTTTGAAACGGGTTCTCTTTTAAAATTTCCATTATATCTTTAAATTTTTGCTCTAAATGAGCCGATTTTAAATTTTTAAGGTCTTTCATTGTTGATTTTGCTAACTTTATAGAGTATCCCAATCGATATCCTCCAATGCAACAAACTCATTTTCTTGTTTACGCTGGTGAATCGCATACCAGTATTTTTTATTGATAATTATTTACTGAAAACCTTTAACTATTTTGTTAAATTCTAAATCAGATAT
>JAGQHW010000206.1 GCA_020431645.1 Carnobacterium sp. | reverse complement strand
TGTTTAAAAAATATTTTTTTCAATTTTAAAAAACTGATATACTTAAAAAGCTGTCATCTTTTAAGCTGAACTCTTCAGCAAGGAAGGAGGCTTTGTTGTGAATATCCTTTTTGACGTCTTACTTGGAGTCCTGATTAATGTCATTGCCCATGGCATAATTAAATGGCTAGATTCCAAGGAAAAAACTGACAGCTAGTCTGCCCGTATAAAAAAATACGAAAAAAAAGACCAGCGGGTTGCCCCCCGTTGGTCTTTGGCTTTGTCATAAATATCTTTTTGTACCTTTATTATCGCATAAAACCAATTAAAATCAAGAACAAAACCTTAAAAGGAAACCTTGCTCCGCAAGCTTAAAAAGCTTTTTATAAAAACAAGTTCAAAACAGGTCGGCAAGGATAAGGCTCGACTGTCGCTCGCAGATAGAACCATTGTCTTGTTAAATGACAAATAAAGGCGCTTTTAACAAACGTTCACTTGTAAACGGGTATTTATAAAGAAAAAGAATGAAACCTTCTTAAACAAGCTTTATTTAGCTCTCACGCACACATTAACTTGAATGAACAGGACGCTATGAGTTATCTGGATAAAAATGGCGTTCAATGGTATCAAAACGTTCTGTGTACGATTCTCTTTCTTCTTTATTCGATAATTCACTTATTTTAGCGCGGTACGTTGCTAACCAGTCGGTGGTAATGGTTTGGGTAGCGAGTTCATTCATTTGAGGTCGTAACGTATTCGCCACGTTGATCGCTTCTAAGAGTTCTTTAATCAGTTCTCTGTCGCGTTCTTCTTGCTCTTTTTTTACCCGTTTTTGTTCTTTAATCTCTGCTTGCTCCATCTCAATGGCTTCAATTTTTTGTCCAAAAGGTAGTTTAGATTGAGGAGACAAGCCCAATAACACAATCACTCCAAAACAAAGGACTAAAGAAGTCACAGAAGCTGTCACGACTCGTTTTATTCCGCCTTTTTTCCACCAATCAACCAACCAAAAACGCCATAAGACAACCAATAGAACCACTAAAAGAACGACTAAAGGAAAAGGAACCACCTGCCAAAATAATTTTGAAAAAAATAAGTCAATGGATTTCATCGGCTATAATCCCATAAAAAACTTGATAGAACCCACGATTAAGCCAATCGTGACTGCAAAAAGACCAAAGGTCGTTAAATGATTCAACCAAATCATGGCTTTTTCTCTCGCTGCAGCGTGTTTTGCAGAAATTAGGGCTTCATTCAGTGAAGCTTTGTAGGTAATCAAATGTTGATTGACAGCTTTTTGTAGCGTTTTTTCCATCGCTTCAGGTGAATAATCACTCAAATCAATGGCCGTTTGTTTTTTCCAATCGTCATTTTTTTGAACAAGAGCTTCCATCCATTCCGCTCTTTCTTTGTCCTTCTCTTTGTTTTGTTCGATTTCGTTTCTATAGGCTTGGGCCATCGTCACGGCTTGCTTCTCTAGCTGCTTCACGTTGTCGTTCAAGTTGTCGGTTTTCTTCTTGTTCTGCTCGTACTCGCTCCGCAGTTTCTCGTACGCTATCAGTAAGTTCTCGTATTCGCTCGGTGTTTCTGGTTTCTTTGTCTCTGGTGTCTTCTTGTCCCAAGATGGCATGTTCGATCGTTTCCCCCTTAAATTCAGCGCCTAATTTACGGGCTGAAAAACTCCATTCTTTGCCTGCATGATCTGTTGTGACATATTTTTCGCGTGTTTTTTGGCCTTTTTTCCCAATTTGCCATGAGCGTTGCACGCCCTGGTCGGCTAATCGCTTCGTAAAGTCACTCATACTCGTTGATTGATCTCTTGACGTTTGGATTTTTTCTTTCACCTTGTCCCGTTCGTATTGTTTGCCTGTTTGTTCGTAAGCCTTGATTTCACTCTTATAGACATTATTTTCAACAGCCTTTAACGGTGTCAGGTCATGTTTTTCGGCAATCGTGTCATTGATTGCTTGTAAGTCATAAATATCGGCAATCTTGATATCCATTTTTTTGCCGTCGGTAAAATCAACGGAATTAATCACGATATGGTTGTGTAGATTGTCTTGATCGGTATGAGTAGCCATGAAAATTTCTCTATTTGGGTATTTTTCTGCTAGCTTTTCGACAAACTCTTTTCCCAGCTGGTGACTTTGTTGAGGCGTTAGGTTATCGGCTTCATCAAACGATTGAACCAAGTGAAAACTTTGTCTACCCGTTGTTTTTGAAAAAAGCTCTCTGGTAACCTTCATTTGTTTTCTGGCACTGGCATAATCATCCGAACACAAATACCCACTTTGGAGTTCTTTTTCGAGTTTGCCGTTTCTGGCTATATAATTGATCGTGGCGCCACTATTCTTTGTGGCGCTAGCTATCTTGATAATTGCTCCCAAAGGTCGTCTATCCCCTCTCTAATGGCCGTTAATTGCTGCTCCATCTCCGTTAGGTTGGTTTCTGGATGCAATCCTTTATTGCTATTTAGCCATTTGACTAATTGATTGAGATTTGAATTGTAGTAACGGAG
>JAGQHW010000205.1 GCA_020431645.1 Carnobacterium sp. | reverse complement strand
AGGCGTGAATTTATGTATACTACTAATAGGCATAAAAAAATCCTAGCTCTTTTAAATGAAAAAAATTCAATTTCTGTAAAAGAATTAAGTGATTTTTTAAATTTTTCCCCTGCTACTATTCGCTCCGATTTGAATTACCTAAACAAACAAGGTTTATTAATTCGTACTCATGGTGGAGCAACTACTTCAACAACTTCTAATGAACTGATAATTGAAAAGAATTATTCTGTTCGTGCTACTAAAAATCAAAATTTAAAAAGAGAAATTGCGAAAATTGCAATTCAACATATTAAACATGGAGAGTGTATTATTTTAGACGCTAGCTCAACATGCTATGAATTAGCTAAACTTTTATTTAACTTAGATTTGAAGTTGACTATATTAACAAATGGTTTAAAGTCTGCAGAATTATTAAAAGATAATTCAAATATTACATTGATACTTATAGGAGGGATTGTAAAAGGGTCATCAAATGCTATTGAGGGATTATTAGGAACGGATATATTATCAAAAATAAATATTGACAGTATTTTTGTTTCAGCTCATGCCTTTAACTTATCTGATGGATTATCCGATTTCAATTTATACGAAGTAGAATTAAAAAGAAAAATGGTAGATGCAGCTACGAATGTTTTTGCACTTGTAGATAGTAGTAAAATTGAAAAAACTTCTATTGCAAATTTTGCTACAGCTAAACAAATTAATATTTTATTTACAGATAATGAAATTAGTAGTGGTATTTCTGATTATTATAGAGATAACAATCTAACTATTTTAACATCGTCTCAAAATAAAAGTATATAAAACACTACAAATTGCGGTGTGTTTTATTATACTTTTATTTTTTGTTAAAAACATAAAATCTATATTTAAAAGTAGTATAGATTTCTATCTCTGATAGTCTTTATCAAAAGCATGAATACTATCTACAAACATCTGTTATTTATTTCATATTTCTCTCATACTTCTTCCAATCTTCTAGAAAGTCTTCTATTCCACTATCTGTTAAGGGATGAGACCATAATTTAGGAAATAAAGATCCAGGAACGGTAGCTATATGTGAACCTACTTCTGCTACGCTCTCTAAATGACCAATGTTTCTTACGCTTGCAGCAATAATTTCTGTTTCATATCCATAGTTATCTAATACTGTTCTTAAGTTTCGAACAAGTTCAACTCCATTAGACCCAATATCATCTAATCTTCCTAAGAAAGGACTAATGAAAGAAGCTCCTGCTTTTGTCGCCATCAATCCTTGAGAAATAGTGAAGATTAAAGTTACATTAGTTTTAATGCCTTCATTAGATAATATATTCACTGCCTTAAGACCTTCTTCAGTCATCGGTATTTTTACTACTACATTTTTTGCCCAAGTTGCAATCTCTCTAGCTTCTTTGATCATTTCTTCTGCATTTAAACCTATCACTTCTGCACTAACAGGTCCTTTCACAATACTACAAATTTCCTTAATCACTTCTTCAAACGGGCGCCCCTCTTTTGAAATAAGCGTAGGGTTAGTTGTCACTCCATCAACTAACCCCAGTTCGTTGATACGTTTAATTTCTTCAATGTTAGCTGTGTCTAAGAAAAATTTCATGTTTAATTCATCCTCTCAATAATTATTATTCTCTAAACTTATCTATTACTTATGATTTAACTAACGAAGTACATATTAGATATTAACACTATAAGTAATAATCATTTATTACAGATTTTATAGATTTTTAATTACATAAAATAAAGGGGTTACAATTAATTTAATCAGTATATAGTAAATTACTCCTAGATTATTCATGCTTTTGATAAAGCTTATTAAAAATAAATTTTTATCATTATTAAGGATAATTTTTTAAAATGTTAAAGATATGTTATACATATCACTTAACTTTCTGTTACTTTTAAATCCAATACAAACTCATCAATTTGTCAATTATATTACTGTAGTCGGAACTCTTTTACTTAAACTTCCCACTATAGAATCTAAGAGGATATAAACTGACTGATTAAATAACATTTCAGATTTGTAATCAGTTTTTTTTCTTTCAATTTTGTAATCAATATTTATAATTCGATTACTATATTTAGCCAATGTCGATTGTCTATCTGTAATAGAAATAACATAAGCTCCTTCCTCTTTAAAACTTTCTGCCATTTTTATTAATTCTCGTTCTTCTCCACATTTAGAGATACAAATTAAAACATCTAAATCATTAATTCTCACTACTTTTTCCTTTTTAGAAATAACTTGAGTATACATTCCAATTTTATTCGCTTTTTCAGAAAAATGCTCTTGTACCCTAACTGATAATTCGCTTCCAGTAACGAATAAGCGCTCAGATTTCAGCATACTATCAATGCTACAATCAACATCTCGACGTATAATACTATCCATCATATATATTAAGTTATTTAAGTTTTGTTGTAAATAATCCATCTTTTATTCCTCCTTATATTTTTATGCACTTAATTATTTTCCTTCTTAATTTCTATTTGATTTCATTTTACATCATTTAA
>JAGQHW010000204.1 GCA_020431645.1 Carnobacterium sp. | reverse complement strand
ATTTCAGTCGTATTTGTAATAGCTAGCATAACTGTAGTATCTTTTCCTGAAGCTTCAATTTCTTTAAGATTCATTACTCCAATTTCTGTGTTTTTCTCAACATGATCGCCTTCATTTATTGAAATTTGAAAGGGGACACCGTTAAGCTCTACGGTATCTATTCCAAAATGTAAAATGATTTCTAACCCATCTTCAGTTTTTAGCCCAACAGCATGTTTAGTTGGAGCGATAAAACT
This sequence comes from Carnobacterium sp., assembly GCA_020431645.1. Lineage (GTDB taxonomy): Bacteria > Bacillota > Bacilli > Lactobacillales > Carnobacteriaceae > Carnobacterium_A. Next base: position 2,282 of record JAGQHW010000204.1, on the reverse strand, counting down.
AATAACCGCAGAAATAGGACTGACTATTTTCCCGTTGGTTGGTTTGATTGCAAAACCGTCTCCCATCAAATGCTTTGAAAAAACTGCATCATTAACATCAGCTAGTCTGATAATGGAACCACTAACGGGAGAAGATAATTCGATAGTATTAGTTGTTTTCATATTATTTACCTCCTATTGAAGCACGTAATGTTTTATCTATATAAATATATTCTCATATTTAGACTATTCATTCCATTAAACACCCTTAGAATGATAAGCAATAGTAACTAGTCAAAAATCTGAACAAAAAAGATGCCTACCTTATTTATGAGGTAGACATCTTGCTTATGGTTAGAACTTATTTTTGATAATTATTCTGTAAAGTTGTCAAAATAACCTTGAATGTAAACGATAGGTGTTCCTTTGTCTCCACTACCAGAAGTTAAATCAGATAATGATCCGATTAAATCTGTTAATTTACGAGGAGTAGTACCTTGAGATTCCATTGCGCCAACAAGATCTTCTTTTTTATTGACGATGTAGTTAGAAATAGCTTGTTTCAATTCTTTCCCACGAAGATGTGAGAAGTTGTTGTCTGCTAGATATTTTAATTTCACTTCATTTGGAGTGCCATCAAGACCAGATGTATAAGCGGGTGAAACTACTGGATCTGCAAGTTCCCAAATTTTTCCAACCGGATCTTTAAAGGCTCCATCACCATATATTAATACTTCAATTATTTTGCCAGTTTGTGCTTTCATTTTTTCTTGAATATTATCAACAATTGGCTGACAGCTATGAGGGAACAGTTTTAGTGTATCTTCAGTTGCTTTATTAGATCCAAGAAGACCATAAGCCTCATTAAATCCACTACCATTAACCGATTCTGATAAGATGTCATCAAGACCATAAACTTTTTCGGCTCCAGCATTGGTAAGAATGCGTTTTGTTCTAGCTCTTGAATGGATATCACTTGCTAGTACATTTTTTGTATAGTTTAAAATCGTTTTAGGATCATTTGAGAAAATAATTTCACAAGTTGCTCCTTCAGCTTCAATGATTGAACGGTAATACTCGATGTAGTCAACACCAGTAAAGGGATGTTTTTTATAGCCAAAATGCTCACGGAACTCAGATTCTGTTAAAACATCTGTCCAAGGGTTAACGCCTCTGACATCTAGTTCATCAATATCAACAAGTTGATTACCAACTTCATCAGAAGGGTAGCTTAACATCAAGACGATGCTTTTTGCACCTTTTGCAATACCGCGTAAGACATTTGCGAAACGATTGCGACTAAGAATAGGGAAGATAACGCCCATTTTTTCGTCTCCGAATTTTGCGTGAATATCTTCAGCAATATCATCGATTGTTGCATAATTCCCTTGTGCGCGTGCCACGATTGATTCGGTAATCGTTATGATATCACGATCTTCAAAAGTGATGCCTTCAACTTCTGCTGCATTTAACACAGTATCAACAACGATTTGTTCAATATTATCGCCTTTGTTGATAATTGGTCCGCGAAGACCTCGTACGACTGTTCCAACTGCTCTTTCCATATAATCTCTCCTAATAAATTACTTTGATATATAAGTAGGTACAACTATCTCTACACTATTCTTCTATTATACCTTTCTGACTGGATAGATGTAAAATGTTATATTATAATAATGAGTATAGACACTATTTTTTAAGTTGAAATTATTTTATAAGGCTTAAAAAACTGGTGATTTCGCTTTTTTTAACATTAAATCATTGGATAAAAAAAGAAAGGTGGATTTTAAATGGACATTTACACAATTGGCCACTCAACTCATAGCAGTGATGAATTTATCTCATTGCTTAAAACGTACGATATAAAATCATTAGTCGATGTGCGTTCTTATCCTAGTAGTAATTATATGCCTCAATTTAATAAAGAAAATATCGAAAAATGGTTGCCAGAAAATGGAATTAGTTATCTTCATATGCCTGCACTAGGAGGTAGAAGAAAGAAAAATCACGAAATAGATGAATCATTGGTTAATGGATGGAGAAATACATCTTTTCAGAATTATGCGGCGTACAGCTTAACGAAAGAATATGAAAAAGCCATTAGTGATCTGCTAGCATTTCAGAGTGATAAACGAGTTTGCTACATGTGTTCTGAAAGTGTCCCTTGGAGATGTCATCGCTTAATTGTTTCAAATACGTTAGCATTAAAAGGGTTGACCGTTCATCATATTATGACAGAGAAAAAAGCTATTTTACATGAAATAGGAATGTATGGTGCCAAAGCTGTAAAAGAAGGTTCAACA
>JAGQHW010000203.1 GCA_020431645.1 Carnobacterium sp. | reverse complement strand
TTTCAAGGGTTAAACCGTGCATTTGGCGTGAAAACTACCATTTTTAAACAGCAGGTCAAGCAAGCATTAAAGACGCATGATTTAGATCGGTTAACAATTTGGTTGGATACGTATGAAAGTACGCTAGATGAAACTTCTGAAGTGGAAAAACTGTCTACATTTCGAACCTATGTAGTACGAAATTGGGATCGAATTTTCGATTGGCGCGAAAAAGTAGAACAAGCGCCGAAGGACGCAAGAGGTTTAGGCGCAATGGAGTCCAATCAACGACGTATCTCTTTTCGCATGAAAAAGCGAGGAATGCATTGGAGCGCAGAAGGTTGCGAAGCTATGGTAAATGTAAAACAAGGAATGTTTAATCACACCTTGCGTGAAGCCTATCTTCACCAACAAAATAGAAGTGCGAGAAATCAACGTAAGTTAAACCAAACGGTTCGTTTATCGTCGTTACTACATGAGAAAACACGGCAGTCAGTCGGGGTAAAAAATGGGGCTATTCCGTTATATGCCTCCCGTTCATCGGCAATAGGACAATTAATTAAAAGTTTTTATTAATTCCTGTCTTTTGGTAGAAGGTTCCTGGTTTTAGGAACCTTCTACCAAAAGATGGGCCAGCAAGCGGCGTAGCCGTGCGGTAGCTGATGAGTGTACAAGAATAAAACGTCTAAACTAGCATGGTAATAAGACGCTCGAGAAAAACTTGACACAAACGATTCTTTCATATGATTTCTAACAAAAGGTATTCTATGGTACGATTACTATAAGCAATTTAATGTAATTATTGTGAAAAAGTTACGGGTTAATAGTTTAAATGATTAGATACTATTTTTTGAAAATAGGAGGAATAAAGATGTGCACATCTCTAACGTATAAAAAGACTGATTTTTATTTTGGTAGAAATATGGATATTGAGTATTCATTTAATGAAAAAGTTGTGATTACACCGCGTAAATTTTCTTTTGACTTAAAGAGATATAAGAAATTAGAAAGCCACTATGCCATGATAGTTATGGCAACAGTGATTGAAAACTACCCTTTATACGCTGAGGCAACTAATGAAAAAGGTCTTTCAATAGTTGCATTAAATTTTCCAGGAAATGCCGTTTATTTAGAAGAAAAGCAAGGTCAGATTAACATCACACCATTTGAACTGATTCCTTGGTTATTAGGAAGCTGTACGTCAGTAGAAGAAACGAAAGCTGTCTTACAAAAGACGAATATAGTAAATATACCTTTCAATGAACAGATTCCTTTAGCACCACAGCACTGGATGATTGCAGACCGTGATCAGTGTATTGTAGTGGAACCGATGGAAGAAGGGTTAAGAATCCAAGATAATCCATTTGGTGTCTTAACGAATAACCCACCGTTTGAATTTCACAAAATGAATATGGCTAATTATTTAAATCTTACAGCACACTATCCTGCAGACCGATTCAGTCCAGAAATAGAATTGAAGCCTTATGGAGTTGGAATGGGTAGCTTAGGATTACCTGGCGATGTTTCTCCGGCCTCTCGGTTTGTGCGTGCGACTTTTCATAAGATGAATGCTGTTTCTGAGGATAATGAGAATGCAAATCTTTCACAATTTTTCCATATTCTTGATTCAGTAGCTATGGTCCGTGGCAGTTCTCTTACTAAAGAGGGGAAAAACGATATTACTTCTTATGCTTGTTGTGTGAATACAGATAAAGGTATTTATTATTACAAGACGTACGAAAACAATCAATTGACAGCTATTCATATGCATAATGAAAACTTAGATTCAGATGAATTAATAACATTTGAACTCATTAAAACGCAACAAATCAATTACGTAAACAACTAAAATAATAACAAAGAGAGCTATTCCCTATGTGTGTTGGGGAATAGCTTTTTTATCTATGATTATTTAATCATTTAAAATTTCTGCTACATAACTACTATTTAACCAAAAGCACTGCTTAGTAATTTTTTGACCATCATTTAAAAGATACTTATCTTGCCCATCTCTAGCTTTCGGTCTAATATGTGCTACACCGTTAAAAGCAGATTTTGGAAGATTATTTCTTTCTATGACTTTAGAACCCCACATGCATTGTTCTATCTTGACTCCCTCTTCTAATATTTTTTTTGTTTCTAGCCAAAGATTTTTTACTTCATTATCCAATATGGTTGAAGGCATATTCCATAATTTAACTTTTTTAAAGTAGAGTAGTCTATTTGGATTGCTTTTTTTGCTTTCTTTATATTCTAAAACAATAAATAAAATTTTTGATTTATTGAATCGGTTGTATAAAAAACTATCTTCCCATTTAATTTCTTTCTGCCATTCGTTAAAATCAATTTTTTCAAATGACATACTTTCTTGTGGTTTTCCATTTGGCTCTATGCGAATAGTTTTGAATTTTATATCTGCTTTAGCAAATTCTTCTATATCATTTAGTTTCGTCCCTCTAATCCCTAGCATTGTGCTAATAAATTGAGGAATATAGGATTTACTGGATTTATTTATATTGATATTAAGTTCTTTCGAAAG
>JAGQHW010000202.1 GCA_020431645.1 Carnobacterium sp. | reverse complement strand
AAGATGAAATCAGTGAAACGTTATTAAGTTTTAGGTTAGGTTTTTAACTATCATTTAATCGATTATAATTTACTAAATAAACGACTAAAGAAGCCTTTCTTAGCTTCTTTTTTATTTTGTTCAGTCTCTACTTCATTATCTGTAAAGCTAGAATACTCCGTCTCACTTTGACTAGAATTATCCTCATTATCTTTAGATAATTCTAGTTGCAGCTGTTGTATATGTTGGTTCGATTGAAGCGTAAGTTGTTGTTGTTGATTTAGTAAATTATGCAGCTCGGATAGTTGCTGATCCTTTTCTTTAATTTGATCTTGGTAATTTTCAATGATAGCCATTGCTTTTTCTGGCAATTCGTTTTTCAGATAAGCATCAGTTTGCGAAGTTTCTGAAGTTTTCGGTCTAGTTGTCGTTAATTTCGTTTGAGTTTGTGTAGTTTTCGATTTATCAATAGCCTTTTCTGATTCAGTTTGCGAAGTTTGTGTTTTCGTTTCTAACTTTTCGTTTTTTATAACATCCTCTGTGAACATTGCTTTAATAACATCTTGACCTTCTTCATTAATTTCAAATCTGTTACCGACTTTTGAAAAAAATTGTTCACGCATAATAGGTGTTACATTATTGTTAATAGCCGTTTTACTAACGCCTATTTCTTCAGCTAATTCCTTAATTGTTTTTTTACTCATGGATAGTCTCCTATAGTCAGCTTTTTTATTAACTTTCTAGCCAGTTAATTAGAGGTACTCGATCAAGTTTTGATTCCTCAAAATAGATTTTAAAACTAGAGATTTTATTTCCAGACCGTGCTTTAACTTTTTCAACTTTAAATGACGAAAATATTTGAATTCCATTTTTATCAGATTTTAAAAATTCTTCTTTTGCAACTTCAAAAATTCGTTTATCTATGTTTGTCATTCGAAAACTATTTGGAACAGCTAATAATTCTCTGAAATCTTCTACACGTACAAACCAAGCACCTTTTTTTGTTGATATATCTCTGTGAGCCATCAATTGACGATATAATTCCTTTGAATAACTACTTTTTAATTTAGTCATATTTTCAAGTTCAAAACGAGTGAAATTAGTTCCGATTGAGTTTAAAATAAATTCGAATTGTTCATTAACTTTAACTGTCAGAGTTTCTTTATCTTTATCAACTAAGAAACGTTGAAACAAGTTTAAACGTTCCCAGGTATGTTCATCTTCAAAATAAAAAGCCATACCACCAAGTTTATCTGCCATTTGAATAACGTCAGCAGCAAAAATTTCAGTACCTCTTTGACTATACTTTGAGATTTCTCTAATTTCAGCAAACGAAAATATTTCCTGGTTACTTTGTTTTCTTTTCATTTTTGAACATATAGACCAAAACAAATCCATATCGACAGGAGAAAACGTTCTTAACGCAACACCATTAAGTCCATTGTTATAACGGACAACATTATTACTAATAGCCATCACCTCGTTAAATTTGATACCTTAAGATAACAAAAAAACAAGGCATCGTCAACATAGATTTGATACCCTTACTGCATAGATTTGATACCTCTACTGCATAGATTTGATACCCTTACTGCATAGATTTGATACCCTTACTGCATAGATTTGATACCCATGTCATGGTCTGACGCTTACTGCCCCAGGCGATAGCGAGACCCTAGCAGTTGTTCTTAGCAGTTAATCTTAGCAGTTAATATAACAGTTAATCTTAAGAGCACCCTAAAAAGACAATTTGTTTATCATATAAAAATAATAAAAAAACAAGTAAAAAAATGAAACCTTGCTCCGCAAGCTAAAGGATATTTAAAAGATCAATAGAAGTCGCTCCGCTCCGTTTGCAATGAAAAAGAGAGGATTGTAGTAACTTCTTGTAGAACGGCTTAAAAACTCGTTTCAGCTAAGAATCAAACAAGTAAAGAGCTCACTTCGTTCGTGCAGGGTAAACCCTACAAACCCAAAGGCTGAATCGTTAAAAAACACTCGTTTAAATCGTTTCTAACGAATATCGCATAATTACACCTGTTTTATCTTTAAACACCTTAGAGGGCGTTAAATTGACCTTTAAATCGATAATGAATAGGACGTATCTTAATTCCTATCACTTATCTGTAGGATCTTTTTTGCGCTTATAAAAAAATTGACGTAAACAAGATTGAATCAGCAGATAGATAAACGAAATAATAGCAAAAGCTAATCCAAAATAACTTAACGTCATTAAGAAAGCACCAAAAGCTGTATGTAACACATTGTTAAAAATAAACGTTATCGTTGCATATGTACTAGCTAGTATCCAAAAAGTTTTTTTATTCATTTTTAAACTCCTAACGGTTCGTTTTTTAAAAATTATTTTGATTCATTTTTAGTATGAATCAAATGTATCTTTGTTTCAAATTACGTAAAGATAAAGAGATAGTTTATAGATATTTTTGACTGTCTTTATTTTAAAAAAAGGGGTTAATTAATTTTTTAGAGGGAACTAGATCAAGTTCCTTTTTTTATTTACCGAACGACTTCTGATTTTCAACTGTT
>JAGQHW010000201.1 GCA_020431645.1 Carnobacterium sp. | reverse complement strand
GATTTTTTATAACCTAATTCATACAATCGTTTTGCAGGGTGTTGAATTTCTAATGAGGCAAAAACGTTATCCAATTCACTTTCTTCTCCTGCTTTATCTGCTTCTGCATGGTTTTGAAGAAAGTTTATTATACCCTCCATATTGCGATTCTCTGGCTTGTTTTCATACTTAACATATGAAATTAAAGCAGACAATAAAGAGCGTTGAGAGTAGTACCATATATCCTTCTTTCCCTCTTTATTTGAGCTATCTACTATTTTTGTTGCTACATTTGTTGCATCGGTGTCGCTGTTGACATAATCAATAGGGTTATACCTATCTGAATGATTCATTTTACTGAAATTTATAACATGTACGTCATATCCTTGTTGTTTTTTAAAGTCTGCTGTATTTTCGTAAACCTCTCCTTTAGGATCGGTTACGACAATGCTATTTTCTGTTTCATTTAAGACGTTAGTTATAACAAAGCCCTGCGTTTTATAAGAGCCTGGACCACCAACAACCATGATATTACGGTTTGGTTTGCTATCAGTCGGTTGAATGATATAATCATCTTTTATTTTTCCTAAAATAGTTCCTGTCATTATTTCCTCTCCTTTTCAAGTGACTTTTTAAAATCAGACTGTACTTTGTTTTTTGGTTGTTTTATAAAGTTAGTCGTATCAAAAATTTCTTTTAAGTTCGCCCAACGTGCAGAACCATGATAGGTATTACTATCTTCTGTTTCCCAACCCTCTTTTTTATTAGGATTGCGACTATTTGTATAGAGAGAATAGATAAGAGAAAAGATTGTTCCAACAATAAAAAATGGATTTTTTTCTGCGATATTATTTTTTACGAAAGGAACTAAATGAGTAAATGTATGTTTCATATTTTCTAGTAATAGCTTAGTTGTAATTTCTAATTTATATTGAGATAGTGTATTAACAGACACTATAGCTATAATAAGTATTCCTTCTAAAAGGATAAACGAAATAAGAACCCAACTAATTTTTTTACCTTTATTATTCATATTTCCACCTACCTAGTTATTTGTTTGTTGGTGTTCCACTAAACACATCAACGTTATCAACAATGTACTCATTATCACGTTCACTTAAATGAATGACATAAACATTCTTAAAAGTAGTGGGTTCATTATCAGCTACTTGATAGAAGATATCCGTTACATGAACAAAAGAATCTGGTTCTGCAGGGTTCACATAAGTTACATAATTTCTAGCACTACTTTTTATTGCTATGCTTGGTTTTTCAGTTACTCCTGCACCGCTTAATTTGTCTATTACATCTAAAGAAAAGTACGTTTCCAGCTCTTTAAAGCGTGAGTTATAATTATCTTCGTTGTAGTTTAAATAATAAGAAAAAGCTGAATTTATAAATTTTGTTTTTTCAGCTATATCCGTTGTGTTGTTTGCATTGTCTTGTAAGGTTAAATTATATTTTAATTCTTTAATTTTTGTCTTATTGTCCTGTATGACAGTTTCTTTTGATTTGTTATCTTGATATAACCCAATCATTGATATTACTGCCAAAATAATTAAAACCATTTCTACACCAATTAAGATGTTTTTTTTCATATTGGTTGTTCTCCTTTACTACGATTTAAAATCTACTATTCTTCCATATCCTACTAAATGCTCTTGCCAATATGGTTTTTCAATACTAGTATATTGTAATGGATCACCTGCGTGGTACATCATTCCATTGCCCATATACATACCTAAATGCGTAATATAATCAGATGTTTCATAGGTACTATGGAAAAAAACTAAATCGCCTGCGTGTAAATCTTTTTCATCTATTTTTTTTGAAAAATCGTATTGAGCTTGTGCTGTTCTGGGAATATTTATGCCAATTTCTGGGAATAAATAATACCATAAGCCACTACAATCAAATGAGGTAGAGGGGCTTGCTCCACCAAAAACATAAGGCATGCCTTGATAGGCTTCGAACATCTTCTGAAAATCTGCTAATTCTCCTGTTGCTACTACGGTACTTCCTTCTGTTGAACCCATATATTTTTTTACATTTGCTACATAATTAGGGTCACCATAGACAATCCAACCTGTTTTATCTTTCATCTGGTTAGAAAATTGTTGTGCAAGTTCAGATGAATAAACACCGCCATTTTCTGCTACAAAAGGAATAAAACCATTTCCCATATTATAAGCTTGGATAGCTGTATCAACATCTACGCCTACATTTTCTGCTTGCCTCATAACTTCTGCAAAGTATTTAACGCCTACTGAAATAGAATATAATGGATCTTGTATGGTATTTGGTGGGAAACCTAAACTTTCACTTGCCTGCATGATATCGAGAGAAGCCGTTCCCCCACTTTCTTGTGTTGTTATGGCTAAAAGAACGTTTATATGTTCTTCTAGCCCATATTTTTTTAATTCTTTTTCTATAATAGGCTTATACTGCATAACTGCTTTTGGTATTTGTCCTGCTCCGTAACTACCTAAACGGCTATTCTCTTTTTCTTCTTGTTGAAAGAAAGAAACCGATAGACCGATTAGAACGATTAGACCGATTAGAATAGCCGATATAGGCTT
>JAGQHW010000200.1 GCA_020431645.1 Carnobacterium sp. | reverse complement strand
TTTATGTCGTTTCATCCAGTTTTACAGGCTTTAATAGCTGGTTTATTTACTTGGGGCTGTACAATTATTGGTTCTTCATTTGTTTTTCTTTTTAAAACGGTTAATCGTAAGTTTTTAGATATAATGAATGGCTTTGCAGCAGGTGTGATGATTGCTGCGTCCTTTTGGTCGTTATTAGCACCATCTATTTCTTTTGCAGAGCAAAATAATTACGGCTCTTGGTCTTGGTTTCCTGCTGCAATAGGATTTCTAGCAGGTGGATTTTTTTTGAGATTAATTGATGTGATTATTCCACATTTGCATTTAAATGAACCTATAGAAAATAGCGAAGGACCTAAGACTAAAGCTTCGAAAAACTTACTCTTGTTTCTTGCTATTACAATCCATAATATTCCAGAAGGTTTATCAGTTGGTGTAGCTTTTGGAGCAGCCGCAATTGGAGCAGCAAACGGTGATGCCTTCATGAGTGCTGTTGGGCTTGCTTTAGGAATTGGTATTCAAAATATTCCTGAAGGCTCCGCTTTATCTATGCCTATAAGAGCAGCGGGTAGTAGTCGGTGGCGAGCCTTCAATATTGGACAACTTTCTGCAATTGTTGAACCTGTAGCAGCAGTAATTGGAGCAATAACCGTTATTTCGATTACGGCTCTTTTACCATACGCCTTATCTTTTGCAGCTGGTGCGATGATATTTGTTACTGTTGAAGAACTCATACCTGAATCTCAGACAAATGGAAATAAAGATAGTGCTACACTAGCACTGATGGTTGGCTTCGTTATTATGATGACCTTAGATGTGGCTTTAGGCTAGTCAAATCAATGATTAATAGAGGATATAGAAAGACCTGGAAAGCATACCTTCCAGGTCTTTTTATGATAATAGATATTTTTTATATAGCAGCAAAATTTTATCAATCAATTTCAGCCTCAATAAATAGCCATTTTTTTATTAATAAACCTTTTTTATTTTGAATTTTGATTAGAGTGTGCGTTTTAGGTTCTCGTATCAAATTCAGTTCAAACAATTTTTAATTATTAGGGAGGAATAAAACAAGTGCATGATTTTTATAAAGCATTAGCACATGCAACAAATTTGATTTATCAGCCAAATGGCCTATCGGTTAAATCGGTTCTAGAAGAAACTCAAAATGCTAAATATGGTGCTGGCACATTTGAGTTATCTTCTAAAACTATTCGTTTCAGAGTTGCAAATCCAACTCCTACAAAAACGGGACAGTTTGTTTCATTTTGGAAAAAGGATGAAAGAAATAAGAATCAAGCTTATTCTTATGATAAAAGTCCCGATTTATTAGTCATCACTACTTTTACAAGAGAGAATAAATGGGGTCAATTTATTTTTCCAAAGAAAGTACTACTAGAAGAAGGTATTTTGAGCTCTAACTCAATAAAAGGGAAAATGGGAATCAGAGTTTATCCTAGCTGGGACAAACCAGCTAGTAAATTAGCACTGCAAACTCAACGATGGCAACTACCTTATTTTGTTGATATGAGCGAACGAGATAAGCAATCGATTGAGAAAATACTTAGATTATACTCTTTCTAGTTTAAAAAATCCTATTAGCAACTATTCAAAGGTTAGATGCAACGGATAAAAAAATTAGTTTACTTTTGTACTACCGCCAGATACAATTTCAATTGTCTCAGATGCTATTTCGATACGTTCGCCTTCTTGCTCAAATCGACGGAGTATCTCTGAGAAAAGTTGATCTTTGACCCCGCGACGTTCTCGATAATCGACTACATATCGTAGACTTATTTCTACCCAGTTATCATTAAAACTAAGATAGACTTGATTTTCTAAAGAAGCATTTTCTAATTTGTACCGTCTTTTCATTTTTTCCCAAGCAATAGCAGCTTCTGTGTTATATTGTCCTGTTTGTTCTTCAGCTAGTTCTAATAGAATTGTTTTTGCTAATCTCATATCACTCTCAAATCGTAAAGGAATCATAATTTCATCCCATAGAAATTCAAAATCAGCATTATAGTTATAAACAGGAGAGCTAAAGATATAACTGTTCGCAACCCGAACGATTCTACCAGTATATTGATCGCCATCCACCCATTCACCAAGTTCCATCAATGTCGTTCGTAAAATACCAATATCGACTACGTCACCTTTTATTCCTCCAAGAAGAACGCGATCTCCTGTTTCGAAAAAGTCACCAAATAAAATAGCGAACCATCCTGCAATACTGACAATAACTTCTCTTAAAGCATAGGTAATTCCAGCGCCAGCTAACCCTATAGCTGTTGTAAAACCAGAAAGATTGCGCCCGAAAATGGACATAAAAATAATAAACAAGATAAAATTGTTTACCCAACGAGCAACTTTTCTAGCAACATACCAATGTCCAGAATCTTTTAAACCTTTGTATAAGCGATTTAAAATAAAACGGCGAACACCATAAAGAATAATAAAAAAGATAAAAAACCAAATAACATTAACTAATAAGGGATAGGTCTCAATAAAGTTGCTAATATAGGTCATAAAAGTAGCTCCTTTCTTTTATTAGAAAGATGTGTTGTTTTGCTCTCTTTTATTATACTAGAT
>JAGQHW010000001.1 GCA_020431645.1 Carnobacterium sp. | reverse complement strand
ATTTAATTCTTCTGTTACGTATTTAGTGATTACAGCATTGCTAACTAATGCAGCGCGAACGCCATCGTTTTTATTCGCAGCTACTGTGATACCGACACCCGTTCCACATAAAACAATCCCTCTATCTGCTGTTTTATTACTAACCAGTTCGCCGACTTTTTTACCGAAAATCGGATAATGTGTTCGACTTGTATCATAAGCTCCTACATCAATCACTTCGTGTCCTTGTTCTTTTAAATAGTTAGAAATCGTTATCTTTACATCTGTTACGATATGATCGTTTCCTATTGCAATAATCATTTTACTTGTTCCTCCTCGTTAGTTTTCATTGGATTTTCTAGATCATTTTTTCAAGCATATCTACACGAACTTGGTGACGTCCACCAGCGTATTCAATCCCTAAATAAGAATCGACAATGCTTTTTGCCAATGCAACCCCAACAACTCCAGCTCCTAGAGCAATAGCTTTTGCTCCATTATGCTCAGTCGTCATATGTGCTGTGCGTTCTTCTGTTACGTTAGCTGTGATCATACCTTTTATTTTATTGCTAGCCATAAATGAACCAGCACCAAATTCATCAAACATAATTCCACGATCTGCTTTGCCTTCTAATACCGCACTAGAAACTAAAGTTGAAGACTCAATGAAGTCTTCAGCTGGTTCTGTTGTCGTATCCACGATAGTATACTTCTGTTCTTCAAGATAGTGTTTGATCGTTTCTTTTAATTCAAAGCCTTTTTTATCTGAACCTAATGCAATTTTCATTTTATAATCTCCTTTGGTTTGCTTGTATTTCCTGTCGTTTTTACTTTAGTGTACTGTCCATAATGCGTTAACGTTTCCTTAGATAGTTGATGATTTGTAATCAAATAGTCAATATCATATAGACTATAAAACTGGTAAAAATCATCTTTGTTTAATTTATGGTAGTCCGTCAAAATATATTTTATTTGAGCATTATTTAACGCTTTCTTTTGTGTTTGCCCTTCTTCAGTATCTGCTGTCATGATACTTTCATTTCTTATGCCGTTAACGCCCACAAACGCTCGATTAAACTTTAACTTCTCAATTGTCCCATTTGTTAACTCTCCAACAAATGCCCCCGAACGTTGTCGAAAAGTCCCACCGGTTAAAACAAGATCGATCTGTGGTCGTTCTTTTTGAAAAAGTTCAAAAACAGGGAGACTATTGGTTACGACTCTTAAATAATCTACTTGAATGTAACTTGCTAAAAGTTCTAAGGTTGTTCCTGGTCCAATAAAAATTGTTTCGCCATTTTTTATTTCAGAAGCGGCAATCCGAGCAACTTCTCTTTTTTCTTCTATATGAATTTCTCTCTTTTCAACATGAGAAGCTTCATAGATAATACTGCTTTTAATGCTCTGTGCCCCACCATGAAGGCGTATAATTTTCCCGCTTTCAGCTAACTCATCTAAATCTCTTCGAACGGTCATATCAGATACATTTAATTTCTTTATCAAATCAGCTGTCTTTACAGTACCGCTTTTATTTACTTCTGATAAAATAGTCAGCAATCGATCTCTTTTCATTTTGTTCTCCTTCCTATCTGTTTATTCATTGTTACCTTTTTATTTGTTGGTTAATTATCAATACAAACATAAACTAACATTTATACAAGTGAATGTCAACATCTCTCAGCAATCCTACTGTGTTTTTTTACTCAAACATCTTTTTAAAGGGCTTTGAAAGCATTTTTTTGCATAATCCTTCTATATGAAATTCTGATTTTTATAGTGATTTCTTTTTGCTATTCTTTGTTTGTCTGTTAAAAAAATAGAAAAGAAAGCGTTGACTTTTGTTTTTTTCGCGTTATACTAGGAAATGTAGAACACAAACAAACAATAACAATCATCAACGAACAGGAGGTCAGCATTATGTTAGCTACAAACTCAGATATCGTTAACCCGTTATTTTTACCTGATTCTATTTTCCTATCTGAACAAACATCTAAAGAAGCTGTTTTTAAAGATGTTTCTGAACAATTAGTAAAAAAAGGATTAGTAAAAGAAACATTTTTAGAAAATTTGATTAAAAGAGAAGAATCTTTCCCTACCGGAATGGATTTATTCGTAGTCAATCCTTCTTTACCAAATATCGGTATTCCTCATACTGAAGGTGAATTTGTTAATACTAGGTGTATTATTCCAGTGAAACTAATGACACCGGTAACATTTAACAATATGATTCATCCTTCTGCTACTTTGGAAGTTAGTTTCCTATTTATGATTTTGAACAATGATCCAGGAGCACAAACCAATATTTTATCTGATATTATGGGATTCATCAGCACGGTTGATCCAAAGCAACTGAATGAATTTTTTAACTATACAGATACAGAAAAAATTTATCAGTTTTTACAAGAAAAATTTTAATAATTTATTAAAAACAGACTTATATTAGGAGGAAAAATAATGATTAAAATTTTAGCAGCATGTGGAGCAGGAGTTAACTCAAGTCACCAAATTAAAGATAGTATTGAAACAGAAATGGCAAATAGAGGTTACAATGTACAAGCGGATGCTGTTGTCGTTAAAGATATCAATGAAGAAATGATGGCTAAGTACGATATCTTCACACCTATCTCTACTCCCGATTTGGGTTTTACTATTCCTATTCCTATCGTAGAAGCTGGTCCAATTTTATATAGAATTCCAGTAATGGCTATTCCTGTATTCGATGAATTAGAAAAGACCATTAAAGACAATAACCTTCAATAAAATAGAATATAAAAGGGGCTAAATGATATGTTAGATGGTATAGTAAAATTTTCCAATACGATTTTCCAACCCTTAATTGATTTAGGGTCTGCACCAATGATGTTAATTCTCTTAACACTTTTTGCACTTATTATGGGTGTTAAATTTTCAAAAGCTCTTGAAGGCGGAATCAAACTTGCCGTTGCACTAACTGGAATGGGAATGGTTATTAATATCTTAACTTCAGCCTTTTCTAAATCTCTACAAGCTTTCGTGGCTAACACAGGAATTCAACTATCTATTACTGACGTTGGCTGGGCTCCTTTAGCGACCATCACTTGGGGATCTCCTTATACACTCTTCTTTCTATTAATTCTTGTTATTATTAATATGGTTATGCTTGCTTTAAATAAAACGAATACATTAGATGTTGATATTTTTAACTTCTGGCACCCGGCATTGCTTGGTATCATCATCTTATACTTCTCTAATAATTTATTCGTTGCAACTTTATTCGTAGTCTTTATCGGTGTATTGAAATTTATCAACTCCGATTTAATGAAACCTACTTTTAATGATCTGCTAAATATGCCAGAACAAAATCCTACTACTACTACACATTTAAACTTTATGTTAAACCCTATTATTATGTTATTTGATACTATTTTTGATAAGTTCTTTTACAAACTTGATAAATATGACTTCAATGCTGCTGAATTAAATAAAAAAATCGGCTTCTGGGGTTCAAAATTCGCAATTGGTTCTTATTTAGGTGTTTTTGTTGGTTTATTAGGCCAACAGTCTGTTACTGAAATCTTTGCTTTAGCCTTTACGGGTGCTGTTTCTCTTGAATTATTCTCTATTGTTGGATCTTGGTTTATTTCAGCTGTTGAACCTCTTTCGCAAGGAATTACAAACTTTATGGCCAAACGTTTCCCTGGTCGCAAATTATTTATCGGAATTGACTGGCCTTTCTTAGGTGCTCGTGCTGAAATGTGGGCAACTGCCAATGTTTTAGCTCCTATCTTGTTGATCATGTCTTTGTTTTTACCAGGAAATGCTATTCTTCCACTTGCTGGAATCATCGCTATTGGACTAACACCTGCTTTGTTAGTCGTTTGTCGTGGTAAAATGTTACGAATGATTATTATTGGAGTATTTATGTTACCAATCTTCTTATGGTCAGGTACAATGATTGCACCATTAGTTACCGATACAGCACAGAATGTTGGTGCTTTCCCATCAGGATTAGAATCTTCTCAAATGATCTCTCACTCAACTAAAGAAGGTCCTGTTGAAGGGATGGTTGCTATTTTAATTGGTAAAGCTGTTAGCAATCCAAATGCAAAATCTGTTGTTTACGCTGTAGGTGCACTCTCAGCTTATCTTATGTTATTCATCTGGTATGCAGGAAAAATGAAAGTACGAAACAGAATCTATCTTGAAGAAAACGAAGATGCTTCTGCTCCTACTCCGGTCGCAGCAAAAGGCACTCTTTAAAAATAAAAAAGTAGTCCAATTGGACTACTTTTTTATTTGGTTCGTTCTGTTAGCCTTTATCCATTAATAAATCTAAACTTTTCATTAATACTTACCAAGTAGCTGTTAAATCAAGACATTTTTGTATAGTTGATGGAAGATAAAATAAATTACAAAGAAGCCTAATAATCTATGCTTCTTTGTAATTTATTTGTATCAGTCGTTTATCTTTTGCAATTCCGTTATCGCATCAGTTAAACGATTAATTATTTTATGCGCTAAGTCTTGATTAAAATTAAATCGGTCGTCTCTTTTAGCTAAAACATACATGCCAGCATCTTTTGCAGCCATAATACCATAAGTAGAGTCTTCAATAACCAGACATTCTGCTGGTTTCACCTCTAATTGAGCCGCAGATTTCAAATAAATCTCAGGATTGGGCTTAGATTGTCTAAACATATCTCCACTTAAAATGGACTCAAAGTAGTGTGACAGGTTGCACTCTTTTAACACCTTTTTAATTTCTGCCATTGATGAAGAGGAAGCTAAAGCAATCTTGTACTTATTTTCTACTAGCCAGTCTAATAACGTTTTTAAATTAGGATCTAGTATATCATTACTATCAATCGGTCGATCTTTAAAATAGTCCTCATAAGCTTTATCATACTCATGTTTATTTAACGTCTTTCCCCAGATACGTTGGATAGTATCCCATGTATCTGTTGAATTAGCTCCAGCAATTTTATCTAATTCTTCAAGATCAGGATGGACCTCATTAACTTTAAAAAATTCATGCAATCTTTCATAATAAATGGGTTCTGTATCAACAATTACACCATCCATATCAAAAATAACAGCTTTAATCATCTGTGTTTCCTCCTCAGTTGTTGGATACATTATCTAATAGGTATATTATCTATCATTCTTTTCATTGTAACAAACTTTTCCAATGAAGCGAATGATATTCAAGATTATTGAGTGATTGGCTTCTAAAAAATATAAAAGAGCAACTTAACTAGCAGACAGGTTACACTCATGAAGATAGATAATGTTAATTTAACTTCTTTTTATTTTTCATTAAATAAATAGATTTCTACTAAAAACCCCTTTATTTGAAATAAAGGGGTTTTTTAGTAGGTAGTATCTATTACTAATTTCTTACGAAAATGTCCTTTTTACTGAGCTTTATCTAGATATGCATATTTATAACTTGTGCTGCCAAACACGGGTAGGTAAATATCTTTCACATAAGATTGTTCAAGGTAAGGCTCAGCTGTTTGATAGATTGGTATATCTACGTAATGTTCTCCTAGAGCAACTTTCTCTGCTTGAATCATTGATTCCCATCTTCCTGACAGGTCATTATACTGTTGGTTACTTTTTTCAATCCATTTATCTACATCTTCATATGAATAGTTTCCACGATTAATTTCTGTACTAAAACGTTCAACAAAATTAATAGGATCTGCAAGGTCTGCTGACCAATAGGTCGTAGCCATTTGGTAATCACCTTTTTTAACGTTATCTAATCTAGAATTATCAGGCATTTGCCGAATTTCAATGGTTAACCCTGATAAATTATTTTGATACTCACTTTGAATAAATTCAGCTAATTTTTTACTATCTTCAGTATCAGACGTTGTGAGCTCTAGCGTTATTTCTTTTTTGTCTAGCTCTTTCAGGCCTTCTTCCCAAGCTTCTTGTGCTTTTTCAACATCGAAACTAGCTATATTCCCTGCTTCTTCACGAAAATCAACAGTTGTTTCAGGATTTTTAGCTAACCCTCTAGGAACATGACCATAGATAGGCTCAGAACCATCTTGCAAGACATTTTCCGTAAAGTTTTTACGATCAATAGCTGTCATTAATGCTTTTCTTATATTTTTGTTGGCTAATTCAGGTATTTCTTGGTTTAGTTCCAAGTAATAAATCCAAGCCTTATCTTTTGTTTTGAAATCTTCATCATTTTTGTATTGAGGAACAAAATTTCCTGATAAAGAAAACGTATCTAATTGTCCTGAATCGTATAGATTAATACCTGTTCCAATTTCTTTCACAACTTGAGCGTTAACTGCATCAAGTTTAACGGTATCTTTATCCCAATAGCCATCATTTTTAACATACTTCCAAGAATTCCCTTCAGCTGCAGTCCAATCTGATAAGACAAATGGTCCGTTGTAGATAGTTGTTTCAGCGCTTAATCCATAATTTTTACTTTGTTCAGTCACGTAAGCTTCATTTTGTGGAAAATAAGCCGGAATAGTTAACAAATTAATAAAGTAAGGTACTGGTTGTTCTAATGTTACTTTAACTGTTTTATCTCCTACAGCTTCAATACCTAATTCATCAACCGTCTTTTCACTAGCCAATATAGCTTCTGCATTTTTTATAATTCCTGAAAATAAATAAGCGTATCCAGAACCATTAGCAGGATCAACCATTCTTTGCCAAGCAAATTGATAATCAGCCGCTGTGACCGGGGTTCCATTTGACCAATTAGCATCTTCACGAATAGTAAACGTATAGGTTAACCCATCTTCTGAAATTTCTGGCATATCTTTTGAGTCTGCGGGTACTATTTCGCCTGATAAATCATAAGAAAGCAATCCATCAAAGACATTATTCATTGCTGTAAAGTTAGTCGTAGAAATAGTCGTATCCATTGTATCCATTTCTGAATCTGCGGCTATGTTAAGAACTTGACTGTCTTCTTTGGCCTTTTCAGTGTTCTCTTTACTTGTGTTTGCTGCACAGCCGCCTATGACTGCAGTTAGTACAGCAAATATAACTAAGTTTGTTTTTTTATTTTTAGTCATCTTTTTTACTCCTTTTTGTAGTGTATTGGTGGTCGTTTAATTTATTACAACTGAAATTGGTTTATCTACAATTTGATAAAAAGGTTAAAAAATGCATGAGTTAGTAAAACTCATGCACATAGGAAATATTCGACTATGGCTAAACTAGAATTAGTCATTTCACTATAATTTATTTAAAAAACAGCTACTCTCCTAAGTCCTTTATGCAACGGAAACAACACTACACTATTTAATAGTACATGTTTAGCGTTCACTTTTTTTGATTAATAGTCTATATCAGAACTAGTTTTATAAGTACACTAACCTTAACAATCGAACTTTGCCTTGTCAATTTATCTGATTTTCTTCGAAACTATCTTTTAGAATAACACCATCTTTTATTAAGCAATCGCTACCAGGACTGTTTAGTCCGTTTTTCGCGTATTCTTTCTATTACGATCCACTGTTTGCAGCACTTTGCTGGCTTGCTATGACACAATCAATTACAATTATCACACCTAAAGCCAATAGTATATGGGATTCATCTCTTATATCTAAAGCATAAGTGTCTCCCCATGTCAGCCATTCTTTAGAAATATCTGCAATTATTCCTTGATTCGTCACTATTTGATAATTGTGTTCCCAAATAGACCCTTCTACTTGCCAAGAAGGCCCTTCAATCGTGTAAGATGGTTTGAAAAAAGTAAAATCTTTCGTCACTTTAGCTCGTTCTTTTCCATCGATAAATAACGAATAAGTTGGCAAGAACTTAAACAGTTGTTGTTCAATGTAGAGAACTTCTTTTCCAGTACTATCTTTTACATGTAGTTTTTTCCCCCACGATAGCAGTTCACCTTCAACTGAATAAACATCTTGCCCCAGATTATCTTTAACTGAAAACGTATCTTTCCAAGAAAAAAGTTTTTGTTTGATGTAATAATTCATTTTGTCCCATCCTTCTTATGAAAATAGTTTTTTAAATAGGAATGTATCTTTGCTTAAAAATCGTTCTTTTTCTTAAAATCTACTACAACTAGACACTTAGCAAAAACAAAAAAAATACTATTGGTTCTCTTATGCATTCGACTTTGACACTAAATATCTTGTTTCCAAAGCAATTATGTTCATTGTTCTTATACAACAAGCTATGTTTTCTCTTTAATTTAAAGTATACTCGTATTTGCTTAGAACTGTAACTAAAATAAGTATTCTTTCTTCTAAATAGTTTTTATCACTAAAAAACAAAGCAGACTATAATCTAGTCTACTTTGTTTTTCTAATTTATTGGCTTTTCAGAGAAAAAACATTGCTTAGTTAGTTTCTGTAAAACTATCTTTATTACAATTTTTTTAGAATTTTTTAATCTAACGATACTTTATAGCAGCTTGAGCAGCGGCTAAGCGGGCAATCGGTACACGAAAAGGAGAGCAAGAAATATAGTTTAACCCCAATTTTTGGAAGAACTCAATAGAAACTGGATCTCCACCATGTTCTCCACAAATTCCAATTTTAAAGTTTGGTTTCGTTTGACGCCCTTTTTCAACAGCAATCTTCACTAATTGGCCAATTCCTTCTTGATCAATCGTATCAAATGGCCCTTTTTCTAAAATGTTTTTTCCCATATACTCAGAAATAAAACTCCCAGAATCATCTCTTGAAAAACCAAAACCCATTTGAGTTAAATCATTTGTTCCAAAACTGAAGAAATCAGCTTCATTTGCAATTTTATCAGCTGTTAATGCAGCTCGTGGAACTTCAATCATTGTTCCGATAGAGTAAGTCAAAGTTTGTCCTTTTTCTGCAAATACTTTTTTAATTTCATCTTCTATCTCTGCTTTGATATACACTAATTCTTTGACCTCACTAACTAATGGAATCATAATTTCTGGTTGAACCTCACTATTTTTAGCTAATTTAAAATCGAGAGCAGCTTCCATAATCGCTCTGACTTGCATTCTACTAATCTCAGGGTAAGTTATACCTAAGCGGACACCACGATGTCCTAACATCGGATTTACTTCATGCAATGCAGTGATGCGATTTTTTAATTCCTCTTCACTTAGCGACATCGTCTCGGCTAACCGACAAATTTCTTCTTCTTTTACAGGCATGAATTCGTGTAAAGGTGGATCTAATAAGCGAATCGTCACAGGACGTTCTCCCACGACTTGATAAATTTGGTAAAAATCGTTTTTTTGCATAGGCAATAGCTCATCTAATGCCTTTGCTCGTTCTTTGGCAGATCCAGCTAAAATCATTCTCCTAACTGAGGAAATACGATTTTCTTTAAAAAACATATGCTCCGTTCTAATTAATCCGATTCCTTCTGCTTTAAACTCTAGCGCTTGCTTTGCATCTTCTGGGGTATCTGCATTAGCTCGAACAGCCATCGTTTTTATTTCATCAACCCAATCCATCAGCTCAGAGAATTTATCTCCTAAAGCTGGTTTTGTTTTTTCTATATCACCAAGGTAAACCATTCCCGTCGAGCCATCTAAAGAGAGTAAGTCTCCTTCATGTACCATTCCACCTTTATATTTTAACATCTTTTCCTCTTCATTGATGGTTACCTCTGAACAACCAGCAACACAACATTTACCCATCCCACGAGCGACTACTGCAGCATGAGAGGTCATTCCACCCCTAGCTGTCAAGATTCCTTCTGCTTTCACCATGCCAGAAATATCCTCAGGAGATGTTTCTTGTCTGACTAAAATAGTTTTTATGCCTTTTTCATAAGCTAGTTCTACTGCTTGGGCAGTAAAACAAATCTTCCCTGAAGCTGCACCAGGAGAAGCTGCAAGTCCTTTTGCTATCCGAGTTGCCCGTTCAATCGCTTTCAAAGCAAAATGAGGATGCAATAATTGTTCCAATTGTTGCGGCTTGATACGCATTAAAGCCTCTTCCTTCGTTAATTTACCTTCTTTATATAGATCGACAGCAATGCAAATAGCCGCTTGGGCTGTTCTTTTACCAGTCCTTGTTTGCAATAAATAGAACGTATTGTCTTCAATAGTGAATTCGATGTCTTGCACATCTTTGTAATGATTTTCAAGTATTTTTGCAGCTTCTTTTAATTGTTGATACCCTGTAGGCATTAGTGCTTTCAACTCAGTTATTTCATTTGGTGTCCGAATACCTGCAACAACATCTTCTCCTTGAGCATTTAGTAAAAATTCACCAAATAATTGTTTCTCGCCAGTTAAGGGATTTCTAGTAAAAGCTACTCCTGTAGCAGAAGTATCCCCTTTATTCCCAAAGACCATTGCTTGAATAGTAACTGCTGTACCACTTAATTTAGAAATACCATTCATTTCTCTATAAAATACTGCTCTAGGATTATTCCATGAAGCGAATACAGCCTTAATAGCTAGTCTCAATTGTACACTTGGTTCTTGTGGAAAGTCTTTTTTTGTTTCTCTTAGATAAACTTCTTTGTACTGTGTTACAATCTTTTTCAAATCATCTGCATGAAGTTCCTTATCTAATTCGACCCCCTTTTCTTTCTTTGCGTTTTCTATTATTCTTTCGAAATGTACTTTAGGAATCTCTAAAACAACATCTGAAAACATTTGAATAAAACGACGGTAACTATCGTAAGCAAAACGTTCGTTAGCTGTCCTTTTAGCAAGACCAATAACTGATTGATCATTTAATCCTAAATTCAAAATAGTATCCATCATTCCTGGCATCGATTGAGCTGCACCAGAGCGTACAGATAGAAGTAAAGGGTTTTCTTTATCTGAGAATTTTTTCTTTGTTATTTGCTCTAAGTCTTTTAAGTAATTTTCTATTTCATTATCTAAACTATCCCAAATGGTTTGACCTTCAGATAAAAAACGCTTACAACTCTCTGTAGTCAATGTGAATCCTGGAGGTACAGGCAGAGCCAACTTTGTCATTTCAGCTAAGTTAGCTCCTTTCCCACCAAGTAATTCTTTCATCTCTTTTTTACCTTCTTTAAAGTTATAAACGTATTTTCCAGTCATTTTTTTCAACCTCTTTCTTTTTATCATTTTTATCCTTTATTAAAAGGAGTATCCGTTTTCTTCAAATAATCAAAAATCAAGTTAGCTGTTTCTTCTATGGCATTGTCAGAAACATCAATAACCAAACAACCAATTCTCTTCATAATTTTATCAGCGTAATCTAGCTCTTCTAAAATACGGTTCATTTCTGCATAACTAGCATTAGAAGGTAAGCCTAAATTTTTCAGCCGTTCTTTTCTAATACCATTTAATTTTTCAGGAGTATTGGTTAAACCAATAACTTTAGAAGGTGAAATTTGATAAATTTCTTTAGGTGGTTCAGATTCAGGAAAGAGTGGGACATTAGCAACGCGTATATTTTTATTGGCTAAGTACATGGACAAAGGTGTTTTAGAGGTTCTTGATATTCCTAGGATTACCAAATCTGCTTTTAGTATCCCTCTTGGATCTTTGCCATCGTCGTATCGAACAGAAAATTCAATGGCTTCAATCCGTTTAAAATATTCTTGATCCATTTTTCTAATGATGCCTGGTTCTCCTAAAGGTTTCAAAGAGGTTGCTTGCTCTATTGCAGCTAAACCGTTACCCAATAAGTCTACTAAAAAAACAGCCTTTTTTTCAGAAAACTCTTTGATGTATTGCCTCAACTCTTGTTGAACTAATGTATAAAAGATAACCGTATTTTTTTCTTCAGATACGTTAATTAGTATTTTTTCTACCGTTTTTTTAGTTACTACGTGGGTGAATTTTTTGATTTCCTCAATTTCAATAGAGTACTGAGAAAGTATTGAGTGTATCACTTGCTCGCCTGTCTCTCCTATTGAATCAGAAATAAGGTAAATTGCTACAGGTTTCATATTATCCTCCTATATATCATTTTTTATAATCGCTAAAAACAAACGACTGATGACTGTTTTTGAAAATTTCCCAACTATTTTTAACTGGTTTATTTTATCTTCATTATTAGATTCAATAACTGGAAGACTATCAACTTCATGTTCTAACAATTTTTTTGTAGCAACTTCAACAGAATCAGAACTAAACACATAAGCAACATTGGGTACTCTTGTCATAGCCATACTAACAGGAATTTCTTCAACATTCATTTTTCCAATAACTGTTTTTAATAAATCTTTTCTAGAAACAAGTCCTACAAGTTGTTGGTTTTCTGTAATATAAACTGAGCCTACGTCTTCTAGAAACATTTTAATTACTGTATCTTGAATAGATGTATCGGAAGTCACTATCACTGGAACACTCATAACCTCTTCTACCTTTTTTTCTTTTATATCCTTTATAATAAAGGGTTCTACTTTATGAGCATTATAAAAATAGCCAACTTTAGGCTTTGCTATCACTAATCCACTCAAGGTTAAAAGAGATAAATCCGGTCGCAATGTTGAACGTGAAAATCCTAGTAATGCCGCTATTTTTTCACCTGTAATAGGTTCTTTTTCTTTTATAATATCAATAATCTCTTTTTGTCGTTTACTTAATTCCATTGCCTAGCCCCTTTATATAGTATGTCTTAATAATTATATAGTATGTCACAATAGAAAGGTTGTCAACCTGTTTTCTATCTTTTAACTAGTATTACTCTCATTAATTTTTTTCATTCTATTTTCACAAAAAAATAAGAAGCTAAGACAAAATAACTTGTCCTAACTTCTTTTTCTTTTAACTTAATGGATTATCTTCTGAATAGAAACAAACTTTGTTTCTGCCACTCTTTTTTGCTACATAAAGAGCTTGGTCGGCGTGAGCGTATAAGTGGTCTATTTCTTTTGTTGTGTCACTATAAATTGTCATACCAACAGAAATAGTAATATGAAGAGACTTTGTTCCATTATTTATTATAAAAAATGAATTTTCAACTATTTTTCTTATTGACTCTGCTTTTTCATAAGCTTCTGATTTTGTGCAATTATGAATTAAAATTGAAAATTCTTCTCCACCATTCCTAGAAACAATATCTTCTGGGCCTTGGCTCATTTTTAGAATAGCTGCTAATTTCCTTAACACCACATCTCCTTCTAAATGTCCGTAAGTATCATTCACTTGTTTAAAGCGATCAATATCTAAAATCATGATAGCAACACTGTCATCTTGTCTTTTTTTTGCCTGATTAAAAGCTCTGTCAAAACTACGAACATTATTTAAACCCGTTAAGGGATCAGTAAAAGCAAAGTTTTTATGTTGTTTAAATAAAAGTTCACTTTTAGTTAGATAATCCATTATATAAACAGCAACTAATCCTCCTAAGATGGAGACAGTCCAGTAGTTCACTAACAGAATATAATTAATGCTTGTTGTTGATGGAACGAGTATAGTTAGTAAAGTATAAACCATGTTGCTTAAAATTAGCATTATAGCAACAGAAACCCAGCGATTTTTTATTTTTTTAGAACAGTAATAAAAAATTAACCACGATAGCAAAATAAAGATCACATTAGAAAGAGATTGGCTATTTACACCTATCATAAATCTAGAAATAATAATAACAACGGCCGTTATAGCTGTTGATAGCCACCCACTATAAAGAATTGTTAGCATCAAAGGAATAACTCGAAGATCAATAATTGAATTTACTCCTGTTACAATACTAAAATGCATTAAAATAACACCTAATATCCCTCCTAGTAAACCACTAATAATTAATGAACATTTAGTTTGATGACATTTAGTTATACTTCTAACTACTTGTTTATAAACGAATAGAGAAGAAATCAATACACAAAGATTTAAAAAAAAGCCCTCATAAATTGATATCATTGGCATCTACCCCTTTTAACTGTTTTTATTAACTGATATACTTTTTTTGAAAATATAGTTCAGCTGTATTAGTTCTATTATACTACAGTTATTTAATTATAACGACTACTATTCTAAACTATGAACAGGTATGCACTATTGTTTAACTAATTTTAATCTTAAACTCATCTCATTTTAATTTTCACTATTCTTAATTAGTCAAAAAAAATAATCCTCTATAAAAATAGAGAATTATTTTTTACTTTATCTACGAACTAACGGGTTACGAGAAATTTTATTAAAGTCTGCTCTAACAAATGAATTCGTTGCTAGGTATAGGAATAAAGCTCCAAAGATAGCAATAATCCCCCCGCTCATCCATGGTGTTATAATAAAACCATTTAAATCAAATGCTAAACCTAATTTTAATAAATCACCTTGAGGTAACCCACCTTTTTCCAACATAATTGTTCTGAAGAAAGCCGTTGTATAAGTCATTGGATTAAAATAAGATACAAACTTAAGTACCTTCGGTAAAAAATCTATTGGAATATAAGCTCCTGATAAAAATGTGAACGGTAATACAACAGCTTGTTGCACTACTTGAAATGTAGAGGCACTCTTTACCATAGAAGCTAAAAATAACCCTAATCCCGAAAAAACTAAACCAACTAACATTAATGCAAATAAGACGTAAATAATTGTTTCCCAGTTATTAAATCTTAACCCTGTGAAAAAACCGATAATTAGAATGAGAATCCCTTGAGCCGTTGCAATTGTAGCAGCTGACAATATTTGTCCTAGAGCTACTTTAAAACGACTAGTCGGACTGACTAATATCTCTTTCATAAAACCTGAAACAGTATCATCAATTGTAGATGTAGCGATATTTAATGACGTTTGAAAAACTGTTGCAACAATAATACCAGCTAGTAAAAAGGCTGTAGGATCTTCCACTTGATCTGTTTTAAAAATAGAACTAAAAACATATAGGAAGAAAAATGGAATAACCAACGAGGTAACTAACTTGACTCTATCTCTTACAAAACCACGTATGTTTCTTAACCAAAGTGCTGAAATGGTTCTCATTCTGACGCCTCCTCTCTTATCTCTTTACCTGTAATTTCTAAAAAGACATCATTCAATGTTCCTTTTTTAATTTCTAAATCTTTCACTTCATTTTTAAATAGTTGAATCAAATCTAAGAACTGTTGAATATCATCTATATCAACAACTACATGAAAGATATTTTTCTCTTTTTTAAATGAAAAATTTTCTTTTATTAATGTTTCTTCAAATAGAGCTGGATTTTTGACTTGTACAGTTGCTTTATCTTTCGTATAACGACGCTTTAAGTTTGCAGGTGTATCGTCTACCATAATTTTTCCATTATCCATAATTGCGACATGGTCACAGATTTCTGCTTCATCCATGTAATGTGTTGTCAGAAAGATTGTAATATTTTTTTCTTTTTGTAGTCTTGTAATGTACTCCCACATCTTATTTCGAGTCTGAGGATCTAGGCCGCTTGTTGGCTCATCTAAGAATAACACTTTCGGGTAATGCAAAAGTGCACGAGCAATTTCTACCCGTCTTTTCATTCCACCAGATAGATTCGAAACACTTTTGTCTTTCCAATCCAATAAATCAACTAAGTCTAATACAAAATGAATCCGATCCTTCACTTCATTTTTAGGAACGCCATAAAAAACACAATGCATATTTAAATTTTCGGTAACTGTCATTTTTTCATCTAGTGTTTGAGTTTGAAAAACGACACCTATTGCTTTCCTTACTTCATCTTTTTCAGTTGAAACATCTTTTCCATCGATTATTAACGTACCTGATGTTTTTTCCATCATGGTAACTAGCGTATTGATTGTTGTACTTTTCCCAGCTCCATTGGGTCCGAGAAATGCGAAAATACTTCCTTCTTTCACACTAAAGGAAACGTCGTCAACTGCCGTAAAATCACCGTATTTTTTCGTATAATTTCTAACTTCTATAATAGATTTCATCTTTTTTCCTCCTTTTATTCTCTTTAACAAAGAGAGTAAATCAGATAGCTAGTTGGAGAAAAAGCTATCTAGTTAATGTTACTTATGTGTAACTTTAAGCATTAGTATAAAGACGTCAAATAATGATGTCAAGAATAAAGCTTAGGCTAAATTAGATAGCCGTTATTGAAAAAACAACATGAAAAAATTTCATGTTGTTTATAATCCTATCTTTATTCTTCTTAGTCAGATAACTTTTCTTTACCTAATGTCAAACGATTCAATTGGCTCAGGTCCACGCATGATATCTCTTCCTATTGCTAGCACTCCTTCAGAATTCACTTTAATTTTCCATCTAACCAATTGAATTTGCCCTTCGGTTAATTCAATACATGTGATAATCGTAGGATAAACACAACAACCTGAATTAAAATAAGGAAGATCTTCGCTTTTAGGAAACTTAAATCTGTGTGTGTGTCCACAAATTAGTGCTATTTTATTTTTTTTAATCCACTTATTAAAATTTTTTTCAATTTTATGTCGCTTTGTCACATTCTTTACAGGACTTGATGGATTTCTTATTCCGAATCCATGTAAAAATTTCCAAAAATACCTGATAGACAGTTTTGTAAAAAATGCAAATTGATCATTGGGTGCATCTCCTTGGTGGCCATGCACTGTAAAAATTTCTTGTCCTGTTTCTAAATTTCTTAAAACTAAGGCTTCTATCGGTTTTAGACCCTTAAGAAAGTCAAAAAAAACTTCATTATACTCATCATAGTTCGTATAATAATTTTCTTCAACATACTTTTTATTCTTTAATAATAGATCATGGTTACCATATAACCGTATCAGTCGCCCTTCATCAAAAAAATCTTTAATCACATCGAATACTTCACGATGGGCATTTTTTGTGTACTTAAAGTCTGAGTACTCTAGCAATTCATCACCATCACCTGCTTCGACATAAGTAAACCCATTCTTATAATAATAGTTTAATGCATGATGATAAATATTTCTATTTCGAGCAAATTCATCTGACATACTTCCATTTCCTCTATGAACATCACTAAAAAAGATGTATTTCGATGTTTCATCAAAATATTCTACTCTAGCATTTTTGTAAGCGTTTGTTAGGCGTTTATCGGTAAACATATCTTCACCTCTTTTACGTTAGTTATAAATTAATTTCTTTACTTCACTACCCTTAGTATACGTTATCTCTACTTATTGTAAAAACGATAAGCTGTTTCATACGTTCTAATAAAATAAAAATCCCTTCTTCTCGTTTTTTAGGCGTTAAGAAAGGATAGTTTATGTTTATTTAATTTCCTGTTGCCCTGTTTCTTAATTTTATTACTGCTACCATTCTTTCTATAATAAAAATGTGAAGTTAGCGGAAGGCATTAGATAATCCAACAGGAAAAGTGCTTCTTCTTGAATATGGCCAATAATATTACGCGTTCCATCATTTTTCATATCTTTTAAAGCAATTTGCGTTTCTCCTTTGTATTGTCCAAAATCATTATTACAAATTAAAATATCACCTTTTTTAATAGCGTTTGTTTGATGTGCTGGAAAGTTTTCATCTTTATAGTGAACTCTTGTCATAGATGAACGAATCATATATGCAGAGATATCCCCACGATAAGAATGAACTTCTTCCAAAATAACTTTCTTTTCTAAATCCGTTGCATGTTCATTAAAGACCATTTTTAATTGTGGATATGATCCTAAATAAGCTTCTGCCAATGTTTTCAATTCTTCTTCCGTTGCATATGCATTACCAATTAGTAAATCATCAATAGAATCCATCAATTTATAATGCGTTGCTTGTGCATGAATTGATAAATACCGGTGTTCTTCCAATGTACATAGGCCTTGTTGTACGGGCCAAGGACCAAGTTGACCGTTTTCAGCTGTTACGAATGCAGCAGTATGCAAACGGTACTGATTAAATTGTGCCGTTGTTCGTTCAAAATGTTCTTGAGATAAACCTGAATAAAGTTGTGGATAAAAGTTATGAGAGGCTGTTAGATAGTCTCGGTTTGGACGATTGCTCATCACGTTATCGATATAATTTGTCCCACCACTCATATTTACTTCTATTTTTAATTTTTCTGAGTTCTCTGTCATCGTTGCTTCTTCTGCTCCAGTGAAACCTAAATCTAAGCGAATAACACCTGCACCGAGTTGTTTAAAAAAACTTAAGTCTGTGTAACTAACACCAAGTTGACCAAATAAATTAGGATTAATGTCTAAAACAGTCTCGATACCAACTGAATAGGCGTAATCTATTACTTTCTTGAACTTTTCAACGACTTCTGTTGTGTCGCCTTCAATCTCTAAAAGGCTCATAAAAACACGTGTAAAACCGTGTTTACTTGCTAAGTCTAAATAGTTCTTATCGCTTTCAAATGTACTTTTTGCTGGATAAATAGAAATGCCTATATTTTTCATTTTAATCCTCCATTATTCATTCTTCTACTAAGCAATGTTAAGCGTTTTCTTATTGATTGTAAAGAGAAATAATGGATTCTATTCATTAATAAAAAATTTTTTTATATTTTTTCTACTTTAGAACTTGTTTATTTTGGTCTGTTAGCTGAATACATTGCTTATTCTTGGATCTATCTTTCAATTTCAATTCACTATTCATTATCTATACTTAAAAGCAGTTTTTTAAATTTGAAGGAAATAGACTTAGAGCATCCCCTTCTTTGTATCGTTATATTTTCTCTGCTTGCTTCATTAGTTGGTTTTTCGCTGACTTATTTTTTTCTAAAAGTAACTTATCCACAATTAGTAGTAAAATAGGGAGAATGACATCATCAGCATAGCCGGCTAAAGGAATAAAGTCTGGAATGAAATCAAAGGGACTAATGATATAAATCACTATTGCTGCTGCCATTACTTTGTTTTTTTTACTTATTTCCTTATTAAAAAAAGAAAGAATCACTTGTTTTATTTGGAGTACGGGATTTTTCTTTTGTTTTTGATTCGTTTGCATTTTCATCATCCTTTATTCGTTAGTTTAAGAGATCAAGTATAAAACTTTTCTTATTTTAGAAACAGATTCTTCTATAAGGATAGAGGTCGTAAACTGTATTTCTTAGTTTTTATAGCAGTCAATTTTTCTTTTTACTAGCTTAAGTATAATAAATAAATACAACTAATTAATCGGCCTAAAGTAGGATATTGTCATATGAAATTGGTTAGCCTGATATCACATAAAAAATAAGATGATAAAAGGAACGAACTCCCTTATCATCTTATTTTTATGAATTTGTTTAGAAAAGTCCTGTGATCTCACCAGCTTCGTCTACGTCAATATTTTCAGAGGCAGGAACTTTTGGTAAACCAGGCATTGTCATTATAGCACCTGTCAATGCTACGATAAATCCGGCACCAGCAGATACTTTTAAATTCTTAATGGTAATTATAAATCCTTCTGGACTACCCAATAAGTTTTTATTATCTGAGAAAGAATATTGTGTCTTAGCTACACATAAAGGTAAGTGACCGTAGCCATTTTCAGTTAATACTTTCATCTCTTTTTTAGCTTCTGGTGAGTACTCTACTCCAACGCCACCATAAACTTTTGTAACCAGTTTGTGTAATTTTTCTTCGATTGTATCTTCTGACTCATAAGCAAATTTGAAGTTATTTTCTTCGTTCACTAATTTCTTAACAGCGTCAGCCATTTCTAAACCGCCTTCTCCACCTTTTGCCCACACATCAGATAAGACTGCTGGTACATTGATTTCTTGGCAAGCTTTCATAACAACATCGACTTCTGCTTGTGTATCTGTTGGGAATTTATTGATTGAAACAACTAGTGGCAAGCCAAATACATCACGCATATTACTGATATGTTTTAACATATTTGGTAATCCAGCTTCAACTGCTTGGATATTTTCTTCTGATAGTTGTTGTTTTTTTACGCCGCCATGCATCTTCAATGCACGAATTGTTGCAACTAACACTACAGCATCTGGTTTTAAATTAGCATTTCTACATTTAATATCGATAAATTTTTCAGCGCCTAAATCAGCACCAAATCCTGCTTCGGTCACAACATAATCAGCATATTTTAAAGCTGTTCTCGTTGCAATAACACTGTTACACCCATGAGCAATATTCGCAAATGGTCCACCGTGAATAATAGCCGGTGTATGCTCTAGCGTTTGGACGATATTAGGACGAATAGCATCTTTCAATAAAGCTGTCATTGCGCCTTCAGCTTTCAACTCACCAGCGGTAACTTGTTTGCCTGTTCTTGAATAGCCAATAACTACTCGCTTAATTCTAGTTTTCAAATCATCTAAACTATCCGCTAAACAAAGAATCGCCATAATTTCTGAAGCTACAGTAATATCGTAACCATCTTCTCTTGGAACCCCATTCATTTTACCGTTTAGACCGTCAACAACATGACGCAATTGGCGGTCATTCATATCAACAACGCGCTTCCACGTGATTCGTCTGCTATCAATATCTAATACATTACCATGAAAAATATGATTATCTATTAACGCAGCAAGTAAATTATTAGCTGCTCCAATAGCATGAAAATCGCCAGTAAAGTGTAAGTTGATGTCTTCCATTGGTACAACCTGTGCATAACCACCACCAGCAGCTCCACCTTTTACGCCAAATACAGGTCCAAGTGAGGGTTCTCTTAAAGCAACCATTACTTTTTCTCCTTGTTTATTCAAAGCATCCGCTAGTCCAACAGACGTGGTTGTTTTGCCTTCTCCAGCTGCAGTCGGTGTGATTGCTGTCACTAAGATCAATTTACCATTTGGCTGATCTTTTAGTCTCTCTAACTCACTGATATCTAGTTTTGCTTTATATTTTCCATACATATCCAATGAATCTGCTTGGATACCTAATTTTTCTGCCACTTCAGTGATTGGCTTCATTGTATTTTTTTTTGCAATTTCAATATCTGTTAAAAAAGTCATTTATACTGCCCCCTATAGAATAGTGTGTCTTTTAATCAATTAGAGTGATTTTTCAATTTCCTCATAGATATCGTCTGCTATCTTGATGCCTTCTGCTAAAATAGCTTTTCCTCTAGTTGTGTAATCATTTTTAAATTCTTCATCTTTTACACCACTCAAGTTAATACAAACATTTAACCATGCACCACATAAGCCTGCTTTCATTGTTAAAGCTGCTACGCCTAAGTCACTAGCTGCATTTGTATTTGATTTACCAACTGCTTTAGCTGTTAAATGAATCCCTTCTAAAATGAATTCCATTGTTTCAAAAGGAATCTCTGTTGCATATTTTAAAGCTGCCTGCATTGCTTCACGACGCTTTTGCTTATCTTCATCTGTTTGTTTTGGTAGGTCGAATACCGCAGATACTTGGTTAAATGCTTCAGTATCTCGATCAATGCATTCTAATAGATTTGTGTTAACAACTTTCATTTCTTCAAGAACAAGTTCCATTTCATCATTATACTCTGCATACTTTGGTTTGCCAATTGTTAATTCTGCCACCATACGAGTTAGTGCTGCTCCGACGCCTGCTACTAATGCAGATGCTGAGCCACCTCCTGGAGCTGGTTCATTTGATCCTAATTTTCCAATAAATTCTGTAATGGTTAAGTCGACAAGTTGCATGATAATCCTCCTATAGTTTGTTTTTATTTTTAGCTTATTTATTTATCGTTTTTATTCTGTTACACTAGCTTCTTGATTTTTTGAATTAGCTTTCTCTTTCATGTTCTTAATAGCTGATCTAAACATCATAAGAGCTGTATAGATAACAACAACGAATACTAATATTTTCAAAACGTTAATAGGCAATGATTTCACAATAAAGGCGGCTACTAAGACACCTAGCACTCCAAAGATACTATAAGCTAGTGAAGCTTTACGGTGATACATACCTTCTTTAATAAATTTAGCAGAAGCAACTGGCTGCAAGAATGCTGTTGAACCCATCATTAGTGGAAAAGCAACTAATGGAGATAACCCGATAGCGAATGCTAAAGCCATAATTGGTGCGTACATCCCTATACCAACACAGTTTGTAATTCCTAAGATAAAACAAACTGTACAGCCGATAACTAATTTAATACCTCTTAATCCAATTGCAGCTCCTCCCATCGGGAAGATATTTAAGAATCCAGCTAGCATTAAAAAGGCTACAATGACTAGAGCAACACCCATCGCAAATTGGATTTTTACTTCTGGTAATTTTGAAACAATACTTGCTCCAAAATAAGCACCTAACATTGAAAAACCAATCATTAAAACTAACGTTAAGATATCTACTTTAACAAGCGTCATGAATATAAGTGCTTCCATTACAACTGAAGTGGTTGTTGCAACGTTTAGTGTTCCTGGTATCATCTTATCAGGCATCAACTTACCAATTTTGAATGCGGATGTTGATGTTGCAAAACTACCAATACCTAATGTATCAAAAAAGTTTGCAATAAATCCTAGTACAGAAAAAGTAACAAAGTTGCTTCCTTCTTCTAATTTGCCTTCTTTTTTAGCTTTTCTGTAATCCTGGATAAAAATGATTAAGAAGTAAATGGTTAAAAGAACCAATAAGCCCAATATAATTTTTATTTCCATTGTCTTCATTCCTCTCTGAAAAGAGTATTTTTAAAAAATAAAGGGCGGATTTTTTTACCGCCCTTTTGAGAACGTCTAATCTAAGTGATATTCAATAATCGATTCTTTTTTGAATCCTTCTAAGCCCATTTTATCTTCTAACACTTTAATCATACCGTCGTAATCTTTGCCATCAAACTCGTGACCATAGTGTTGAGCAGCTTCTACAATATACTTCAATTTAACTGGTCCAACTAAACCAGTGCTGATTACTTTTGTTCCATCTTTTTCAGCTTCAACATTTACCCATTCACTTAACATAGCCAATGGTGTTTCGCTAGCATCAAATACATTCATTGAGACAGCTGTTCCTGGATGTCCTTCATCTTTGAAGCCAACACTCTTGATAGAAGCCCAGCCATGTTCGTCACTCTTCACTCGTTTAGCAATTTTCTTAGAAATACTGACATCTTCTGACTCCACATAGACGTTGTAGGCTGTTAATCCTTCAAGATCTGAACTAACCGTACATGCGCCCATCTTAGCATCTAATTCTCCATTAACACTTAGATCTGGTTTTCTTTCGTCATATTTTTCATTTTCCTTGTCTTCTAAAATAGCTTTCAAACCTTCATATTGTCCACGGCGAATGTTTGTATTTGATTTTTTATATTCAGTTCGTGCATTTTGACCAGAAAAATAAACAGGAACGCTGAAATGATCATGTAAGGACTGGCCTAATTTTTCTGCTAGTTCAGTTGTTTCTTCTAATGTCATTTCTCCTAATGGAAAGACTGGCATTGTATCTAGTGCACCAATACGAGGATGGTCGCCTTTTTGAGTTTCCATATTAATAAATTTGTATAATTGCTCAGCTAATTTTAACATAGACTCTTCACAATATTCTGGATCACAGATATATGTTAATACAGTTCTATTGAAGTTTGCTTCTGGTTCAACAGCTACAATTTTGACAGTTGGTACATTTTTCACTGCTTCTACTGCTGCGTTGATTCCTTCCATATTTTTACCATCACTAAAGTTTGGTACGCACAATACATGTTTCTTACTCATTATTATTTCCTCCTAAAGTTCTATTTTTTTACTGCCCTAACTATATAATGTAAGCGTCTACAAAACGTCTATTGCTAATTCTTTTATCTTTTTTTCTATAGATACGATTGGCGTTTCAATTAGTTTTTTACGTACATCAGAAATAAAGTACAATGATCCAGTAATCAATAAAGCTTCGTCTGCCTTCATTCCAACTACTATATGCGTCATTGCTTCTTGCCAATCAAGGTAGACTTTATGGGTTAAACCAGATAAGGTCATTAGTTCGTCAACGGAACAAGCCTTATCATTTTGAAAAGAAGTCAAAATAAGTTCACTATTTGGAATATCTTCTAGAATACTAATCATGCCTAGACTATCTTTCGTATCAATTGCTGCAAAAAGTATGTTTATTTTTTTTATATCAACATTATTTTCAATCACTGTTGAGTGAATAGTCTCTTTTAATTTGTGAACAGCTGGAACATTATGTGCTCCATCTATAATAATGAGTGGATTGTCTGATATCGTTTCCATTCTTCCTGCAATAAAAGCTCTTTCTAGCCCTTCTTGAATAAGCTCCTTAGTGTACGTTAATTTCTCTTGAATCATATAAACCTGGAAAAGTTGAA
The DNA here is from genome assembly GCA_020431645.1 of Carnobacterium sp. Taxonomy (GTDB): domain Bacteria; phylum Bacillota; class Bacilli; order Lactobacillales; family Carnobacteriaceae; genus Carnobacterium_A. Next base: position 54,464 of record JAGQHW010000001.1, on the reverse strand, counting down.
TAGCAAGAGCTGCGTTGTCTATTTGATGTTTTCCCATTAAAGGGGTATGAAGCGAATCTAATGAAGCTAGTTGATTTCTAAAAATAAAATCACCAAAACGATTCTCTCCTTGAACATGGTATTCCTCATTAAAACGATAAAGAGTCGCTTTTTTTTCTTTTGCGATTTTTTGAATGACAGTCATCGCTGCTGGAGAAATATTACCAGTTACGACAGGGCAATTTTTTTTTATAATTCCTGCTTTTTGTCTAGCAATTTCTTCTAGTGTATTTCCTAAAATATCTATATGATCTAACCCAATCGTTGTTATACCGGAGACAACAGGTGTATGAATGACATTCGTACAATCCAATAAACCTCCCAAACCAACTTCAATTACTGCTACTTCTACATTTTCTGCTAAAAAGTAATCAAACATCATCGCCGTAATCACTTCAAACTCGGTTATACCCTGTAACTCTGTTGTTGTTTCATCCATTCTCTGAACAATCGGCTGAACTTTATTGACTAGTTGAATCAATTCTTCATTTGAAATAGGTTTACCATTAATGCTGATGCGTTCATTAAACATCACAATATATGGGGAGGTATACGTCCCTACTTTCATTTTTTTAGCTAAAAATAATTCTTGCAAATACGTTACAGTCGATCCTTTTCCATTTGTACCTGCAACATGAATTATTTTTAATTGATCTTGCGGATTACCTAGTTGCTTCAATAAATAGTTTACGCGTGATAGACCAGGTCGGACACCAAAATGAGTACGTCCATGGATCCAATCCAATGCTTCGGTATAAGTCTCTACCATTTTCTTTCTCTCCTTTTTATCCAATTATTTACGATGAACAAATTATCTGTTCTTTTTACCAAAAAATTGATGAACAAATGTTAAGTTTGAATACAATAACCCAACATTAATTGGATAAAGAATAATGGTTTTAATCACACGTGGAATAGCAAATAGGTTGGTTTGGTACATAATATTTAACCAGATAGGTGTTAAAATTAAACTAACGATAATGTCGACAACCAATACAGTGATCGCGACACGTTTAAGGGTAACAGGCTTCTTGTATAAGAAGATTCCGTAAATTGCAGCAGCTATTCCCATATTCAATGTGAAACCTGGGAAGAAAAAGCCATTTGGTCTCAAGAAAAAACCGAAAATATCCGCAAATATCGCTGCGCCTCCTGCACGTACAGGCCCGAATAGATAAGCCATTATAGCTATAGGTAAAAATGCAAAACCTATTTCAATGGTTGTTCCTATTGGAATAGTTATTTGATTCAAGACAATATTTAAAGCAATGAACATAGCGGTCATCGTTAATTTTTGTGTAGAAGAATACGGTCTCTCATTTTGTTTGATTAAATCTTTTTGCGTGATCATGATGCTACCCCTTTTCGTTAGTTAATTTTTTAGTTTATTTTTCTAATTTAGAAGATAAAATCGATTGAACAGCTAACTCTTTTGAATACCTTTTTTCTTTTACTTTTACTGTTTTCTTCATATAAGCTATTGAATAGAATAAGCTAACAAAGACACTTCCACCTACCGCATTTCCTAAAAATACAGGGATAACATTTCGGATAAATTCAATCCATGATAGCGAACCAGCAAAAATTGCTGCTGGAATGATAAAGAAATTAGCTACGACGTGTTGAAAACCAATTAAAACAAAAACCATTACAGGAAACCAGATAGCCAGGATTTTACCTGAAAAATTTTTCGTTCCATAACACAACCAAACAGACATCCCAACCAACCAATTACAGCCTATTCCCGAAACAAACGCAACAAAAAATGAATCTCCGACTTTAGCTTGTGCCACGGCGATAGTTTTTTCTAAGACAACTCCCTCTGTCAAACCAAGTACATGACCGAAAAAGTAAGCAACAAAAAGGGCACCACATAAATTAAAAAAGGCTACGATTCCCCAGTTCTTCATCATATCGAAAAAAGAAATTTTTTTATTGATGTAAGCCATACTTACAACCATCATATTACCCGTTAGCAACTCTCCTCCTCCTAATAAAATAAGAATCAGACCTATTGGGAAGACCGAAGCCCCGATAAAGGTACTCAACCCACCCCATTCAGCCGGCATTGTACCTGTAATACGGATATACGCTAAGTAACCGATAGAAATAAATGCTCCTCCTACAAAGGCTAACAAACTTTCTTTTCCTACTGGTGTTTTTGTTTTAGCTAGTCCCTTATCTATTGTTATTTGTGCAATTTCTTGCGGGTTAAAATCACTCATTTTTTTGCTTCCTCCTTTTTTTCCAGTCATACTACTTGTTCGTTGCTTTCATTTAACGCGGTAGATAAGACATTTCTTGCTAGCACCGTTGTCGTTATTAATCCTATTCCTCCAGGTACTGGTGTGATATAACTGCATTGTTCTTTGACTTCATCAAAACAAACATCTCCACTGACATTACCTTGTGCATCTACAGAGATACCCACGTCAATCACAACACATCCTTTAGGAACGTATTCTTTTTTAATTAATCCTTTTTTTCCAGTAGCAGAAATGATCACATCTGCTTCTAAGCAACTTTTTTTCAAATCTTTTGTATAGATATTGGCAGTCGTTACTGTTGCTCCTCGATTTAATAATAAGACAGTCAACGGCTTTCCTACCGCTGCACTTTGCCCTATCACTAGCACTCTTTGTCCGACTAATTTTATCTGATAATAAGAAAGCATTTCTAAAACCGCGATTGGTGTACAAGGAAGATGCGAGGAATTGTTTTCAAGAATAATATTTCCTAAGTTATAAGGCGTCATCCCGTCACTGTCTTTAGTTGGATCAAGGCATTTACCTATCAAACATTCATCTAATTGTTCTGGCAATGGTCGTAAAATTAAGATGCCATGAATTCGATTGTCTTTGTTTTTCCTTTTAATTTCCATAACTAATTTTTTCTGTGAAACATCATCCGGATAAGCTGAGACCAAACAACGAATCTCTATTTTTTTAAACATTTTTTTTACCGCTGCTTCATAAGCAAGTGCATCTTTTTTGTTACCAACTCTCATTATTTCTACTGTTGGTCTAATTTTTCTCATTCTCAAACAATCTCGATCAGCTAGCATCGCTTTAATTAATAAGGTTGAAACAACTTCTCCATCCATAATGATAGCCATTTTATCTACCTTCTTTCATTGATTCATTTGTTACCCTCATTCTATCCAATGGACATCTACAAAACGTCAAAAGATAGCGTATTCATTTTATTATTCTGCAAAATAAAAAAGAATCAGGAATAATAGCCTGATTCTTTCTTATATAAATTTTTTAAAATCTAATTCACGTGACTAGTCTGTTTATAGTCTATATTTATAGGGTGTCGTTTTAAATACGGTTCAAATGCTTGCGCTATTTTTTTATCATTTTGAGATAAATGACTTATTTTTTCTTTCCATTCATTAATAGAGACTTTTTCCTTTGGAACGTTTAGTATTTTAGCGTGTTTGCTCGCATCCTTTATATATTCTAACGCTTTTGAATAGTTGTGCTCTTCTATCATCATATATGACATATAGACTTCTGCCATAGACTGACTCATATTGTATTCTATTTTCTCATACGTTTTCATTGCTCTTTTTAAAAAGACTTTAGCCTGTTTGTAATCTCCTGTTTCAAAGAGGACTCTTCCAAGATTGGTTTCAAATAAAGAAATACTAATCCAACTTTTCTTTTCTTCACAAAGATGAATAGCTTTTTTATAATAACGAATGGCTTCTTCATGTTCACCCAATATAAACTTACTATCACCTATGTTATTGTAGCATGCCGCAATTATCAAACAGTATTTTTCAAACAGCTCTTCGCTTTGAACAAAATAAGAAATCCCCTGTTGAAGATATTTTTCTGCATTCTTATAATTTTTGATCAATATTTCATATAATCCTTGGTAACGATAAATTAATCCTTGCTCCTCTTTAAATTCACTCTTTAAAACTTCTCCCATTTTCTTTAGATAAATCGCCATTATTTCTGCATTCTCAGTTTGGATACAATAACACATCATCTGTTCATACCCGCCCAAAAGATATTTTTTCATATCGTATTTTTCTGCTAAATTTAGCAACTGCTGGATATCTTTTAACCCTTTTGAATAGTCGCCTTTACGAATTAGATTGCGGCTACATAAAAATAAAATATCTGCTTCTAATAGAGCGATCTCTTTTGAAAAAATTTCTTCTTTTTTGACTAGAATTAATCTATCCCTTAATTCACTCAACATCCGATCTACGTCTGCTTCATTGATGTATAACTTACGAAAATAATCTTCATCGTAATGGATGACTGGAAAACGCTCATGCACAAAATTTAACAACATATCCATTCTTTTTACTTGATAGCGCAAAGTATCCATATGATTTTCCGCTTTTTCAAAATGATAAATTAGTTTAAAATAAATCGTTAAATCACTTAAATTATTTTTTAATTCTTTTTCATATCTTTTTCCTACACGGTTATGCAAAATCGTTTTTTTGGCAGGAGATAGTGATGTATAAACAAAATCACGTAATTTTTGATGGTTAAATGCGTAACTAATTTCTTTTCCATTTGTCGTTTCTACTAGTAATTTTTTTTTAACTAAATTTTCCGTTTGATAAATGATTTCCAATTCATCTAATTGGATAAATTCTTTTAACATTCGCAACGGTACTTCATCATAAAACAATGAGCTTACCTCTATCATTCGTTTTTCATTTTCTGTCATATCTAAAAAACGTTTTTGCAGAACATCTATCATTTTTGCAGACATCTCATCTGGATCTTCGTGATTTGCTACTAACTGCAAGTATTCTGTTAGAAAAAAGGCATTGCCATTGGTTTCAGTATATATTTTTTCGTGTAGTTTTTCAGTAAATTGATTATCTGGTAAAGTGCGGTTAATAAAACGTTTATTTTCATCTTTTGTAAAGGAACTTAGCTGAATATGATGCATATTTGGATGATAGTTCGTATTTATAATAAATTTTTCTAAATCCGCATTTTTTTCGTTCCTACTTAACACAACAAATAAACAAGATGGTAAATCATTGTTTATTAAAAGACTTGTCAACAGGGCTAAACTTGCTGCATCCATCCAGTGAATATCTTCAAAAACAACAATCATTTTTTTCTTGGCTGTGATATATTTAATGATTTCAGTAATCGTTTCTTCAAAACCAAATAGTTTTTGATACGGTTGAGATGTTTTTTTATTGGTCTGTTCAACTATCCATTCCCCTTTAACATCAGGGATGAATTCAGATAAGGCATTCATCAAAAACAATGGAACAGTTATTTTTTCTTCATGAGCTACTCTTACTATTTCAAGTATGGCCATTTTCCAAGATTTTAACGAATAACTGCTTTCAAATTGATAACAACTTACTTCTACAATACGACTTTCTTGATTGATGTTGTCTTTCAAAAAATAGTCTTTTAATCTTGTTTTACCGACGCCCATTTCACCTCTGATTAAAAAAGAGTGTTGGATATTTTTTTCAATGAACTCATAGTAGTTTTTTTGTAACAAACGAACTTCGCTCTCTCTACCAAAGAAAAAACGTTCTGAAGAAACTTTCTCTTCTCTTTGGTTCATTAAATCTAATACATCTAAATAAATGCTCTCTGCCTCTTCATCTGGAATAATGGAAAGTTCCTTGCTCAAAAAATCAGCTAATTCATTGTATATTTGAATCGCACTGGAATATTTCTGCTGATCTTTATAGCAAATCATCAATTCATTATAAGCTTCTTCATCAAATTCATCTGCTTTAATCATTAATTTGCAATACATTTCTAATTTTTCGTAGTCCTTATTTTCTTTGCTTTTTTGTCTATTAGATCTCACTCTTTCTAAATAGATACCCTTTGTTTCTTCTCTAAGTTGATCTATCCAAAAATCGAAATTTTCAGCTCCTTTTACTGAGCAACCTTTTAGGAATTCTCCACCATAAGTCGCACAGTCATCAGGATTTTTTATAAAGCTATCATAATCACACACTAGTTGGGCATCTGCTTGAATCGAAACACTAGAAAGTCCATCGTAAGTTAACAAGTCATAAGCATGAAAGAGTTTTTTCAGTGTGTACAAAGCATTTCGTAAGTTTTTCTTTGCAATTCGATCTTCCATATTTGCCCATAATAATAAGGACAATTCATCCCTAGTTGCTCGTTTATTTACAACTAAGTAAGAGAAAAGTGCTTGTATTTTTCCGTATGGAAACAACACAACTTCACCATCGATTGTCGTGCGAAAATTACCAAAGAGTTGAACCGTAATGACTTTCATCTTATTTCCCACCTTTCGAATGAAAGCGCTATTAATCATTATCTTTAGTATAAAGAAAATAAAGAATAAAAACTAGCACAAATAATGCTTTTCATAGCGCTGTACATCCGAATTTTTTTGTGAATTCATCTATTTTATTAGATAAATAATAAAATAGAGCCAGACAATCGATACTCATGCGTGTCGATTGTTTGACCCTATTTTTTAATTCATTAACTTTATTTCATCGCAGACAAACGCGTCATTCTCTTATTCATCTTATAAGTAAAATTAGTCATTTTATTAAGTCATTGGTTTTTAAGTTCCTATTTTAGTTAAAAAGAACCTTATTTTTTGGGTCCTTTTTATTTTCCCCAAATTGAATCGCTTTTTCTCCAATGTCCATACGATAGTAAGTGTGGCAAATAGGATTATCCTCTAAGTAACGGTAAGCTTTTTTTTGAGCCTCTTGCAGCGTTGTCCCTTGTGCTTCAACCAATAAAATACGACCTCCACTAGAAACAAGATTGGTTTCAACTTTCTTCATCCCAGCAACATAAATATTGCAGCCGGTTCCTTTAGTTGTCATTTGTGGTATCGAAATATTGCTCATTGGAAATTCAGGGTACCCCTCAGCTGAAACAACGATACCCAATGTGTAGCGATCTGTATGCATTTTAATTAGTGGGGTTTTTTCATTTAAGATATCGTCAATTATTTGAGCTAGATCTGAAGCCAATTGATGCATCAACACTTGCGTTTCAGGATCACCAAAGCGAGCGTTGTATTCAATGACTTTCAAACCCTTATTTGTCATCATCAAGCCTGCATAAATAACTCCTTTAAAAGGACAGCCTTCAGCAACCATTGCATTCACGGTTGGCTTAATGACTGTTTCCATAACTTCTTGAATCCTCTCTTTTGAAACTTGCGGTACTGGAGAATAAGCGCCCATACCGCCTGTATTTGGACCTTCGTCTCCATCATAAGCACGCTTATGGTCTTGGGCAACTCCAGCATAATAATAGTTCGACCCATTCACTAGAGCAAATAAGGAAAATTCTTCCCCTTCAAGATATTCCTCAATAACTACTTTTGGTTTACCCGTTGCGTATTTCCCCTCTAGTAACATATGACGCAAAGCATCAGTCGCTTCTTTCATCGTCACGGCAATAATAACACCTTTACCAGCAGCTAATCCATCTGCTTTAATAACGATTGGAACGCCTTTTGATTCCACATAAGATACAGCCAGCTTATACTCTTCGAATGTTTTGTATGATGCAGTTGGGATAGCATATTTTTTCATCAAATCTTTTGCAAACTGCTTAGAGCATTCTAGATCTGCTGCTTTTTTACTTGGTCCAAATATTTTTAGTCCGGCTGTCTCAAAGGCATCGGTTATCCCTTCAAATAAAGAAAGCTCTGGTCCGACAAAAGTCCACGCGATTTGTTCAGCTTTTACAAATTGAATCAACGAGTCATGATCATTTTCTGCAATATCAACCAGTTGAATGCCATCTTGTATCATTCCAATATTTCCTTTAGCACAAAAAACGGTTTTCACTAACGGGCTTTCAGTAAATTTCTTTGCAATGGCGTGTTCCCGTCCACCACTGCCGATAACAAGAAGTTTCATTTATAAAATCTCTCAACTTTTTTATAAACTTATTTGTTTTTTATCTCTTATTCATTCTATTCATTTTATACTGACTATTTAGCTTTAAATCAGTCCTCTTATCTTTAGTGTCTAAAGTGACGGATAGTTGTTTTAAGCATGGTGATGCCATATTTATTTGCCATGTTGATAGAGTCTTGATCTTTAATACTCCCACCCGGTTGAATGATTGCTTTGATACCTTGTTGGGCTGCGTATTCGACACTATCGTTCATTGGAAAGAAAGCATCACTGGCTAATACAGCTCCTTCGATAGCACGATTTTCTTTGGCCTGATTGATTGCAATTTTAACCGATCCGACACGGTTCATTTGGCCAGCTCCAATTCCAACTGTTTGTTTGCTAGTTGCTAAAACGATGGCATTGCTTTTCACATGTTTGACAACCTTCCACGCAAATTCCATAGCTTTCATTTCGTCTTCGGTTGGTTGACGATCTGTCATTACTTCCCAGTTAGCTGGTATGTCTTGTATACAGCTATCTTGTGTCTGCTCTAGCATACCGCCCAACACAGATACAAATTCTTTTTTTCCTGCTTTTGCAGTTGAGAAATCCAATGTCATGATACGAAGATTCTTTTTCTTAGTCAAGATAGATAGAGCTTCTTTTGAATAGCTTGGTGCAAGAACGATTTCTAAGAATAGGCTAGTTAATTTTTCTGCTGTTGTCTCATCCAAAGGTCTATTGGCAACTACAATACCACCAAATATGGATACTGGATCCGCTGCATAGCAACGATCGAAAGCTTCTGTAATCGTGTCCGCTATGCCAACACCACAAGGATTCATGTGTTTAACCGCAACGACTGCCGGTTCATCAAACTCACGAGCGATGCGAATGGCCGCATCTGCATCTTTAATATTGTTGTAAGATAAATCTTTTCCGTATAATTGACTAGCGTTGGGAATCGAGAAAGGAATCACTAATGGTTCTTGGTAGAAGAGAGCTGTTTGATGTGCATTTTCCCCATAGCGTAACGGTTGTTTTAAATCATAAGTTAGTGTAAGTTTTTCTGGTTCTGTTTCGCCAACAATATCGGTTAAGTATTGAGCAATTAATGCATCATAACTCGCTGTGTGACGGAACACTTTTGCAGCTAAAGCTTGTCTTGTTTCAAAAGTAGTTGCTCCTGATTCCTCCAGCTCACTACTTACACTAGGGTAATCAGCAGGGTCAGTAATTACCGTGACACTAGCATAGTTTTTAGCTGCACTACGCAACATACTTGGTCCGCCAATATCAATGTTTTCGATAGCTTCCGTTAAAGTTACGTCCTTTTTACTAATCGTTTCCTTAAAAGGATAAAGATTTACAACAACAAAATCGATGGGTACAATAGCGTGTTCGTTCATAGCGAAGATGTGTTCAGGTACATCTCGTCTACCTAGCAAGGCACCATGAATAAGCGGATGCAACGTTTTAACGCGACCATCCATCATTTCTGGAAACCCTGTTACATCTTCAACTGAAATAGTTGGAACGCCTGCTGCTGCTAGTACTTTTTTGGTCCCTCCAGTTGAAATAATTTCAATACCTTTCGCAACTAACTCTTTTGCAAATTTTACGATACCTGTTTTATCTGAAACACTGATCAATGCTCTTACCATTGTTCAACACTCCTCCTTTTTCATTCTATCCTATAGAGATAGTTTTTTTGTAAAAAGATACTTTTTACTTAACTACTTTGACTGTCAGAATAGTATTCCTCTATTTTATATTTATCCTTAATATAGCATAACCACTCACTTTCCCCAACTCTTTCATTTATCAAGCTAGTCTTACATTCTCTTGACTTTTTTTATAATTTTTTGGTGTAGCAAGAAGCAATAAAAAAATCATACCCCCTCTACTGATAGAGACGATACGATTTTCTTAGTTAACATCTGTTAGAAATCCCCTGTTTTTTCTTGATAAGTCTGTAGCTCATACATATCAAAGTAGGCTCCTTTTTTATCAATCAATTCATCATGGCTACCTTGTTCAACAATTTCACCATTATTTAAAACTAAAATTTTATCTGCGTCTTTAATCGTAGACAAGCGATGAGCGATAATCAATGATGTCCGGTTTTTACGCATATTGGCTAGACCTTTTTGAATCTTTCCTTCTGTTTCTGTATCAATATTTGCTGTTGCTTCATCTAAAATTAGAATCCGCGGCGAACGTAAAATTGTTCTAGCAAAACTAACCAACTGTTTTTCACCAGCAGATAAACTTGCTCCTCGTTCGATCACTTTTGATGCATAGCCCTCTTCCATCTCAGAAATAAAGTCATCTGCATAAACAAATTCTGCTGCATGTTTAACTTCTTCATCTGTGTATGAAGCATCGTACATCCGAATATTATCTGCGATAGTTCCATAAAACAAGAAACTATCTTGTAAGACTAATCCCATTTCACTTCTTAGTCCCTCTATCGATAAATCCTTCAAAGAATGACCATCAATAGTAATTTCACCTTGATTGTATTCATAAAAACGCATTAATACGTTGATGATTGAACTTTTTCCTGATCCTGTTTGACCAACTAAAGCGACTGTTTGACCAGGTTTTACTTCGAAACTAATGTTACGCAAAACCTGTTTTTTACCGTCATATGAAAAACTCAAATTTTTAACTTGAATATGTCCATCGGTAATCCATTCATTTTTTTCTTGTATGGACTGAGGTGCAAGCTCATCACTTTCCAGTAATTCTTGGACACGATGGCCAGCGACAATTCCATCTTGTAGAGAACTTAAGCTATTCATCATTTGGCTAATCGGTTGAAAGAATGAACGAGAATAAGCTGTAAATGCATACACTAATCCAATATCAACAGCATTTGAGTTGAAATCTTGATACCCAAAAATAAGCAAGACAATCACTAAAGCAACTGCTTCAATTACATGAATTGCTGGCGCTAATAATAGAGCGTTCATGCTGTACATCGAGCGGCGAGAAGCGACATACTCTTGATTAATTTCATCAAATTCTGCTATGAAATTCTTTTCTTGATGGTATTTTTGAATGATACTCATGCCACTAATCGATTCGCTTAAGCTAGCATTTAACTGACCCAATACCAGTCTCATTTGACTATAAACAAGGGTACTTTTTTTGCGGTAAACACCAGCCATCCAAATAATAAAAGGAATAAATAAAAGGAAAACCAACGCCATCCGCCAATTCAACGCAAACATCGCAACCGTTATAGCAATAACACTGAATAATCCATTAGAAATATTTAAAAAGACTGTCCAAAATTCTTTAATTGTTTCTGTGTCATTTGTTACTCTAGAAACAACTGTACCAGCAGGTGTTTGATCAAAATACCGCATACCCAATGAACCAACTTTTTCATATAAACTGTTTCGGATATTTCCTACTGTTCTTTCTGAAGCAGTATTAAAAAGAAAGTCTTTTCCATAAGAAGAGGCGGCTTTAACCAGTGTTAATACACCATAGAAAATAACCACACGAATCGTAATCTCCATCGTTGCTGTTCCTTTTGATAAATAGGTATCAATGTAGCGCTGAATAATGATTGGCAAATACGCAGCAACCGAAGAACTTAAGGCTAAAAAGATAAATGAAACGATAAAAAGAAACTTATGTGGTTTTGCAAAACGCATGAGGGTAAGTAAAACCTGGCCTGATTCTTTAGTCGAAAAGGCTTTTTGTTGTTTTTTGGCCATTACATTCCCTCCCCGTCTAATTTTTTCTCGAGCTGTTGTTTTTGATACATATCATTGTACCAACCATTTATTCCGATGAGTTGTTGATGAGTACCCCGTTCACTCATCTTACCTTTTTCCATCACGATTATTTCATCTGCATGCATAATAGAACTGATTCGATGAGCAGAAATAATGGTTGTTTTGTTTTTTCTTTCCTGTTTCAGTAAACTCAAAATCGTTTCTTCTGTTTGTGCATCTACTGCTGAAAGAGAATCGTCTAAAATTAGACATTCTGGTTCGACAGCCAGTGCTCTAGCAATAGCAATGCGTTGTTTTTGTCCACCAGATAAAGAGACACCTCGTTCACCAACTTTTGTATCGTATCCTTCAGGAAATTCTAGAATATCTTCATGAATATTGGCTAGTATTGCATACTTTTCAACTTCTTTTTGAGATAGTGTTGGATTACCGAATCGAATATTCTCGCGAATCGTTGTTGAAAATAAGAAGTTTTCTTGTGGCACAATAGCGATACCTTTTTTTAATGACTCTAAGGTATAATCTTTTATATTAATACCATTGTATAAAATATTCCCTTCATACTGATCATAATCACGCAACAACAATTTATACAACGTGCTTTTTCCAGAACCTGTTCGACCAACGACTCCTAACATTTTCCCTTTTTCTAGTTGAAAAGAAATATCTGTCAAAGCGGGATGTCTATCATCTGGGTAAGTAAATGACTGAATAGCAAAGTCAATATCTCCGTCTAACGATTGATCATAAGCATTTGTCGTTTCTACGATAGAAGGAGTATAAGCTAATAAATCTTCTACTCGATCATAAGCAGCACTGCCGCGTTCTAGTGTATTGATGAGGCCGCCTACAGCTAATAAAGGCCACTGCATCATACCAATATAACTGATAAAAGCGACTAAATCACCAATAGAAATGCGACCAGTTTGCACGAAATTTCCGCCAACTAATAAAGCAATCACATACGTTAATCCCATAATCATTTCAATACTTGGACTCAAAGCCGCTTTTAATTTATAAACGCGTTGATTTTTATCCACTACCTTTTTTGTTTCTTCTTTGAATGCTACAAAATCTTCTTTTTCTTCACCAAAGGTCTTAAGGACTTTCATCCCCGTAACACTTTCTTGGACATGATTATTCATTGAAGAAAAAGCTTGCAATGCGCCACGGTAACGGGCATGAATCATTTTCCCTAAGTACGTTGAAACAATAACCAAAATCGGTAAGGGTAAGATAGAAAAGAGAGTTAATTTCCAGTCAATGAAAACAAACATTGAAAAAAGTGTGATTCCACCTAATGATAAAGCGTCTGTCAAAGTTAAAACACCATCAGCTGCAACAAAACGAATGGCTGCTAAATCATTAGTAGCATGAGCCATCAAATCTCCAGTACGGTATTTTTGATAAAATTCTGCATCCATACGAGTGAAAAATGTAAATAAACGATTACGCAGCAAAGACTCAATCAATGTCGAGTTACCAAATAATGCCATCCTCCAACCGTATCGCAAAGCATACATCACGAGCGAGAAAACTAGAATAAGAGAGACAAAAAAAAGTAATATCTTCCAATTTAACGTTCCTGCTATAAAATGGTCAATAATATTGCCAATAATAATAGGATTTAGGACTTGTAAAATAGCACAAATAATTAAAGCAACTACACCAAACGTATAACTTTTCCAGCGTAGCTTAAAAAACCAACCGTATTTCTTAAACGTATCAAACATGTATTTCATTCCTTTCAATTTATCCTTCATAAAAGCATATAGGATTTTTTTCCCATAAAAAAAACAAATAGAATAAAAACTTCCTATTTGCTTCAATAAGAGTTCATTGCATTGTCTTTTTAGCCAACAGCTGTAGTTCTTGCTGAGGCAATTTTAATTGTATCGGTTACTAATTGATCCATTTTTATTTCATTTAGAGAATAGTAATGCCACGTTCCTGTTTTTTCTACAGTCACTAAACCCATGTCGACTAAAACTTTTATATGATGAGATAAAGTTGGCTGTGTGAAGTCAAATTGCTCCAGAATATCGCAAGCGCACAGTGATCCATAAGAAAGCATGTCTATTATTTTGACACGTTTCGGATCAGATAAGGCCTTCATAACTTTTGCATAAGCTTCATAATCCATACTTATCCCTCTTTCCAGTCTATTTTACCATTATTCTAATATAGATGATATTCTATCTATCTGCAACTTTTTTTAACTAATTCTATAGTTTATTTTTTTCATACGGCTTAAACGACAACTTATAATCTTGTGTTAACTGTAGTGCCGCCGAAAATGTTTGTCCATCTTTTTTCTTGAAGCCTTTCAATACGCGTGTTTCTTTTGTCTGAATTAAGTTTTTAATCATTGATTCAGATAATTCTTTTCCAACATACCGTTTTGGAAGGGTAAAGGTGCACCCATTACTATACCCACTACAGCCATACAATTTACCTTTATCTAATATCGATTGTCCACACATCGGACAGTTGGCAATCATTGGCTTCGTTTGATTGGTAGTCGTGTCATACGTCGACCAATTCTTCTGTTCAATTACTTGGGTACTTGAACTGAGTGTGTGGCGAATAAATTTTTGAATGATCGCTAAGAAAGCTTCTTGAGTACCTTCTTCATTTTTTATTTTCTTTAAATAGGTCTCCCACTTAGCCGTCATTTCGGGGCTACTGAGTAACGTATCTGCTACTGCTTGACAAAGTATGGTACCTTTTTGAGTGACACTCACTTCATTTTTTTGACTATTAATATAGTGCTGCTTCTTAAGTGTTTCGATGATATTTGCTCTAGTTGCTTCTGTTCCTATGCCTTCTGTTGTTTTTAATATTTCTTTTTCTTCTTTGTTTTCTAATTCTCTGCCACAAGTTTTCATTGCAGTAATCAACGTTCCTTCTGTATAAAGCTTTGGAGGTGTAGTTAACCCTTCTGCAGTGGATAAATCTGCTTCAACCACTTCATTTTTTTGGACTATAGGCAACTCAGTTGATTCTTTTTTTTCTGAACTTTTGCTAATTGTATATTCTAACTTACGCCAGCCTTTATCGATGATGGTTCTACCTTTACTCGTAAAGGGCAGCCCTTTAATGTCAACTAGGATAGTTGTTTCATCATACTTGAAGTCTGTTTCAAACATGGCTAACGTTCGCTTTAAAATAGTAAAATAGATATTTTTTTGACTACTGGTCAGCTTAGCTAGTTCTTTTTGCGTTGCTATTTTTTTAGTCGGGATAAGCGCGTAATGTTCTTGGACTTTTGATCCATCAACGTAACGTTTTCGTTTACTTATATTCGGTTCTTTAATTGTGTAGTCCAAGACGCTTTGATAGTCTGCTATTCTTTCGACAAGGTAATGAAACTCTGAGTCAGTAATATGACGACAATCACTTCGTGGATAACTTACTAATTTAGCTTCATAAAGGGCCTGAACGTGTTTTAATGTATCCGCTGGACTTATTTTATATTTTTTATTTATTAAACTTTGTAAATCACTCAATGAAAATAGCGGTGGGGAGGGTTGCGAAATATGCTTCATCTCAACACTGGAAATCACTCCAGGATTACTAGGGAGTAAGTTATGCTTTTTTATTAGCTCTTGTAAATCTTTTTTTGTAGAGAACCTTTTAGTATACTTAGCTTTAAACGTTCCATTTTCAGCTTTTATATTCGCATACATTTCAAAAAACACTTCGGGAACAAAGTTCTCTCTTTCTTTTTGTCGACTATAAATCATGTAAAGTGTCGGTGTTTGAACACGGCCCACACTGAATACACCTTCATCAATACCTTTCTTCTGCAAGGAAAGGGTGTACATACGGGATAAATTAATCCCAACTAGCCAGTCGCTAATTTGTCTCGTTTGGGCTTCAATATAAGTAGAATAGAATTCTTTTCCATCTCTTAAATTAGAGAACCCTTTTTGTATTTCCTCTGATTCGAGTGAGTTAATCCATAAACGCTTGATCTCTTTATTGCCAACTTTTGCCTGATTAATAATCGAACGGGCTATGCTTTCGCCTTCTCGATCACTATCAGTAGCGATAATAATCCGATCAGCTTCTCTCAATAATTTTTTTATTACATTAAATTGTTTTGCTTTTCCTGATCCCACTTTAAATTTAAACGTTTCTGGAAGAATCGGTAATTCTTTCATACTCCATTTTTTCCATTCTTCTTTGTAATCTTCTGGTGAAGCTAGTTCAACCAAATGGCCAAACCCCCAAGTAATGATTGTATTAGACGAGTTTAACATGATGTAGCCGTTTTTTTGTAAAAACTTCCCAAAGGATTCAGCATAGGCTTTTGCCTGAGAAGGTTTCTCTGCAAGAATTAGTGTCATTCCCATTACTTATTCGTCTCCTTTTAGTTTTTTTAGTACAAGCTTAACTTTATTTTTACTTAAAATCCTATGTATTCATTAAAAGATCTATTTTCAGTTTTTTATTCTATAATCTGTATAATGATTATAGAGCTAAGTACCAACTTTATTTAGTTAGTAGATGTCTATTTTACCATTTTTTCTACTACTCTTTAAATTTAATCAAAAGAATCTTTTTATTTTTTCTGATGCTCCTCTTTTAGAAAATAGCTTTTTATAGTTGTATATTTCTAAACTCCTATTCTCTCAAAGTTTACGCGCAAATAGACGTTACTCACTTTTATTGTTTATTGAAAAAGAATGCACTCAGTCTATTCTCCTATCGGTTGTAAGATTATTAAGATAAAAGAATAAAAAAACAGTCTATACTTCCGTTTGGTTGTATGGACTGTTTTTTAGTGCGTATAATTTAACTATTACTAGTTGATTGATTTAAATGAAAGTTTAAATGGTCTTCGATAAACGTCGCTATCGTATAGTAACTATGATCATGGCCTTTTTGCATTCGAAGGGTCAAGGGATAGTCCTTTTCTTTTGCGATGGACTCTATCTTAGACGGTTGCAATTGTTTTTCATAAAAATTATCCGCCTCTCCTTGGTCGATTAAGATAGGAACGTTCTTGCCTTTATGTTTTTTTAGTAACTCTAATGCATCCCATTTAAGCCAATCCTGTTTATCCTCACCTAAATACTCTCCAAAAGCCTTAATCCCCCATGGAACTTGGCTGGGGTTAACAATTGGCGCAAATGCTGAAATCGATTGGAAACGTTCTGGATTACGTAGTCCAATGACTAACGCTCCATGCCCTCCCATTGAATGGCCAGAGATGAACTCTTTTCCAGTTAATTCAAATTGGTCCTGAACAAGCAATGATAGTTCTTTAGTAATGTAATCATACATTTTATAGTGTTTGGCCCAAGGTTCTTGAGTAGCGTTAATATAAAAACCTGCTCCTTGTCCTAAATCATAATCTGGTGAATCAGCGATATCTTTTCCGCGCGGACTTGTATCTGGCATGATCATGGCTATTCCTAATTTTGCAGCTGCTTTTTGTGCACCAGCTTTATGTGTAAAGTTATCATCTGTACACGTTAATCCTGACAACCACCAAAATAGAGGTGGTTTAGGAAACTTCTCTTTATTTGGCAAATATATACTGAATGTCATTGAGCAGTCTAGTGTTGTTGACTCATGACGGTACTTATATTGTACTCCATCAAAACTAACGTGCTCTTCAAGCTTTTCTAATTCGTGCATATTTTATTCCTCCTTAAATTTATCTCACTAAACGAACTAGTTATAAGAAAGGACCGTACGGATTGACTCCCCTTTGTGCAACAAATCAAATGCTTCATTAATTTTATCAAATGGTAAAGTGTGAGTGATAAATGGATCCAATTGAATATCGCCTCTCATGGCTTCTTCGACCATACCTGGCAATTCAGAGCGTCCTTTTACTCCGCCAAATGCAGAACCGCGCCATACGCGCCCAGTAACTAGTTGGAATGGCCTCGTACTGATTTCTTCTCCAGCTCCAGCCACGCCTATTATGACACTTTCTCCCCAACCTTTATGACAGCATTCTAAAGCTGAACGCATCACGTTCACGTTACCAATGCATTCAAAACTATACTCAACACCGCCATCCGTCATTTCAACAATCACTTCTTGAATTGGACGATCGTATTCTTTGGGATTAAGAAAGTCCGTTGCCCCTAATTCCTTAGCTAAAGCAAACTTATCTGGATTTGTATCAATCACGATAATTCGGCCAGCTTTTTCTTTAACAGCTCCTTGAATAACCGCTAAACCAATTGCTCCTAGACCAAAAACAGCAATGGTATCTCCTTCTTTTACTTTTGCTGCGTTGGTTACTGCGCCTATTCCAGTCGTAACGCCACAACCTAATAAACAAACTTTTTCTAATGGTGCTTCTGGGTTCACTTTTGCTAAAGAAATCTCAGAAACAACCGTATATTCACTAAATGTACTGGTTCCCATATAATGGTAAATCGGTTCGCCTTTATATGAGAAACGAGTTGTCCCATCTGGCATTAAGCCTTTTCCTTGTGTCTCGCGAATAGCTTGGCACAAATTTGTTTTACCTGACAAACAGAATTTACACTTGCCACATTCAGGTGTATACAAAGGAATCACATGGTCTCCTGGTTCAACAGATGTGACACCTTCACCAACTTCTACAACAATTCCGCCACCTTCATGGCCTAAAACTGCAGGGAATACCCCCTCTGGATCTGTACCAGATAAAGTATACGCATCTGTATGACAAACAGCCGTATCCGTAATTTTAACTAATACTTCCCCTTCTTTAGGTCCTTCTACATCTATCTCTATTATTTCAAGAGGTTGTCCTGGTCCGAAAGCTACTGCTGCACGTGATTTCATTTTTGTTAATCTCCTTTTATAGCTAGTTTTATTTTCATCAACAATTTCTTTTAGACAATCTTTTATAGCTAAATCATACCATGCCTATAGCACTGCGACAACTTGATTGCTTTTTATTAACTGATTAAAATCAGACTAAAGCCGGTAGAAAATCTATGTATAAATGGTATACTGTTTACCGATACGACAAAGAATAAAAGAAAGAAAGAGGCGAAAAAAATGAGAAATATTCGATTGAAATTCCAGAAATTCATGGTTGGAAGATACGGCATGGATAAACTTTCAACTTTTTTATTGTATGTAGGATTAGCATTTGTTTTTCTATCTAATCTATTTAACTTATCCTTTGGTGGATTAATTGGGTGGGTGGCGATTTTAATCAGTTATCTTCGTGCCTTATCTAAAAATCGCCCAAAACGCTACATCGAAAATCAAAAATATCTAACCCTTAGTCGTCGGTGGAAGCAAAAGTTTAATCAAATGCGCAATAAATTTTACCAACATAAACAATACAAATATATGGCGTGTCCTAATTGTAAAAAGAAACTACGTGTTCCGCGAAAAAAAGGAAAAATAAAAATTACTTGCCCGCATTGTAAAGAAAAATTTATTAAAAAGACTTAACTAATTGATATTACGCTATCTAGAAGGATGTCTATGAAATCGTTCATCTCACAAACAGAACGGATTGAACAGTTTTTTTGATACTGGCGACTTACTCATACTAGATGCTCGTGCAGAACTAGCCGATGATTTTAAAGGATCGAGGCTTTTTTAAAGCAAGTCATCTTAAACAAGCTCAATTCGTCTCGATGGAAGATCCCATAAGCGGCAAAGTTGGTGAATATGGGATAGCTAAATTGACCTATTATTTTTTTATCCGAATACCTAGTGATTTGATTTTACTTCAAGAAGCTTATTCTGTTTATTTTTTTAAAATGATGCAATTAAAAAAGGGTTAAACGAAGTTACGTTCCTCCTAGAGTCTATTTACTGACTTCAATTGGAGAAGCATACTAACGTTTAACCCTTTTTATTTACTACATAAATTTCAAAACAAAATACAAAAGAAAAATTCCTGTTAAAATATACATCATTTTAGAGACTGATTTATATTTTCCAGTGCTTACTTTAAGGAATGTATAGAAAGAAAAACCCCATCCAATTCCATCAGCGATATTAAATGTTAAAACCATCATTAAAACCATCAAGATAGCTGGAAAATATTCTGTGAAATCCATAAAATCAATATCTTTCAAATTACCTGCTACTAGCAGTGAACCTACGATTACAAGTAAAGCAGAGATAACAGCTAGAGGAATAAGAGCAATAAAAGGAATTAGAAAAATTGTAAAAAGGAAATAAATTCCAACTAAAAATGAGGTTAATCCTGTCTTTGCTCCTACAGCTATCCCTGTTGCTCCTTCTGCACTTGTACAGGTAGAACTACAACCCAAAACACTAGCCATAACGACAGATAAGCCATTTGCTTCTAATGTTTTTTTCAAAACGGTTGGATCTTCAGAATTCAAGAAACTAATCTGTGTTCCTAAATTTTGAAAAACTACTAGAATTAATAATGAAAAGACTGCAATCCAGTAATTCACAGAAAGAATACTAGAAAAATCAAACTGTAAAATAAACGGTTCGAGTGATTGAGTATCAATCAATGAATAAGAAAAAGAACTGATATCTGTGACACCTAAAAAGATAGAAACAATTACTCCAAATATAATCGTTAATAAAAAGTTTCCTCTTACATTTTTAACAAATAAGAATAATCCCATTAATAAAGTAAGCAACATCGTTAAAGGAATCGGTTGAAAAATATTATTTAACGCTACAATCGTATCTGGCGAAGAAATAATTATCTCACTATTTTTCAAACCTAGGAAGATCAAGAAGAAACCAACCCCAGCACTCATACCTTTAATCATCGTTGCTGGTATCGCACGTAAAAGCAGACCTGTTACTTTAAAATACGTCAATAGGAAAAAAATCATCCCTACAATAAAAACAATCGATAAACTTTCTTGCCAAGTAAAGGCAAAAGCTCCTACTAAGATATAAGTAAAGAATGCATTATCGCTCATTCCTGGAGCTAATATTAATGGAGATTTAGCATACAATCCCATTAATATGTTACTAAAAGCCGTTGTCAAAATGGTTGCAATCATAACCGCATTATAATTCATCCCTGTCTGAGATAAAATTAACGCATTCACTGCTACTATATAAACAATAGAAACAAAGGAAGTAATACTGGCTTCTACTTCCGTTTGTAAGGTACTGCCATTTTCTTTTACTTTGAAAAATTGTTGCACTATAGTCATTATCTCACACTCGCATCATAGTGAATTCCTAGTGCTTTTGGTGCACGAGTTTTTCTACCAGTAAAGATCAGAGCTAATAGAGTAACAAGGTATGGCAACATGTAGAATACTTCAGTTGGAATAGAACTTGCAAAGTCTAGGATCTGAATTTGATCTTTAATTGCTTGTGCAAATCCAAATAATAATGCTCCGGATAAGACACCATATGGATTCCAACGTCCTAAGATAACTGCTGCAATTGCAATATAACCTTGTCCAGCAATCGTGTTAAAAGAGAAGTTCCCGTTTGTTGTCAAAACAATTGTTGCTCCACCCAATGAGGCAATTGAGCCACTCATCATAACAGCCCAAAACTTAATCTTCATTACATTAATTCCTGCAGTATCAATTGAACCAGGGTTTTCTCCAACCCCTCTTAAACGCAAACCTAATGACGTTTTGAAGAAAACAAAGCCTATTAAAAGGACAGCTGCAAAAGCAATATAGGTTGTAGGATAAGATCTAAAAAGAGCTTTACCAATTATTGGGACATCTGATAAAAAAGGAATAGAAATTTTTGAAAACATATTAGTTAACCGTGGTGTTTCTGCTGCTCCATCAAAAAGGAGCTTAACCAAGAAAAATGTAACGTTAGCTGCTAATAAGTTAATAACAACCCCACTAATAACATGATCTGCTTTATATTTTAGCGTTGCTAAAGCATGCATCCCTGAAAAGATTGCCGTGCAGATAAACGCTGTTAACAATCCAATAAAAGGACTTAATCCTCCCAATCCAGCTGATTCAGCATAGTAAGCTCCAACTGCTGAAAAGAATGCTCCAGAAATCATGAAACCTTCAATACCTAGATTGATTACACCTGCTCTTTCACTCAACATACCGCCTAAGCCACCAAATAGTAAGGCTGCTGCAAAAATCAAACTTCCACTTATAATATTAGCCGTCATTTTACTCTACCTCCTTTTTAGGCGCCTTTTTTTTAGGCAATAACGCTTTAACAATTCCAGGAGCTGCTACAAAGAAGATAATGAGTGAAATAACAATTCCGATAATTTCACTTGGTACTCCTGCACCAAATTGCATCCCTTGTGAACCATAATCTAGCGCTCCGATTAAGATACCTGATAAGGTTGTTCCTAATGTTGAATTGCCACCTAATAGAGCAATCGCAATCCCGTCAAATCCAATGCCACTTGTAGAAGATACAATAGCCACATAGCCATAAACACCTAGTGTATCTAACGCACCAATCAAGCCGCCCAGTGCACCAGAGATAAACATTGTTCGAATTAAAATCCCATTTACCTTCATACCTGAATAGTTTGCTGCATCAGGATTTAATCCAACTGTTTTTGTTTCGTAACCCCAACGTGTCTTTTCAAAGAAATAATAAAATGCAAAGACAATAAACGGAAGAATAATGAAACCCCAGTGAATACGTGCACCACCAAATAATGTATTTAGTGAAGGAAAACCAATGCTCGCAGACTCTTTAATCAAAGAAGAACGAGCTGTTCCTTCTTGGGCCGCAAAACTCTTAATTAACATATGACTCAGATACAATGCAATATAGTTCAACATGATCGAACTAATAACCTCATTAATTCCGAATTTAGTCTTAAGACTAGCAATCAGAACTCCCCATAAACCTCCAGCTATAATACCGACTACGATAGCGACGATACCATGTATAATAGGAGGTAAATCAATTAACGTACCAACTAAAAGAGAACTAACAGCTCCCATAATAATTTGCCCGTCAACCCCGATGTTAAAAATACCAGCTTTACTAGCTACTGCGACTGCAAATCCACTTAAAATAAGCGGAATAATCGCACGAACCGTTTCACCCATATCATAGACAGAACCAAATATCTTTAAGACTAATGATTCATAAGCTACTATTGGATTATAACCACCAATCAACATGACGATTGCTCCAATAAAAAGCGCAATGAGAATAGCGACTAGCGGTATAGTAGCTTGACTACTCTTTAAATTTTTTCTTATTTTTTCCATAGTCTTATTCATCACCCGATCCTTTACCAGCCATCATTAGACCTAATTCTCTATCGTTTGTTTCAGTTGGCTTTGTTTGTCCAACGATTTGACCATCAAAAATAATATCAATTCTGTCTGATAATGTTAGTATTTCTTCTAATTCGAAAGAAATCAGCAACACAGCAACACCTTTATCTCGTAAACGAACAACTTGGCGATGAATAAAATCAATAGCCCCAATATCTAGTCCTCGTGTTGGCTGAACAATAATTAAAAGTTCTGGATCACGACTGATTTCTCTTGATAAGATAACTTTTTGTTGGTTTCCACCAGACATACCGCGTACAATTGTGTACTCATTTTCAGCACGAACATCGTAATTTTTCATTGCTGCTCTTGCTTCTTCGTACATCAATGCTTTATTTAGTTTAATTCCTTGATTGTATTTTTCTTTGTAATATTCAATTAAAATTAAATTTTCTGCAATATCATTTTCTAATACTAAACCATGCTTATGTCTATCTGCTGGAACATAACTAACCCCAGATTCATAAATTTCACGAGTTGATTTATCTTTTTGAGATACACCGTTAATTAGGATATCGCCTTCTTCAAAATCACGCATTTTTATAATAGCTTCTGCTAGTTCCATCTGTCCGTTTCCATCTACACCAGCAATTCCAACGATTTCACCAGCGGCAACGGTCAAATTAATGTTATTTAAGACTTTCTTTTTACTTGAACTTAACATCGTTAAATTTTTGATTTCTAATACATTTTGTTTAGGATTATAGGCTTCTTTATCAATTTCGCGTGAAATATTTTTACCAATCATCATTTCTGCAAGTTCTTCTTTATTTGAATCCTTTATATCAACCGTAGCAATGTATTTTCCTTTACGAATAATAGTACATTTATCTGCTACTTTCATGATTTCATTTAACTTATGTGTAATTAAAATAATGGACTTGCCTTCTGCTACTAATTTTTGCATCACTTGCAATAATTCACCAATTTCATCTGGTGTTAGTACTGCTGTCGGCTCATCAAAGATTAACAAGTTCGCTCCACGATACAAGCATTTTAAAATTTCAACTTTTTGCTGCATCCCTACTGGTAGGTCTTCAATTTTACTATTTGGATCTACTTTTAAACCATATTTTTCAGAAATATTTTGAACTTCTTTAACCGCTGCTTTCATGTTTAAGCGGATACCATCTTTTGGTTCCATACCAATAATGATATTTTCTGTCACAGTAAAGTTTTCAATTAATTTGAAATGTTGATGAACCATCCCAATTCCTAAATGTATCGCGTGGTTTGGGTTCTCGATTTTTGTTTCATTTTCGTAAACTGAAATACTGCCTTCTTCAGGTTGATACATTCCAAAAACAACATTCATTAAAGTCGATTTCCCTGCGCCATTTTCGCCGAGTAAGGCGTGGATTTCTCCACGTCTTACTGTCAACGAAACGTCATCATTAGCAACAAAATTTCCGAATTTTTTTGTAATATGTTTTAATTCTAGTACTTTTTCAACTCGTTTTTGTTCCATACTATGACTCTCCTTTATGGTTTTTCAGGAACTGTAATATCTCCAGAAACAATTTTTG
The DNA here is from genome assembly GCA_020431645.1 of Carnobacterium sp. GTDB lineage: Bacteria > Bacillota > Bacilli > Lactobacillales > Carnobacteriaceae > Carnobacterium_A. Next base: position 30,061 of record JAGQHW010000001.1, on the reverse strand, counting down.
CTTTATAGTCTTCTACAAGATCTAATATGTCTTTTGGTACATTTTTATCTGATGTTGTAGCTAGACCAACACTATCTTCAGCCAAACCTAAACGAACAACTTCGCCACCAGGAAAGTTTCCTTGAGCCGTTTTCTCAGAGATTTCATAGACAGCATTATCTACATATTTCATCATAGATGTTAATGTAACGTCATCACCAAATTCTAGTGATTGATCTTTATCTACACCGATAACCCAAACTTTCTCACCATTGTCAAAACGCTCTTGTGCTTCATTGAAAACACCGTTACCAGTACCACCTGCTGCATGGAAAATAATATCTACGCCATCGTTATACATTGTTGACGCAGCTGATTTACCCATATCTACACGGTTAAAGACACCAACATAGTTTACAACAACTTGTGCATCTGGGTTAACCGCTTTAACTCCTGCTTCAAATCCTGCATGGAAACGTTGAATAACTGGGATTTCCATTCCACCAACAAAACCAATCTTATCTGTTTCAGTCATGCTAGCAGCAACAACTCCTGCTAAAAATGCTCCTTCATTTTCTTTAAATGAGACAGAAACGATATTATCAATGCCTTCAATATCTGCATCTACGATTCCTAGTTTTGCGTCTGGGTTACTTTTAGCAATTGTTGTAACCGCATCAGCTAATGTCGCCGCAGTAGCCCAAGTTAAATCTGTTTTACTGTTAACAAATTGCAATATACTTGGTTCTACTTCTGAATCTGCTTTAGGCTCAAGGTATTTCACTTCATAGCCTTTATCTTTTTCTAATTTTTGTAACCCTTCCCAAGCACTTTGGTTAAATGATTTATCATTTACGCTTCCTAAGTCTGTTACCATTCCTAATTTAAATTCTTTTTTATCGCCTTTATCACTGCCTTCTGTCGCTGTATCGTCATTTCCGCAAGCTGCTAGTACCGTCATAGAAAGTAAAGCGAACCCAATAGTTTTGATAGTTGATTTTTTCATTTGTATCACTCCTGTAGTTTATTTGTTTTATTTTTTTAATTTAATTCTGTTAAGAAACTTTCACCATTTTCAATTGCTGTTAAATCAAAATTTGCACCTATCGTTGCACCAATATCTGCAAAGTGTTTGGCTGTTTTTAATTCTTGTGGTTGTTTGAATTGTTTTGAATAGACTAATAATGGAACGTACTCTCTAGTATGGTCTGTTCCTGGAGCAGTTGGATCATTGCCATGATCTGCTGTAATCATTAACAAATCATCTTCTTTTAATCTTTCTAAAATTTCTGGTAAGCGTTTATCAAAATCCATCAACGCCTCGCCGTATCCCTTTGTATCTCTGCGATGACCATAAAGAGCATCAAAGTCAACTAAGTTCGTGAAAGATAGCCCTTCAAAAGGTAGTTCCATCACTTTCAGTAATTGATCTACGCCGTCCATATTGCTTTTTGTTCGAACGGCTTTGGTAATACCATGTCCATTAAAAATATCACTAATCTTTCCAACTGCAATAACGTCTTTGCCACTGTCCTTTAATTTATCTAATATTGTTTCACCGAATGGGCTTAAAGCATAGTCGTGACGATTAGCCGTACGTTTAAATGCACCAGGCTCTCCAAGATAAGGACGAGCAATGATTCTTCCTATCATATAAGGGTCGTCTTTCGTAATCTCTCGAACATATGCACAGATATCGTATAACTCTTCTAATGGAATAACTTCTTCATGAGCTGCAATTTGAAGAACAGGATCTGCAGATGTGTAAACAATTAAAGCACCCGATTTCATTTGTTCCTCACCTAACTCATCAAGGATACCCGTTCCAGAAGCTGGTTTATTGCCAATAATTTTTCTTCCTGAATACGCTGTAATTTTTTCTAGCAACTCATCTGGGAAGCCATTTGGAAAAACTCTAAAGGGAGTGTCAATCTGTAACCCAGCTATTTCCCAATGTCCCGTCATAGTGTCTTTTCCAACACTTTTTTCAGCTAATTTTGTCCAATAGGCTTCACTTGTCGTAACTTTTTCAATACCTTTCAACTTTTCAATGTTACCTAATCCCATTTTTGCTAGGTTTGGTAAAACTAATTTCATCGATTCAGCGATGTGTCCTAAGGTGTGAGAGCCTGTATCATTAAATGCTGCCGCATCTGCTGCTTCACCTATTCCGACTGAATCTAACACAATTAAATGTATTCGTTTGCTTTTCATATTACCTTTCCTCTCTATTAATGGTACACTCTTGTTACTATTAAAATTTTATTGAGGTGAAAACATGAGTAAAAATGTTCAGTTATTTGACGGTCTTTCAGACAACCAAGTTAAAGATATCCTAACCTCCATTCCTTTTAGAAAATATAAAAAAAATCATATTCTTGTTTTTGAAGAAGATCCCATCGATCGTGTCTATATTATTAAAAGTGGTGCATTAAAAATTTATCGAACATATGAAGACAAAGAAATCATCCTTGACTTTGTCAGAAAACATGAAGTTATAGGGGAAGTTGAACTTTTTTCCAAAAGTCCTGCTTTGTCTTCTGTTGAAGTCACTGAAGATGCCGAAATTTATCATCTTTCTCAGGCTGCTTTTATTGCCTTGATCTATAAAAATAAAACAATACTAAAAAATATTTTTCGTATTCATCATCAGCGTTTTGAAACGTTGAATAAACAAATAAGAAATTTGACTTTCTATAGTGTTCATACTCGCGTTTGTCGTGTGCTATTGGATTTTCTTGAAAATAATGACACATCCAACGATTTAACGATAAAAAATATCAATCAAAGCACGATTGCTAGTATGATTGGTGTAACACGTGAATCTGTCTCGAAAGCTTTTAAAGATTTGCAAGATGAGCACATCCTCTCATTACAACCAAAAACAATTACTGTTCTCAATAGAGATAAGTTAGAAGAATATGCAAATTTTGATTAATCTTCTGCTGCCTTGCCTTTATATTAAACCAGAAAGCGCTTTCTGGCGATGAACTAGCTAACACAGTTAGTGTGAACATGATTACCTCTTTTTGGATAACGCTTTCATAACGCTTATCCTTCTTATCCTTTATCATAGGTGTTAACCACATAAGAGGAGGAATTTATTATGAGTTTTCACATTAGTACAAAAGAAGGACAAATTGCTGATATCGTTTTACTACCAGGAGATCCACTTCGTGCAAAATACATCGCTGAAACATTTTTAGAAGATGCTGTCTGTTACAATACCGTTAGAAATATGCTTGGCTACACAGGAACATATAAAGGTAAAAGAGTTTCTGTCCAAGGTACTGGAATGGGCATGCCCTCTGCAGTTTTATATATCCATGAATTAATTAACGACTACGGTGTTAAAACATTAATCCGTGTTGGAACTTGTGGCGCTATCCAAGAAGACGTACATATCCGTGACGTCATCATTGCTCAAGCTGCGGCAACTGATTCTTCGCTTATTTATAAAGACTTAGCTCCAATCTATTTCCCACCAATCGGTGATTATGGTTTAATTCGCAGTGCGGCTGATCTTGCCGTTGAAAAGGATATGAACGTTCACGTTGGGAATATTTTCTCTTCAGACACATTCTACAATGACACAAAAGATACTATGGATAGCATGTCAAAATTAGATGTATTTGGTGTAGATATGGAAACAGCAGGTCTTTATTACCTAGCTTCTAAATTCCATGTGCGTGCTCTTAGCATCCTAACGGTTAGTGACCACTTAATCACAGGTGAGCAGACAACTGCTGAGGAACGTCAAACAAGCTTTGGTGAAATGATTGAAGTTGCTTTAGAAGCTGGAATCAAATAAAAGTATAAAAAACCATTGTTTCTAGCTTTAGATAGAAACAATGGTTTTTTAGTTAAAAATGTTGGTTAGCTAATTTATTCTTTGGATAGACAAGTTAGTCTTTAAGGTCATTTCACTTGTCAGATTCCAAGCCGGAATAGACAAGTGAGATTGCTTTTGTCTTTGACTTATCCGCTAGCCTTCCTAGTTAGCCCAGTTCACTAAATAATTCACTTCACTTGTCTATTTCCCAAAAAGAGTAGTTAAATAGGGAACACATTTTTGAGAACTTATGCGAATTCAAAAACAGATTTTTTATAGTAAGAATCCTACTTGATTTTCACTTTAATCCATCCTATTTGTAACTAGGATGGATTAATTCTTTGCTAAAAAAATAAGCTTAACCATTACACAACATCTTTGCCCATATATGATATGATTAACGAAACTATCTATTAATCAATTTGAATTAGGGAGAATATTATGACAAAATATATTATTACTACTGAGAGTGGATCTGATATTTCGCCTCACCTTGTTGAACGCTATGGAATAGTTGTTATTCCTATGCATGTTACTATGGGTTCAAAAACATACGATGATGGCGATTTTGACGCGAAAGATTTGTATGACTTTTACCACGAGACGGGAAAATTACCAAAAACATCAGGCACCACTCCACAAGATTGTGCTACTGCTTTTGAACAAGTTTTTAGTGAGCATCCTAATGCTCATATTATTCATATCGCTTATTCTGCTGTCACAACTGTTTCTTATAATTCTTGTCTTATTGCAGCAAGAGGGCTAGAAAATATCCATATTATCGATAGTAAAAGTTTATCTGGTGGACTGACAGCTATTGTTGTTGCAACTGCTAAATTTATTGAATCTAATTCTACCGTCACTCCTGCAGAAATAATATCCTTTGTGGAAAACACTAGAGAAAAAACTCATTGCCTCTTTCTACCAAAATCTCTTGTCTATTTAAGGGCTGGAGGAAGAGTTTCAAATGCTGCCTTTCTCGGTGCATCTCTATTGAGACTTCATCCAACTATTATCTTAGAAGACGGCTATTTAGTTGCTTCTAAGAAATACAGAGGCTCTTTTGAACGGTGTCTAAAGAATGCAATTAAAGACTTTGTGACTAGTTTTAATATTGATTCAGAAACACTTACTATTGGAGGAACAGTCGGTTTAAGTGATTCTCACAAACTACTTGGTGAAGCGACCTTAAATAAATATGGCTATCAAAACCCGCAATGGTTTACAGCAGGTACCGTTATTTCTAGTCACGGTGGACCTGGGGCATTTGCAATCATAGGAATTGAGAAGGATTAATCCTTTTTAATTCCTGTGAAGAAGCGTTGCCTCTTTAGTACCTTTTGGTAGATTTATAGATAGCTTTTAAAGGTAGAACTTTATTTTGTCATAATCTACATTAAAGATAATGTAGTCGTTTTCGATACAATCCCACTGTCTTCATATGCGGTTATTTTTTTATACGATAACAGTGGAATTGTAATGCAACAACTAAAACAAAACGGACAAGTAAAATGAAAAGTAAGATATTATTTTTATCAACGTTAGTTAGCTAACAAAAAAGCAGTAAATCTAGCGAACTTTTTTTATCTAAATAATCAATTCATAACTGTTTAGAAGAGCTAGAGTCTAAACAGTTATTTTGTCGTTGTAAAAATTACAGAAGAATGAACTAATTTATTGAAGAAATAAGTTTTAGTTAGATAGACCGGACTGTTCATTTTTTTCAAAAAAGCATAAAAGTATCCTTATTGACTTACATTACCCCTTACTTTTTTGTGGAAACTATGCACACCTAAAAAAAGAAAAAAATTATGAATCATTTAGAAATAATCTTATTTATTTCACGCTCTTAAGCTTTTTTGCTATCGTTTGATTTAATAATTTTTTATTAATAGAAGAAAAATTGTATACTTTAAATGTCTTTAGATTTTTATTTTCCTAATGAATAATACTGTTATTAAACTGATAGATTTACTGTTTGTTAACGTTTGTTTCTTTTACTGCTACCTACTACAAAAGAAACGATAGAATTACATATTCTTGTGATAAATCACAAGGGAAGCTTAGCCACTACACGACATCTTCGCCCACATGTGATATGATTATTGAAACCACTTGTTAGATTATTGAGTTAGGGAGGTCACTATGACAAAATACATTATTACTACTGAGAGCGGATCCGATATTTCTCCTCAACTTGTTGAACGTTACGGTATCTACGTTGTTCCAATGCATGTGACTATGGGATCAGAAACCTACGACGATGGCAGCTTTGATGTCAAAGATGTTTATCGCTTTTATGATAAAACAGGAACTTTGCCAAAAACATCTGGCTCAACTCCACAAGACTTTACTACTGTTTTCGAACGCATTTTTGAAGAATATCCTGAAGCTCATATTATTCACGTTGCTTATTCTGCAGTAACAACTGTTTCGTACAATTCTTGTGTCATCGCAGCAAGAGAATTAGAAAATATTCATGTAATTGATAGTAAAAATGTATCAGGCGGATTAACTGCTGTGGTTGTCGCAACGGCAAAGTTTGTTGAAGCTAATCCCGATAGCACTCCTGAAGAAATTGTAAGTTTTGTAGAAGAGGTCAGAGAACGCACACGTTTTGTCTTTCTTCCACAATCTCTTCTTTATCTTAAAGCAGGAGGAAGAGTTTCAAATGTTGCTTACCTTGGAGCATCTCTTCTTAGACTTCATCCGACGATTGTATTAGAAAACGGATACTTAGTTGCTTCTAAAAAATACCGTGGTTCTTACGAACGTTGTTTAAAAAATGCTATTAAAGACTTTGTCACAAACTATTCTATCGATCCAGAAACACTAACTATTGGAGGAACTGCTGGTTTAAGCGAAGCATACAAACAACTTGGTGAAACTACCTTAAATAAATTAGGTTATCAAGATCCACTCTGGTTTTCAGCAGGTGCCGTCATTTCTAGTCATGGTGGACCTGGAGCATTTGGAATGATTGGTATTGAAAAGAACTAATCACCTATTCTGTACTAACATCTATCCAACAAGAAATTAAATGCCTTATCTTAATGTAATCATAAAAAAAAGATAGTAGCTTTTTGATTGAGCAGCTACTATCTTTTTTATAATTCCTTTTTATTTCTTAATTCACCAGCACTGATTACTTGCTATCTATCGCTAATCTTGCTCATTCGGATCGTTGCGTGCATCCTCATGTGTTTCATGAACTGTACCAGCAACATGATCTGGTCCTGCGTAAATCGTGTACAGTCTCAATGGTTTGTCGCCAGTATTGATAATATTATGCCACATATCAGCTGGTACGAAAACAGCATCATCATCTTTAACCTTTTGTTCAAAGTTTAAGTTATCTTCTGTTGGACCCATTTTGCATACACCTTGTCCTTCTTCAATACGGATAAATTGATCAATACCGTGATGCACTTCTAATCCAATATCATCATTCGGTTGAATCGCCATCACTGTTACTTGTAATTTATCACCTGTCCAAATGGTTGTCCGATACGTATCGTTTTTAATTGTAGCCTCTTCGATATCTACTACATAAGGTTTCTTTCCGTTTTCTTTATCACTAAGTTTCATTTTTTCATTCCTCCTAGTTTTAATAAATAGTTTTTTTATAACGCTTACAATCTAATTCTATTCTTAATGAATAGAAAAGCAAGAAATACACCTTATTTTTAAAGTCTTATCTAGTACTCATTAGTAAAATAGCGTTTATTTACTTAGAATAGACAACTTTCAAGTAATTCATTCTCGACTTGTCCATCCTTGTATAAAAACAGCCAATTATTTAAAATAGTTCGTTCTAGTTGTCCAAAATAAGTTGGCAATAGACAACTGACTGAGTATTTACCTAAACTTGTCCATTTGTATAAGTATTCCTTCAAATAGTGTCTATGTTAGAATAAACTGTAACCATATTTTATAACATTAGAGAAGGAGAAATTAAAAAATGAAAAGATGCGACTGGTGTGAAGGAAATGATTTACAAATAGAGTACCATGACAAAGAATGGGGTATTCCAGTTTACGAAGACCTCGTCCATTTTGAATTCTTAGTCTTAGAATCAATGCAATCAGGTTTAAGCTGGCAAACTATTTTAATGAAAAGAGAAAATTTCAGAGCAGCTTTTGATCAATTTAATTATAATGTAATTGCTCAATATGATGAATTAAAAATAGAAGAATTGCTTAAAAATAAAGGGATTATACGCTATCGAAAGAAAATTGAATCAGTTATAAGCAATGCAAATGCCTTTATAGCAATCCAAAAGGAATATGGTAGTTTTAACGAATACATTTGGCAATTCACAAATAAAAAGATAGTTGTCAACCAGTATAAAGCACTAAAGGAAGTGCCCTCAAAAACTGTGCTTTCTGATTTAATCAGTCTTGATTTAAAGAAAAAAGGGTTCAAATTTTTAGGTTCTGTAACTGTTTATGCTTATCTTCAAGCTATCGGAATCATAGACGACCATTTAGACAGCTGCTTTAGAAAAATATGAGGATAAAATAAAAAGGATTAAAAACTTCTTAACAAAGTTTTTAATCCTTTTTCTATTTGCTTTTTAAGTCATTACTAAGAAAAGTGCTGCTGCTATAACTGCGCCAATCATCGGTCCTACGATTGGAACCCATGAGTAAGCCCAGTCAGAAGTACCTTTATTTTTAATTGGTAACAATTGATGAGCAATTCTTGGTCCTAAGTCACGAGCTGGGTTGATAGCATACCCCGTTGCTCCACCTAGTGAAAGTCCGATTGAAACGATTAATACGCCTACAACCATTGGGTTCATCCCGTCTGCAAAGGTATATTGAGAGAAAGACAATAAACCTAAGATTAAAACAATTGTGCCGATAATTTCTGTAACAAGATTAGCTGGATGATTTTTTATTGCTGGTCCAGTTGCGAATGTTCCTAAAATAAACCCTTGATCTTCTGTTGCTGTGAAATGATCCATGTAAGTCAACCACACTAAAACAGCTCCAACTATTCCACCAATGATTTGTGCAATAATAAAAGGAATAACTAGGGCCCAACTGAAGTTACCAGCTACAGCCATTGCAAGAGTAACTGCTGGGTTTAAGTGAGCAGGTCCCATGAATCCTGAAATATAAACTGCAATCGTTACTGCTGCACCCCAACCTAAAGCGATAACAATCCAACCAGAAGCTTCTGCCTTACTTTTTTTCAAGTTGACCGCTGCACATACTCCGTCTCCTAAAAGAACTAAAATTAACGTCCCCAAAAACTCACTGAAAATCTGTAATGTATCTCCACTCATTTTTATCTCTCCTCTTTCAATTCAGTTAAGTCTGAGTCGTTAATGGCTTTGTTTAACTCAGCAGTATAATTAGATTTTTCTTCTTGAGTCCATTTAAGTCTATCCGCCATAGCTTCAATAACTGGCTCTTTCACTGCGTCTAAGCTATCACGCATAAACAATATATGATTCGTACGACGAGCTAAAAAGTCAGCAGGTGTCAACGTCATCTCTTCATTCATGGCATAATCTAAACTCAAACTTTCACCTAATCCTAATCCTGGGAAAGCTTTCATTTCTTTAGCTCTACTGAAAACTAACGGCGCATTTGTACCATATAAATCAGCTAAATAAGTGGCTTCTTTTTCTGTTAAACCTTTATCTATTCCCGCTTTAACTAATTCAGCTAACGTTTCTTCAACTTTTTGTGGATCCATTTTCCCACCTGAAACTTGGTACGTTTTAGAATCGACTAATGTGTATTCTTTTTGAAATCCTGATTTCAATAGCTTTTGAATTAAAATTAGAGCGCCTTCTGCCATTTTACGGTAATCTGTAATTTTTCCACCAGATAGTGTAATTAAGCCATCTTCTTCACGAGTTAAGTCACTTCCACGAGAAACAGCTGAGGGATTATCTCCACCTTCTGATAATTCGCTTTCTAAACTTCTTAAAACCTCTTCTACTGCAAGTCGGTCAACCGTTTTTTCTTTGTATTTTGTAATGACATCAACAACTTTGGTAAAACTATCGTCTGTAATCTTGCCATTATCGCCACCGTTATAGTCTGAACCACCATTTGTTGAAATCAATGGTCGCAATCCAACCCAGCTAGATTCGACATCTGCTAGTGTAATATTAGCTTCTGGGTAACGGTAGTTGACACATTCTAATAGATAATCAACATCTTCTTTTTCAACCATTGGATTCAAATAATCGCCTTGGTAGTCTGTGTCCGTTGTTCCAAAGTACGTTTTATCTTCTCTAGGAACAACAAAGAACATACGGCCATCGTTTTTACCGGTATCTAAATACGTTGGTTGAGGAACCGGTAATTTACTACTTTTGACAACTAAATGAATGCCTTTCGTGGGCCTCATTTGAGGAATAACCTCTTTTGATTTATCTAATTGGCGAATTTGATCTACCCAAGGTCCACCTGTATTGATAACAAGGTTAGCTTTAATATCAAATGTCTCATTCGTTACTAGATCTTGAGCATTCACGCCTGCTATTTGGCCATCTTCATTATAAATAAACCCAATTGCTTTAACTCGACTAAGCATATGTCCACCATCAGCTACCGCTTGTTTAATATTCTCAATAACTAGCCTTGCATCATTATTTTTATAATCGAGATAAACGCCCCCACCGAGCAAACCGTCTTTTTTCAAATAAGGCTCTCTTTCTAGAACTTCTTGAGTCGTTAACGTATAGTTTGCATATTTACTACCCGTAACATTGGCGAGTTGATCATATAAATCCATTGCAACTTTAACTGAAAACATATTAAAAGTAGAATTTTTTTCATCATAGATTGGTAAAAGCATTGGAGCAGGTTTGGGAATATGCGGGGCTATTCCTTGTACAACTGCTCGCTCTGTTACGGTATCAGCGACTACTTCAACATCGAAAGTCTTTAAATAACGAATACCACCATGAACTAATTTTGTTGATCGAGAAGAGGTTCCTTCAGCAAAATCTTGCATCTCAATAAGCCCCGTTTTCATGCCTGCTGCGCTGGCTTGAATTGCGACACCAGCTCCGGTAATCCCTCCTCCAATAATTAAAACATCCAATTGGTTTGCTTTAACCTTTTCAATTGTTTTCTTTCTTGTTTCATTTGAAAAACTCATAATCTTTTTTCCTCCTTTTGTCTTAACGTTACTTTGAGGTATGTTTGAAAGCTTGTGTAGCAGCGACAGCCTGTTTCCAACCGCTATATAGCTCTTCACGTTTCTCTGCTGGCATTGATGGCTCAAAAGCTTCGCCAGCTTCATAGAACTCTTTTAATTCATCTAAATCTTTCCAGAACCCAACAGCTAATCCAGCTAAGAAGGCTGCACCTAAAGCAGTTGTTTCTAGGTCACGCGGTCTTTGAACAGACGAATTCAAAATATCTGCTTGGAATTGTAGTAAATAATCGTTGTGAGCTGCGCCACCGTCGACTTTTAATAAGGGAATATCAATTCCTGTATCTTCTTTCATTGTATCGATAACATCTCTAACTTGATATGCAATAGATTGCAACGTTGCTTTGACAAAATCCGCTCTTGTTGTTCCACGAGTAATTCCAAAAATAGCACCACGTGCTTTAGAATCCCAATAGGGTGCTCCTAAACCAGTAAAAGCCGGGACTACGAAAAGCTCGTCATCGCTTGTTGACTCCATTGCTATTTTTTCTGTTTCACCGGCATTTTTGATAATTTCTAATCCATCTCTTAGCCATTGAATAGCAGAACCTGTTACAAAAACACTTCCTTCAATTGCATAATAAACTTTTCCATTGATTCCGTAACCAATTGTTGTCAGCAAGTTATTTTTAGATAAAGTAGGCGTTTCTCCTGTATTCATTACAATAAATGAACCTGTTCCATAAGTGTTTTTAACCATTCCTGGTTCAAAAGCCATTTGACCAAATAATGCAGCTTGTTGGTCTCCAGCCATACCTGAGATAGGTACTTCTGCTCCATAAAAATGGAAACTACGTGTCATGCCGTAAACTTCCGAGTTTGAACAAGGTTTTGGCAACATAATTTTAGGTATATTCATCAAATCTAAAATTTCTTGATCCCATTCCAAATCATGAATATTAAACATCATTGTTCTACTTGCATTAGAGTAGTCAGTAACGTGTGAACCACCATCGGTTAATTTCCATACTAGCCACGTGTCAATTGTTCCAAAGAGCAACTCACCTTTTTCAGCTCGTTCTTGTGCTCCTTCTACATGATCTAAAATCCAACGTACTTTTGTTGCTGAAAAATAGGCATCAATAATTAAACCGGTTTTTTTATGAAAAAAATCTGCATAACCCTCTTCTTTTAATTGATCCGCAATTGGAGAAGACTGGCGAGATTGCCATACAATCGCATTATAAATAGGTAGGCCGGTTTTTTTATCCCAAACAACTGTCGTTTCACGTTGGTTTGTAATTCCAATACCTGCGATTTCATTTGGTCGGATTCCAGATTCGATGAATGCTCCAGCAATAACAGACTGAACAGAATTCCAAATTTCATTCGCGCTATGTTCTACCCAACCATCATTGGGAAAGAATTGTGTGAATTCTTTTTGAGAGTTCCCTACATTTCTACCATTCTTATCGTAGATAATCGCTCTTGAACTTGTTGTTCCTTGGTCAATCGACATAATATATTTTTTTTCTGTCATTTTTAAACCCTCCTGTTTTTTGAAAGCGTATTCTTTCTATAAACCTATAGTAATCTTTTTTCTCTTTTAAATCCTCCCAAGTTTTTTGCTTTTTTCTAACTTTTTTGAAAGTTTTTACTCATAAGATTATTGCACCAGGCGATTAACTGACTTTAAAAGAAGAAAATTTTATAAATGAAAGTTGTTTTTATCTATTTTTCTCGTATTTATTTGGAAAAAAAGTCCATTCATTATTTTTTGAATGGACTTTTAAAAATACTATTTTATTTTGTGCTACTCAATAGAATACTATATTTTCAATTCATTAATACGAGTTTTAATCTGATTCAAATCAAATTTCGAAAATTGTTCTGAAACAATATACGTTTCTGTTGCTCTCGTATAAAAACGAGAAGATAGGTTTGTTGTAATGACTAAATCATAGGTATGATGTTCACGGTACTTTTCGACAGTAATGCCAATAACGTTTTTTAAGTTTAACATCAGCGTTTGTGTTAAAATTTCTGCATGCATTTCCATTAAATCTAAATCAATTCCAATTATTAATTCTTTTGAAATAGTAAAGTCAACAATAGATAATACGGTTGAATACTCTACTAACGTTAATTTTTCTAAGGAGCTCCGTGAGGAATTGCTTTCATTAATTGTTTCTAATGCTGTCTTTAATAACTGTTCAGACAGGGCTTGTAGATTTTCGCCCCAAGTCTTGCTTTCTTTTGCCATAAATTCTTGTGAATCTTTCAGTTCAAGCGCTCCCTCAAAAAAATACAATGTGCCATTAATTTGTGAAAGATAAAAAGTAAGTTTTCTTTCTAATGCGATACTGGGTTTCGTTGGCAAATAATACAATAGAATTGTTTCCCTTAAAAGCGTATCTACTAAAGCTGTAGGTGTTCTACGACTACGAACTAAATCATACTCAATAAAAGCTTTTTCTGATAAAACTGATTGAGTTGTTAAGAAGATAAAGTGAATCATACTTTCTTCTTCCTCTACTTCAATAGAGTATCGACTAAAATAAAGAAGAATCAGTTTTCTAACTTGTTTATTTAAATAGTCCTCTTTATAAGGTATCATCTTTTGAACTATATTTTTATAAGCTTTTTTTGAAACCGAGGCTCTTTTTTTACTAATCATAAACCATAAGCTAATGCGTCTTCGACTAAGATCATTCAATTTAATATCTAATTCTTTTTCAAAACCATTGATTAAACTTTGATTTTGATTCGTTAATAACACTTCTTGGTATTCTTCATAAGTTGTTAAAAACCAAAAAACTTGAAAATAAAAATAGCGGATTTGCAATTCTTCTCCATAAATTCGTCCATTTTTTATCTTGATATTAAATTCTTTGAGTAAACTATTCAGCTCTTTTATCTTTCGAAATAAGGAAGATTCACTAATTGAGAGATCGTTACTAATCTCAATAACTGTAAACTCTTGGTAATTGAAAATATAGTCAATCAACTGGTATTTCAATGAGCGTTTCACATAATTTATATAAACAGTCATAATCGAAAAATGGGGAGTCAAGAAAAGCTCCACAAAGACTCCATCTGAATCAACTTGGCAATCTCCTTGGTATTCTTCTAAATAAATAGTTATATCTTCTAAATAATTTGCTAATGAGGCTTTAGTTATATTGAGATCTTTACGCAGTTTTTCATAAGATACTCTGCCTCCTTCAAGAATCAATTTTTTTAAGATAGCCACTTGAAATGCTTCTCTTTTTTCTAAAAAATCTTCTATTCTCATCTATTTTACCTAATCTTTCATTAAGCCAAGTTGATTTGTTATATCATAAACCGTGCTCCATGCGGGATGAAAAAAATAATCTTTTTGAGCAAGTTCGGATACTGTCAGCCCCATTTGAATGCTTAGAGATAAAGTATTGATTTTTTCTAAAATATTCGTTTTAGAAATAAATTGTGCTCCTAATATTTTCCCCGAGACAGCATTATAAATCAATTTGCCATTGATTGTTTGTTGCTTGTTGAATAAAGAAATAGGTTGTGAAACATGGCGAACTGCAATTTTTTGGTCAAAAAAGATACTTTCAGCTTCTGTCATTCCTGTGCTTGCAATATAATAGCCAAAAACCTTAGTTCCAATCGTTCGAGCTGACCCGATAAAAGGTGTTTGAGAATGCACTAAATTATCCGCAACAACGATACCTGTTCGAACGGCATTATTTACTAAGGAAATATAGAAAGTCTCATTGGATAAACTTGACTGCATCTGAATCGTATCTCCTATTGCGAAAACATTTTCTATTGAGGTCTTCAAGTACTTATCAACAAGGACAGAACCATCTTCATGACGGCGAACTTTAGGGTCCAAATAGGGGATATTTGGTTTTACACTTAACGCAAATACCGCGCAATCGCTTTCAATAACATGGTTTTGTGTCTTGAGAATTACTGTTTCTTCTATTTCCTCAATTTCTTTTACTGTTTCATCAAAATAAAACGTGACACCTTGGTTTTCCATTTCTTTTAAAAGCGGCGCTATCATTTCTTGATCAAAATACTTCGCTACTAGCCCGTTCATGCTTTCAATTAGTTGGACGTGCTTTTTTTGATTAATCAAAGCGTCTGCCATTTCAAGTCCAATTTGTCCACCACCAACTATTGTAAAGACTTGATTTTTTTCCACTAATTCTAAAGCCACTCTTGTTTTTTCAATTGTTTTATACTTTACTATTTTATTGGATTCCATTCCCTTAACTTGATAAGAATCCTGAACAGATCCTGTCGCTAAAATTAGCTTATCGTAAGGAATAGTTACTGACTGATGAAAGATGTTATAGGTTACTTTTTGACTATTTGTATCCATGCTTTCAACTGTTGCATTTAGCTGAACTTGAATAGCTAGCCGTTCAAGTTCTTCTACTGTAATAAAATAACCCTCTTCTAAACTATCTATCTCACCATTTAATAAAGAATAAAGTGTTCCAGGTATAAATCCAATTTTCTCTTCTTTCTCTAATAAGATAATTGCAGCTTCCTTATATTTTTTACGAGCTGTTAATGCTGCAGTTATTCCAGCAAACGAACCTCCTATAATGATAATTCTCACAGTATTCCTCCTTTAAACTAACTATATATCTAGAAAACTCTCCTATCTTAATTAGCGTATAACCATATAATTGATTCTATTCTACCATTTATTGTTAAATTATTAGCACTTATTATTCCTAATTATTTTATCAGGTACTCTATTATTGAACATTCAGCTTCAATTTAAATAAAAAATAAGACTTTAGAGTAATTACTTTTATCATTTTTTATATTTTTTATTCTTAAGTGATTGTTATATAATCAATAGTTGAATTGAAAAAAGGATAAAAAAGCAAAAATTGTTTACAATTTCAATAAAATATATTATAGTTGTTTAGTCAACGATGGACTGGTCAATAACAATTTAATACAGTCCTTAATTTATTGGAAAGGAATAATCTAGGTGGAAATAAGAGAAATTAGTCAGCTTTTTTATAAAATAAAGATTTCAAACCAAGAAACCACTTCTTTTTTTGAAAAAGAAACAGGTTTTAGTTTAACAAGATACCAAATGATGCTTTTTCTTAAAGAGAATGGTAAATGCCTTCAATCTCAAATACAATCAGAATTAAAAATAGATCGTTCTGCTGTTACAAGACATCTGAAGGTATTAGAAGAAAAAAACTATGTTACAAGAGAACGAAATGAAATAAATAACAGAGAGATTTTTGTTTACCTAACAGACAAAGCCCATTCTGATTTGGATTGTTGCGAGAAAAAGCATAATGCTCTGCAACAACCGCTAAATATCTCACTTAATACTGAAGAAGCAGAACAATTATCCTATTTATTAACTAAACTACTCAATCAGACAGAAACAGAAAGAGGTTCTAACGATGCAAAATAAAATAAAAAATAATGATTTTTCAGATATCGTCTTCGAAAGAAAATCTATTCGACTATACAATAAAGATGTTAAAATTTCCCAGGAAGAAATGTTAGAAATGATTCAAGAAGCAACAGCTGCACCCTCTTCAGTAAATATGCAACCATGGCGCTTCATTGTCGTTGAAAGTGAGGAAGAAAAACAAAAACTGAAACCACTTATTCGTTTTAACACTGCTCAAAATGATAGCTCATCTGCGATGATTTTAATCTTTGGTGATATGGAATGTTACGAATATGGAGAAGAAATCTACGATCAAGCTGTTCGAGAAAATAAAATGTCTTCTGAAGTAAGAGACCAGCAGTTAGAGGCAATTATCCCTTATTACAAGAATCTAACAAAACAAGAAATGAACGATATTGTAAAAATTGATTCCAGCCTAGCAGCTATGCAATTGATGCTAGTTGCTCGTAGTCATGGATACGATACGAATGCTATTGGTGGATTCGAGTCCGATTTACTAGCAGAAGCTTTTGATTTAGACAAAGAACGTTACGTGCCTGTCTTAATTTTATCTATTGGCGAATCAATAGATACTGGGTACCAATCTGTCCGTCTAAATGCAGCTGCTTTAACAACATTTAAGTAAAAGGAGATATTATTTATGAAAATTATTAATGCTACTTTTTTTATAAAAGAAAATAAAAGAGATGAATTTTTAGCTAGTATTAAACCTTTAATTGCAGCTACATTATTAGAAGAAGGTTGCATAAGCTACGATTTTTACGAATCTTTTGAAGAACCAAATCGATTTGTTATGATTGAAAATTGGAAAAATCAAGCAGCTATTCATGCTCATAATGAAAATCCGTTGTTGCTTGATTTATTTAACAACATTCCTTCCTATAGTTCAAAACAACCGATCCTTACTGTCTCTACTTTAGAAGAAAAATAACTTCACTGTTTTTTTAACCAAAAATCAATTCTTTAACATTTTAGTACATCAGACTATTTTTTGATGTACTAAAATAAAATCAGTAACTGGGATAAAAAACAATTCTGGTTACTGATTTTATTTATTCCCTGGGTTCTTTTTATTATTTTTACCATTAGTTAGGCAAAGGGATTTATGACCCATCTTTAAAATAAAATGTGAATTAGGTGTCAAGCGAAAGTTAAAATGTCCTAAAACCAAGGCTCACATTAATGCAGGCTTTTACTTCACAAAAGCTTGCATTAATGTGACCGTATTTGTTAAAATTAATCTTAAGCTGTTTGTTCAGCTTCGTACTCTTCGAGTGTTTTTCCGACACTACGAAGATATCTTTTGAAAGACTCTAGTTTCCACGGGTGAGATTGTGGGGGGATATACTGGTGTCTTTCTTTTTTTTGCTCTGGAATCGAATCAAATTCTTGTGAGTAGTAGTCATGTTCTATCAGTCTCCTTGTTGTGTATATTTTTTCAGCTATATTTACGTAGATACCTCCGTTAAACGCTTCGATAATCAGCACCTTTGATCTTCGCGTAAAGTATTTATCTTCACTACCTTCCGTAGGCAGGTAATAGTTATTTTTATAACGAATATGATGCCCACTATCTACTTTTCTATTAGCTACTCGTGCTAATAATAAATTGATTTCTGATTTAGTTGGTGCATGTTCATAGATGGATTCCTTCGTTTTATTACCAAACTTCTTATTGAAAGTTCTAACCCATTTCGTTAAAAAGTGATTGGCTTCCTCCATAGACTGTATTCCAGCTAATTCTAAATCTACAGGAAGTCGCGATTGAACAGTCCCGTTTAAGCGCTCTACACGACCTTTAGCTTGTGGAATAGACGAGGTTCTAATCTCAATACCAAGTTGATGACAGGCAAAACCAAACTGGGTAAAGGTATCTTCTTCAATCGCTCTCATGGCTTTTGATGTGTATTCAAAAACAGTTCGTTTATCTGTTAAAAAAGCTAAAGGGATGCCTTGTTTCGTTAGGATCTGATTAAGTACATGATAGTAGCCCTTAAGTGTTTCTTGCGTATCGAAATAAGCCCCGACGATATTACCAGAAGCGTCATCAATAGCTAAATGAAGGTTTGTCACATCTTCACCAAACCAGTTATAGGAGCTGGCATCCATTTGAATAAGCTCCCCCTGATATTTCTTTCTAGGACGGCTAGGGTGGCTTTTTTCGGGTACCTCCATTTGATTTTCTGCTCTTGGAACCAGTGGGTTCCCAACCTCTTTTTTTCCTTTCATTGATTTAGCTTTAATTTGAGCTTTTATTTTCTTACGTGTTTTTCTTTGAGTTTTAGGTGATAGAATATAAGCTTGATATAAAATACGACGAATAGTCGTATCGGTGTAACAGATGTCATGGTCCTCCTTCAAAATTTCAGTAAAGTGCTTCACATTAGGTTTTATTTTAAAACGTTGATAGAGCTCAATCACTTGTGTTTTTGTTTCTTTTGGCACGGCGTGTTTAGCTAATTTTCCTCTGTTACCGTGTGAAAAAGTAGCCTTTCCTCCTTCTTGATAGTCTTGAATTAATCTGTTGACTTGCCTCATCGAGAGCCCAAGTTCAATACTAGCTCTCTTTTTTTCCTTTCTTTTTTCTGCCACAGCTTTTATTACTTTATATTTCTTATCTTCATTCATCGTTAGTAGGATCCTTTTCATGAGTTTATTTTATCATTTTGGGACATTTTATGCTTCGACTTACTTAGGACATTATCACGTTCGAACGATACATCTTTAAAATAAAATGTGAATTAGATTGACGACTCATCAGTAATATGATAGTTTTATACCAATAACCTTTAACTTAAACCGAGAGTTTAAAAAGGATGCGCAAATTTGATTGTTTTTACGCCTTCCTTTAGGGAAAGGTGTATTTTTTTATGCAGTCTGCTCTCTTTTAACTATGTTCTGTGAGACAAAAAAGGAGGAATACTATGAAACACTTAATAGATTCAATGGATTTATCTATTGAAGAATTAGAAGAACTATTCACGCTTTCAAAAGAAATTATGAAAGATGAAGATAAGTACAGATTTTCATGTGAAAAAAAACTTATGAGCACATTGTTCTACGAGCCAAGTACACGTACAAGATTCAGTTTTGAGGCTGCTATGTTAAGACTTGGTGGGAAGGTTATTGGCTTTTCTGAAGCAAGTACGAGTTCTGCTTCTAAAGGCGAGAGTCTTCCTGATACCATTCGCACAGTGGGCTCATATGTTGATTTAATCGTTATGAGACACCCAAAAGAAGGTGCTCCAAGGTATGCTTCTTTGACTTCAGATGTTCCTATCATAAATGCTGGAGACGGCGGACACCAACACCCCACTCAAACCCTCACAGATCTATTAACAATTATTGAAATCAAAGGTAAAATAGAAAACCAAACTATTGGACTATGTGGTGATTTAAAATTTGGACGAACCGTTCATTCTCTTATTAAATCTCTTTCAAAATATGAAGGGATAAATTTCATTCTTATTTCACCACCTGAATTAAAAATACCAGAGTATATAAAAAAAGAAATTTTGTTAAAAGAATCTATTCCATTTATAGAAGTTGAAACGTTAGAAGAAGTTATGGGCGACATTGATGTCCTATATATGACTAGAGTCCAAAAAGAACGATTCTTTAACGAAGCAGACTACGTCAGATTAAAAGATACGTACATCTTAGATAATAAGAAACTAATCTCTGCTAAAAAAGACTTGGCTATTCTCCATCCTCTACCTAGAGTCAATGAAATTAGTCCAGAAGTTGACTCTGATCCTAGAGCTGTTTATTTTAAACAAGCTAAATACGGGATGTACGTAAGAATGGCACTTATCATAAAAATGTTGGGGGCGATTTAATGCTTTATATTGATAGTATATCTAAAGGAATTGTTATAGATCATATCAGTCCAGGTCTTGGTTTCAGAATATTTCAATACTTAAAATTAGAAAAATCTGACTATACAGTTGCTTTGATTATAAATGCACCTAGCAAAAGAAAAGGCAAAAAAGATGTGATAAAAATTGAAAAGCATACTGATTTAGACTTAAGAATTATTGGAATTATTGATCCCGATGTGACGATTAATATCATACGAAATGAAAAAATTGTAGAAAAAATCCAACTTTCTCCTCCACAAAAAGTTGAGGGCGTTATTCAATGTAAAAACCCTAGATGCGTGACTTCAACAGAAGATAATGTTACTCAGACTTTTAGCCTCTTAGATAAAAAAGAACTTAGCTATAAATGTGACTATTGTGACCACATCTATAATTGGGAAATGTAATCGTTCATCCTAACTTTATAAAATAATATCACTCTACCAAAATGATAAAATAAAGGGAGGAACGCTTGTATGAGAGAAGGATTCAAATCACTCAAAATTAAATCAAATCTTGAAATTTCTACTGGAATATTTGAAATAAAACTTCAAGCGAAGTATGAAAAAGATATAAAACCTGGACAATTTTTTATGATAAGAGGATGGGAAGCAACTGATCCTTTTCTACCCAGACCACTTAGTATTGCTGATGTCGAAGACAATTATTTAACTTTTTTATATGAAGTTAAAGGCCAAGGTACACACTTAATATCAAAACTACAAGTTGGAGATACTCTTGAAGTACTAGGGCCTCTTGGAAATGGATTTACCTTAGAAACAGACAAAAAAATAGCTCTTATCTCAGGAGGAATCGGGATTGCTCCTATGTTTTATCTGCTAAAAAACTTAGATGCACCAGTGGATTTTTATGCAGGTTTTAGAAGCGCTGTTTATTGGATGGATAAGATAGAAAGTCAGGTTACTAACTTATATCTAGCCACCGAAGATGGTAGTGCTGGCCATAAAGGCTTTTCTATTGATCAATTTAATCCTCGTGACTATGATCTTGTCTTGACTTGCGGTCCAGTCCCTATGATGAAAAGAGTACTCGAGATATGTGAGGGCATCGTACCCGTTCAGGTTTCAATGGAAAGTCGAATGGCTTGTGGCATTGGCGCCTGTCTTGGGTGTACGATAGAAACAGCTGATGGGATAAAAAGAGTTTGTAAAGAGGGACCTGTTTTTAAAGGAAAAGAGGTCTTATTGTAATGGCTAATATGTCCGTTAACATTCTAGGTACTTCTTTCAAAAATCCTGTCATCACTGCTTCAGGAACATTTGGCTTCGGTAGAGAACATGCAGATTTTTTTGATCTTTCTCGTCTTGGGGGAATCAGTTCAAAAGGCCTTACCTTGCACAAAAAAGATGGCAATACAGGGATTAGACTCCATGAAACAGCTTCCGGGCTACTAAACTCCATTGGCCTACAAAATCCGGGAGTAGATGCGTTTATCGAAGATGAACTCCCATTTATGAAAGATCAAGGTACTGTTATACTAGCAAATGTCGGTGGTGGAACTTTAGATGATTACTTAAAAGCGATTGAAAAACTGAATCATACAAATGTCGATATGATTGAACTAAATATTTCTTGTCCGAATGTATCTTCTGGAGGGATGGCTTTTGGGATACGCTGCTTAGATGCAGAAAAAATTGTCAAAGAAGTTAAAGCAATTTGTACCAAACCACTAATTGTTAAATTATCTCCTAACGCTGAAAACATCGTTCAAATGGCAGAGTCTTGTGTTAAATCAGGAGCTGATGCCCTTTCTTTAGTGAATACATTTAGTGGAATGGCTATCGATATTTTAAAGAGAAAGCCTGTCTTTAATAATACCATTGCGGGTCTTTCAGGACCTTGTATAAAACCAATTGCACTTAGAATGGTCCATGAAGTATCAAAATCTGTGACGGTTCCTATCATAGGAATGGGTGGAATCATGGACTATCGTGATGCGATAGAATTTATTATGGCTGGAAGTGACTTAATTCAAATTGGGAGTGGCAATTTTATAAATCCTACTTTAAGTTTAGATGTAATAGATGGAATAGAAATGTTCATGAATGAACAAGGAATTAAACAGTTAGATGAAATAAAAGGGTGCCTTGGAAAAGAATCTTTTTTCAACTAAGACTTCATTAAAAGTTCTATTTACGACTCTAACAGTTTTCATATAAAAAATAAGCAGATAGACTCTATTAATAGGGTAGTCTATCTGCTTATACTAAGTTTATTTATCTATTTTTAATTCTTTCAACTGCTGTTCAACCGCCTCTTGTGCGACATCGGCTTGTAAAAGAGCCGCTGCAGTATACGAACCTTCAACAATTGGAACGTCGTAAATTATAATCGTTTTATCGCTAAGCTCTTCCACCATTTCTAAATTCATTTTTGCACTACCTAAATCATAAAAAGCTAATAAGTTGGTAGAAGGATGACTATTAACCAATTCAAGAATCGTATCAAAACTGGTACCAATATCCGTTTTATCTACTCCTCCAATTACTTTAATAGGAACATCGCTAGCGACCTCTTGAAGCAATCGTTCAATCCCTTTTGCAATTTCATACACGTGAGAGATAATAATTATTCCTGGTTTCTCCATTATTTCCCCTCCGATTTCAGCATCGTTTTAAATAATAAAGCAGACGAATAAGCACCTGGATCAATATGTCCAATAGAGCGATCCCCTACATAAGAAGCGCGACCTTTTTTAGCTTTTAATGGTTTTGTTGCTTCTACTGCTTCTTCAATAACTACATGAGTTAATTGATTGTTTTCTAATGCTTGAACAACTGGTGCCCATACATCAACCATCGTTTTATCGCCAACTACGGCTTTGCCTCGTTTTTGAATGCTCTCTAATCCACCGTGGAGTACTTTATCCCAAGATGAAGTATAATCTTCTTTAACTGTTTTCAACATACCCATAAATGCCGACCCATATAAAGGGCCTGAAGCTCCACCAACTTTACTTAGTAAGGTTGATGTAACTAGTTTCAATAGTGCCTCTAGTGAATCAGGAGATTCTTTTTCAATCGCTTGAACAACATGAACCATACCTCGTGACATATTATTGCCATGATCGCTATCTCCAATTGGTGTATCAAGCTGAGTTAAATAGTCTTTTTCTTGTTGAATTTCTTCATTAAATAATTCCATCCAACGTATGCCTGTTTGTAAGTCCATATTTATTTGAAGTCCCCTCATTTATCATTTAGTTTGTTTTTTACCAGCTAATCGTTTCAACCGGTGCATTTAATGCTTCCATATAAAAATCATTTTCTAAACAAAGTAGCGTTAGTGATAATCCTTGCATTTCAAGTGAAGTCATAAAGTTTCCCACCTTATAAAAATCGATAGACCATTTACGTTTATCCATCAGTTTTTTTACATCATTTGTAAAAACGTATTGTTCCATTAAGGGTGTCCCACCGAGTCCATTGATTATCACTGCAAATCGTTTCGTTGCTCCGAATTCTCCGGCTAACTTTGTCAGTAATTCATCAGCAAGATCGTAAGAAGGCTGCAACTTTTCTCTGCGATAACCAGGTTCTCCATGTATACCCACTCCATATTCAATCTCATCTTCGCCTAAAGTAAAGCTTGCTTGACTCGCTCCTGGTGTTGTTACTCCGGTAAGAGCAAGTCCAATTGATTTAATGTTAGGCATTAATTCTTTAGCTAATTTTTTTATTTCTTTAATCGATTTTCCTTGTTGAGCAGCATAACCGAGTATTTTATGAACAAGTATCGTTCCTGCTACTCCACGTTTTCCTTGGGTAAATAAGCTGTCCTCAACAGCAATATCATCATCTACGACAATGCTTTCTACTTTTATATCTTCCATCTCGGCCAGCTCTTGAGCCATTTCGAAGTTCATAATATCCCCAGAATAGTTTTTAATAATTAAGAAAACACCAGCACCTTCATCCGCTACCTTGATAGCTTCTAAGATTTGATCCGGAGTTGGTGAGGTAAAGACTGCGCCACAAACGGCTGCAGATAGCATTCCTTCTCCAACAAATCCAGCATGAGCTGGTTCATGGCCACTACCCCCACCAGAAACGATTCCTACTTTACCAGTTTTTTCTGCTTTTCGTTGAATAATACCTGTTTCAGGTACTCTTTGAATCAATTGAGAGTGTGCGATAATCATGCCTTCAATCATTTCATCAACGATTTCATTTGGGTCATTCATAATTTTTTTCATCTATTTCCACCCTTTTTATTGTATTTTAACTAGTTATTATTTTATTGTCTTACGTTTTTTGTAATCACGTCCGAGAGCATCAGCTGCAATAATCGCTTGAGCAACACTTTCAGGAGTTACTTTGAAAGGCATAGCATGAATAGATTCTTCAGGTATACAAGCTTTTTGTGCTACTTTAAAAATTTCTTCATAGTTTACTTCTTCCACATCTAAATCTGCTAGAGACACAGGTAAACCAACTGATAAACTGAAATCTAATAACTCTTCCACTTCTTTTGTTGGTGCATCTTCAAGAATAAGTTGAACAAAGGTTGTAAAGGCCACTTGTTCTCCATGGAAGTAATTATGAGGACCCTTTAAAACAGTCAAACCATTGTAAATAGCATGCGCTGCAGCCAGTCCACCTGATTCGAAACCAAGTCCAGATAATAAGGTATTGGCTTCAATAATATTTTCTAAAGCTGGTGTAACAACGTTATTATCACAGGCAATTTTGGCATTGTAGCCACTTTCTAATACCGTTTCATAACAAACTCTAGCTAATGTGATAGAAGCAATTGTTCCTTTAGCAGGCTCTGTATCTCCTGAATAGAAACCATTTGGCAATCCGGCATTTACATTTGAATTTGAACGACGTGTTGCACGTGCCTCATAATAAGTAGCTAAAGCATCACCCATACCAGAAATTAAGAATCGAGTCGGAGCTTGAGCAATTACAGTAGTATCCATCAGTACTACACTAGGATTTTGAATAAAGTAAGCATAATCATCAAAGTGATGATCCTTTGTATACAACACAGCTGAATGACTAGTTGGTGCATCTGTGGCTGCAATAGTTGGACAAACAATTAAGTTGTGCCCGTTCGCAACTGTTTTAGATGTATCAATTGCCTTGCCTCCACCTAAACCAACGATGACATCTGTTCCTTTTTCTTTTGCTAACTTTTTAAGACGGTCAACTTCTTCTCGTGTTGCTTCCCCACCGAAGTCAGCTAAGTGTAAAGTGACTCCGAACTGTTTAGCTGTTTGATCCAACTTATCTTGAACACGATTGATATCATCTGGATTCCCGATAACTAATGCTGATTCGCCTAATGACTTAATATAGAAACCTAAATTTACTAACTCGTTTTCACCTTGGACATATTTTGATGGACTAATAAATGCTTTTCTCATTTCTATTCCCCCTATTTTTTATACTAAAGTCACTCTTGAAATAATGAATGGCTTCTTTTAAATCTAAACTAACTTTAATAAGAAAGCGGTATCATTTCAACAGACAAAAGATCCTCTTTGTCCGCTTCAATTATTTTGAAGGATAACGTATAATGAAAATAGAATAGAATAGGGTAGTTAATAAGTTGTCGAAGGGGTCCCAAGTATGAACCAACAAAATACAACGAAGAAAATTATTTCTTGCTCTTTCAAAAATCTGGCTAACGAAAAAGAGATGGATAAAATATCTATAACCGATATCATGAGTCAGACTAATTATCGTCGCCAAACTTTTTATGATCATTTTGATGATAAATATGATTTAGTTACTTGGATTTTTTCGTATGATGTTACTGAACTCATCCAATATATTATGAAGTGGGAAAAATGGGAGGAAGTATTGTTCCAGCTAGTAAACTACCTTAAAGAAAATAAAGGGTATTATAAAAAAATCATTTCAACTATAAAATTGGATTCTTTCAAAGATTATTTTATTTATTATATCAAACAAAGTATCCAAACTCTTACGGATGACTACCTTAAAACACGTCTTATTTCTGATAGTCACTCTGTTCTAGTAAAAACAAAAATCGATTTTTGTGCATATGGCTTATCTGAAATGCTCTATCATTGGATACTAGAAGATTGTGAGCCAAATACTGCTGACTATCATGAGCTTCTCAGCAAAGTTATTTACTTTGAAATTTAAAAATAAGAGTCATAAAAAAGAGTGTGATTTTTAATAGTTCAAAAAGATTCATTTAACACACAACCTATTTAAGGACGTGATTGCTTATGGCAGAATATGTTTTAGCCATTGACCAAGGAACAACAACTACACGTGCGATTATTATCGATCGCCAAGGAAATTACATCGCTACAGCAGCTCAACGTTTTGAGCAACAAATTCCACAACCTGGTTGGGTAGAGCAAGACCCTACTATTATTTGGCAATCGGTCTGTGAAGTCATCCAGAAGGTAATCAAGCACTCTGGTGTTTCATTCAACCAGATTAAAGCTCTTGGAATAACAAACCAACGTGAAACTACTATCGTCTGGGATCGTAAAACTGGAAAACCGATACACAACGCTATTGTCTGGAGTTCAAACCAATCACTTGCTATTGTTAAACAACTTGAAAACGAAGAAATTGAGACCTATGTCCATGAGAAGACTGGTCTAGTTTTGAGCCCTTATTTTTCTGCTAGTAAAATCCGTTGGATCCTTGATCACCACCCTGGTTCACAAGAACAGGCGGAGCGTGGTGAACTAGCTTTTGGGACTGTCGATAGTTGGCTTATTTGGAATCTTACCAATGGTAAACTGCATTGCACAGATCATACAAATGCTTCAAGAACGATGCTTTTTGATATTCATAGACTAGAATGGGATGACTACCTATTGAATCTTTTCAATCTTCCAAAAAGTCTGTTGCCAAAAGTCTTTCCTAGTTCTCATATATATGGCTTAACCGATGCAGCTATCTTTGATGGGGTAGCTATTCCTATTAGTGGCGTTGCTGGAAATCAACAAGCTGCATTATTTGGTCAGTTAGCTTTTCAACCAGGCCAAGTAAAAAGTACTTACGGCCAAGGGACTTTCATTGTTATGAATACAGGCTCTAAACCCAAACTTTCTAAACATAAACTACTCACTACAATCGGCTATTCTATTGATAATAAAATAACTTATGCCCTTGAGGGTTCAGCGCTCATTTCAGGCAGTGCTATTGACTGGCTAAAAGATAGTTTACATTTATTTGAATCAATCGAAGACTCAGAATTATTGGCTCTTAGAGCAGAAAAAAATTCTGGAGTTTATGTTATTCCAACTTTTAGGGGAATTGGCGCTCCATATTGGAATTCAAATGCACGAGGAGCTTTCTTAGGTATTAATGAATCTACCAGTCGACGAGAACTAGTTCGAGCAACCCTAGAATCTATTGCTTACCAAGTTAGCGATATTATTGAATTAATGGAATCAGATACGGGTATTTCAGTCGATCTTCTTCATGTTGATGGTGGAGCTGCACAAAATAATCTTTTGATTCAATTTCAAGCAGATATTTTAAAAAAAACCGTTAAACGTATCGAACGTTTAGAGACCACGGGATTAGGAGCGGCTTATCTTGCTGGACTGGCTATTGGTTATTGGCGTGATCAAAGCGAGTTAGCTGCTCTGGTATCTGAAAATGAGCAATTTGAACCACACATGGACGATAAAGAGCGCCAAGAACGACTTCATGGTTGGCATAGTGCTGTTAAAGCTATTCGCTACTATACTAAATTAGTGCAGCAATCATCATTTTAAAAAAGATTCTAGTTAAATAAATAGCCACGAAGAAACTAGTGCTTATTTAGGCAAAAGGGGTTACATTTGTAAGTAGTTCCTTATGCTGTTACCATTAAAAAAAGGCAACAGCTATTTTTAATTGCATGACTATTTATTTTTTAATAGCTGAAAAACAAACAGATATCTATAGTGAAATTATTAAATTAGTATAAAAATAACAATTGGATTATGAATGGAGTGATTCTGTGAGTAAATATGAAACACCTAATTATGATATAGTACTAAAAGAAGAAGAATTTGAAATAAGAAAATATGCTAATTTTTTTATTATTGAATATGAAAATGAAAGTGATCCTGAAGTCGAAAACGGATTCGGTTCTTTGTTCAAGTATATCTCCAACGACAATGAAAAGAATGAAAAAATATCAATGACTGTCCCTGTTATCCGAGAAGAAACAGAACAAAATAAAAAAATGGCCTTTGTTGTTCCAGGAAAATATAGCGATAAGATTCCCGAGCCAAACAACTCAAATCTAAGAATCAAAAAGTTCGAAGAAGGATTATTTGGTTCAATTCGGTATTCAGGTTTTTCAAGTACAACAAAAGAGGTAAAGATGAAAAATAAACTTGAAAAATGGTTGCTTGAAAAGGGATATCAAAAGCAATCAAATTTCATGATTGCCTCTTATAATGCGCCACTTGTACCACCTATGCTTAGAAGAAATGAAATTTTAGTTAGAATTCTACTCGCCGAGTGAACATCCAAGAAAATAAAGCTACTTGAGGAGACTAAGAAAGTTAAAATGAGAAATATTAAACTAACTATTGAATACGATGGTGCCCGATATCTAGGATGGCAAAAACTCGGAGATTCAGATAAGACTATCCAAGGTAAAATAGAAAACATCTTATCTGAAATGACCAAAGCAACTATTGAAATTAGTGGCTCAGGTCGTACAGATGCAGGAACACATGCTAGAGAACAGATAGCTAACTTCAAAACGACATCTAAAATGGAGCTATTTGCTATGAGAGATTATTTAAACACCTATCTTCCACGTGATATCGTAGTAAAAAAATTAGAAGAAGTGCCTGAAAGGTTCCATGCTCGATATAATGCCAGCGGAAAACAATATAGCTATTATGTTTGGAATACTACTGTTCCTTCTGTATTTGAACGTACTTATAGCTACCATCACCCTGAAAAACTAGATATAAATAAAATGGAAGAAGCATGTAAAAAACTTGTCGGAACACATGACTTTATTGGTTTTTCTTCGCTTAAGAAAACGAAAAAATCTACAGTGAGGACTATTGAAGCAATTACGATTCATAAAGAAGGAAATTTACTTCATTTTACGTTTATAGGTGATGGATTTCTACACAAGATGGTCAGAATTATTATGGGTACTTTATTAGAAATTGGAATTGGTAAAATGAAGCCAGAGCAAATTGATGTTCTTTTTGAAATCGGAATTAGAAGTGAAGCTGGGATGACCGTTCCTGCCCAAGGACTATTTTTGGATAAAGTTTTTTACTAATTGTTAAAAAAAATTGCTTTCTTTTTTATTAAGCAGCATCTATTTAATAACTCATTTCATACAAAAAATCAAATTAAAATGAATACTAGTCTAGATTAAATACTCTGTAGTAAGTTAAAAAAGAGTAGTTAATTTAGACTATGTTATTATCGAGTTTTTTAAACTAGCGATCTGGCTGTCTCTTGTTACAAGCTCCTGTTAGATACTCTTCACTTACTTCTTTATTTATATATTTACTGAGTACTTAAAAAATAATAAGAGCAGATCGTGACCTATCTAAACAAAGGTAAGATTGACTCGTATCTATTGTTTTTAGTATGCCTGCCATAACAGGAAAAACTGTACATTTTAGTAGTGAATACTAATCTTTTTTTCTTATATTTTTCGTTACTAAATTGTGCATATCATACGTACTTAACCCATAAGAATAGTTCAACAGTGTTTCGTTTACTCAAAACAACTCTCCTCTTTGATATCTATTATCTTGGTTTATAAACATTTTTCCCCTCTATAAAAACTAAAAACGTATAGTAGAATACTTAGTATTATAGG
>JAGQHW010000019.1 GCA_020431645.1 Carnobacterium sp. | reverse complement strand
AAGAAACACTTAAAGGCTATTATCATGTGCTTAATCAGATCCTAACGAAACAAGGTATTCCCTTAGCTTTTTTAACAGATAAACGAACAGTTTTTGACTACACATCAAAAGCCAAAAAAACGGTCGAAGAAGATACATTTACCCAGTTTGGTTTTGCCTGTCATCAACTCGGTATTGAGATTAGAACCTCATCTATTCCGCAAGCTAAAGGCCGTGTAGAGCGCTTAAACGGGACTGTTCAATCGCGACTTCCTGTCGAGTTAGAATTAGCTGGAATACAGTCTATGGAGGAAGCCAATCACTTTTTAATGAAATGGGTTAGAACTTTTAATAAAAAATTTGGCAATAAAACGAAGGAATCCATCTATGAACATGCACCAACGAAATCAGAAATCAATTTATTATTGGCACGAGTAGCTAATAGAAAAGTAGATAGTGGACATCATATTCGGTATCAAAATAACCATTACCTGCCTACGGAAGGTAGTGAAGATAAGTACTTCACGCGAAAATCAAAGGTGTTGATTATCGAAGCGTTTAACGGAGATATCTATGTAAATATAGCTGAAAAAATATACACAACAAGGAGATTAAAAGAACATGACCACTACTCAAAAGAATTTGATCCGATTCCAGAGCAAAAAAAAGAAAGACACCAGTATATTCCCCCACAATCTCACCCGTGGAAACTAGAGTCTTTCAAAAGATATCTTCGCAGTGTCGGAAAAACAATCGAAGAGTATGAAGCTGAACAAACAGCTTAAGACTAATTTTAACAAATTCGGTCACATTAATGCAAGCTCTTGCGAAGTAAAAGCTTGCATTAATGTGACCCTCAGTTTTAGGACATTTTCTCTTTCGCTTGACATAAACGAATAATCCATCTTTATCTCCTTAATTAAACACGGTTTTCAATCCATCTTTAAAAGAAGATGTGAAAATATTAAACTTTTCTTTATTCATTTATTATTCATCCTAAACAATAGTAACAACTAAACAATACCTACTTTTAACTGAATGATCAATCAATTGCATAAACTCCAGTTAAAAAGTTTCTTAATATTTTTAAACCCCATCTTTTAAAAAATAAATTATCTAGTTAATTTCCTCGTAGTCAAACGAGTCAATTGAGTATTGCATCTCATCAAACTCCTTTAAATTGTTAAAAATAATCCTTGATTCTTCTGGTATTTCAATATAGATAGGCATCGCAGTATTCAATTCAAATATTCCGAATCTATCTTCGGAGAGGAAAAAAGGGCTTTTGTCTAAAATAACTTCATTCATAGTATTGCTAAAACTTATCGTCATATTTATATTCTTCATTCTCACATCTGTTAAGTTAACCAGTATAAAGATTGCTTGCATTTTATCGTTTTCGTTTAAGACCATACCAGTAAAATGTATCGCAACATCATTAGGAAGACCTATTTTTTCTGATTGCCTCATTCTTTCTTCAATTCCTTGTAACACAGGATCATTTTCTACTGTAAATCCATTCTCTAAGTCTGCTTTTTGCGGGACTAATTCTATATCATTTATAAATATTTCTGAAGTATCAGGATTTTTATTTTCAGAATCATCTATTGCTTCAACTCCGTCTTTGTTAAGAAAACTTTTTTGATTATCGGAATTCAATTGCTTTGATTCTGTTATAGAAGAGATAGTCTCAGCAGAACTACTTAACGAGGTCGGAGAGGATTTAGAATTATTTAAAGAATCTAAATTACTTTCTATAGATGGACTACAACCACTTAAAATAAATACAATACCTAATGCTGCCATTAACTTTTTCATGATAGTCCCCTCCTTCTTATTCGATTGAATCAAGTTAAATAATGTTGTCAATTGTTAGACGTTACTATTTTAACTCCTATAAATAGGAATTATTTTTCAGCTTCACAATAAAAGTAAGCGCATTCTTTGTCTGTCTTAATTTTATTGTACATTAAATCTCATAAGATATAAAATTATATCCTTCAACTAACAGCCTTATTGATTTTTACTTTTTCAAATAAAATAAAGCGACTATAGACAAGTTTTTATCTATAGTCGCTTTATTTTATTTTTATTTATTAAACTGACCATCTTTCATAGTCACTGTTTTCCATGGATTCAACCATTCCTACTAAATAACCATTTCCTACTTGTGAAAAGAAGTCGTGATTAGATGTACCAGTAGAAATACCATTCATGATTACTGGATCAACATCACTAGCTGTATCTGGAAATAAAGGATCAAAACCTAAGTTCTGCAGAGCTTTATTGGCATTGTAACGTAAAAATACCTTTACACGCTCTGTCCATCCGATTTCATCATATAAATCTTCTGCATATTTCACTTCATTCTGGTACAGCTGGAATAATAGCTCATATGTCCAGTTTTTTAATTCTTCTTGTTCTTGACTATCTAATTGATTGTAGCCAATTTGGAATTTATACCCGATATAGGTCCCATGAACAGATTCGTCACGTAAAATTAATTTTATAATTTCTGCTACGTTATGCATCTTATTATTACCCAGATAGTGAAGAGGCGCAAAAAATCCTGAGTAAAACAAGAAAGATTCCAGCATAACACTTGCTACTTTTCTTTGCAGAGC
Organism: Carnobacterium sp.; assembly: GCA_020431645.1. Taxonomy (GTDB): domain Bacteria; phylum Bacillota; class Bacilli; order Lactobacillales; family Carnobacteriaceae; genus Carnobacterium_A. Next base: position 24,083 of record JAGQHW010000019.1, on the reverse strand, counting down.
TGTTCCATTTTTATAGATTCCATTTATAATTTTTGTTTTTTCTTGTAATAATTCATCAGTATTAATCCATTGAAAAAGATCTTCTATCTCTGATTTAGAGTTTAATGTACTAAAAATAGCACTGTAGCTTTTAGCGTGCATAGACTCCATAAATTGGATATTATTGTAAACTGCTTCCTCATGTTGAGTTCGAATCGACTCCTTAAACGCTTCTAGTCCATCTTGCGATTGCAAAGTATCTAAAAGGGTTAAACCACCTAACACTTTAGCTAGCATTTCTTTTTCAATTTGGGGCAGACGTGCCCAATCACCTAAATCATTTGATAAAGGAATTCTTGTATCTGTCCAAAACTGTTCAACGAGCTTTTCCCAAGTTAATTTATCAATCATATCTTCAATATTATTCCAGTTTATCGCATCGTATCCTTTTATCATCGTTGATTCACTCCCTTTAAATGCTGCAGTTCTCACAATCATTTGAGCCTATTTCTTCTGAGTTTTCCGTAAAAGTCCTTACATAATAAATGGATTTAATCCCCTTACGCCAAGCATAATGGCGTAAAATATTTAAATCACGAGTGGTTTGTTTAGTCGTACGTCCTTCTTTCCATTCATACATGCCTTCTGGAATTTCCGAACGCATAAATAAGGTTAAACTCATTCCTTGATCAATGTGTTTTTGAGCTGCTGCATAAACATCAATAACACGGCGCATATCAATATCATAAGCAGACTTATAATAAGGCAATGTTTCATTAGATAAAAAGGGTGCTGGATAGTATGTCTTTCCTGTTTTCTTTTCTTGACGCTCTTCAACGAGACGGGTAATTGGATGTAAACTTGCCGATGTCTCATTCACATAACTGATCGAACCTGTTGGAGCCACTGCTAATCGATTTTGATGATAGATTCCATCAGTCATAATAGCCTCTTTAAGATTTAACCAATCTTCTTTTGTCGGAACTGATAAATTTTCAAATAGCCCTTTAACTTTTTCACTTTCAAATAGGTAGTCACTTTGGATATAATTATCAAAATATTCACCCGTTGCATAAGTTGATTTCTCAAAATTATGGAACGTTTCTTGTCGTTCTCTCGCAATTAAATTACTAGATTCCAAGGTATAGTAATTTAACATCATAAAATAAACATCTGTAAATTCTACTGACTCAGGTGAGCCATAGTCTATTTGATTTAAAGCCAAGAACGTATGAAGTCCCATAGCACCAAGACCAATGGTATGGTATTTATCATTTCCATTTTTAATAGAGGGCACAGCTACAATACTGGATTGATCAGTTACCATTGTTAGTGCACGAACCATTGAATCAATAGAATGGCCAAAATCTTTTGCTTTCATTAAATTAACAATATTTGTAGATCCTAGATTACAACTAATATCTGTTCCTAGTTTCTCGTAAGTTTGATCATCATTAATTATTGACGGTTCTTGGATTTGTAGTATCTCGCTACATAGATTACTCATCGTAATTGTCCCGTGAATCGGATTTTCTCGGTTAGCAGTATCAATATTGATGATATAAGGATAACCAGACTCTTGTTGCAACTTAGAGATTTCATTTTCTAATTCTCGTGCACTAATTTTTGATTTACGGATTTCTTCATTATTTACCATATTTTCATATTCTTTTGTAATATCTACATAAGCAAAAGGACGATTGTAAATACGCTCAACATCGTATGGACTAAACAAATACATTTGCTCATCGCGAGCTGCAAGTTCATAAAATTTATCTGGTACTACTAGACCAAGTGACAAAGTTTTCACTCGTACTTTTTCGTCAGCATTTTCTTTTTTTGTTGATAAGAAAGAAACAATATCTGGATGGAAAACATTTAAATAAACTGCACCTGCACCATTTCTTTGACCTAATTGGTTAGAATAACTAAAACTATCTTCTAATAATTTCATAACAGGTATAACACCGCTTGAGGCATTTTCAATTTGTTTGATTGGATCTCCTGCAGCACGCAAGTTTGTTAGGTTTACACCAACGCCTCCACCGATACGAGACAATTGCAAGGCACTATTTATAACACGTCCGATACTATTCATATCATCTGTTGCTTGAACTAAAAAACAAGAGACAAATTCGCCACGACGCTTACGTCCAGCATTTAAAAAAGTTGGTGTTGCTGGTTGATAACGTTGATTGATAATTTCGTCGGCAATCGTACGTGCGACTTCTTTATTTCCACCCGCCAAGTAAAGAGCATTAAACACAACACGATCTTCGTAGCGCTCTAAAAAGCGTTCTCCATCATTTGTTTTCAAAGCGTATTGAGTATAAAATTTAAAAGCAGACATAAAAGAACGAAAACGGAATTTGCGACTGTAAATATCTTCAAATAGTTCTTTTACAAAAGCTCGATCATACTGATTAATAAATTCTTCTTCTATATAATCTTCTTCTATCAAATAATCCAATTTTTCATCTAATGTATAAAAGAAGACTGTGTTCGGATTAACAAATTCTAAGAAATAAGCACGTACTGCTTCACGATCTTTTTTTAACGGAATAGATCCATCAACCGGACGATTCAATTCATTGTTTAATTTAAAATAGGTTACATCTTTTGGCTTGGTTGCTAATACTGGTTTATCCAAGTTCTTTCACCGCTCTCTTTAATTTTCGGACATCTTCTTCATTCCCTTGAAATTCAAAAGTGTGCAATAAAGGAACATCGTATTTTTCAGCTAAATCTTTTGCTGTAAAAGCAAATAATTTCCCGAAATTTAAATTTCCTCCACCAGCTACACCTTTGAAATAGGATAGGTTGCTTCCTGTTTCAATAAAATCATTCATTATTTCAGTCGCTTCAATTTCATAAGTAGGTACAACTGCTATAAAGGGTTCTTCAATAAAAATATAAGGATTCGTAGGAGTAATCTCCAACAAATCCATCTCAAGCTTATGAACAAACTTTTTGGTTTGTCCTGTTAAGGACATATAAACTATTTTCATACTAATAAGTCTAAAAGATCAGGACGAAAACCATTAAATGCTTCTTTACCCTCAACTGAAATAACTGGAACAGAAGTAAACCCTAATTGTTTTACTTCTTCTAGTGCAACCTCAGATTCAAAAATATCTTTTATCGTATAGTTTACACCTTTATCATCTAAATATTTTTTCGTAAAGTTACATTGCATACAGTTTGGTTTTGAATAAATGATGATTCCGTTATGATCCATATTAATTACCCCTTTGAATTAAAATATTAGTTTGGAAGTTGTCTTTATTTTATTAGCTACAACTTCTTTCTACTTCTAACATCTTACACACTATTTAGTTGTTTTACAAACAAAACGTATACCATATATAGATGTCACTTATATTCACAAAACGTTTACATACTATATATAGTATTTATTTGTGAAATAGATAAATCTATTAAAATCAATCATTTATCCGGTTTCAATCCCTTTTGTCTTCTTCTTTTCACAATGATAGAAACAATTAGTTTCAATTTATTTTTAATTCAACTTTAAGCAATGCTTTAAAAATAGCGCTTTTTTATTTTATTTCAGAAAATAAAATAAACCGATTAAACTAGTTAAAAACTTTCATGTGAATAATTCAACATAAGGACTCAAAAGAAATAAAATTTAAATACAAAATAGCGTTGACTTTTTATTCATTTTCCCATATAATAAACTCTGTTGTTAAGAAATGTCTCAGTAGCTCAGCTGGATAGAGCATTCGCCTTCTAAGCGAACGGTCGGGAGTTCGAACCTCTCCTGAGACGTAAATAGCATGAAATTAGATGACATAAGGTAACAATAACATTGATTTAACAACATTCCTATAAATCTAATATCATACAAATTGAATTTATTTCGGAATAATTTCGGAATAAGTAAAGCATTCACTTAAATGTGAGTGCTTTTTTTTACTTTACATATTTATGTATATCTATTTATTTTTATGCAAATAAAGTAAATAAAATTTAATGCGTAGATTTAAAGTAACATTTATTTTCTTCCTACCCTGCATTTGTCGTGCAGGGTATCTTTTTTCTTTATTTATCGAACACTTGTTCGTATAATAACTTAAGAGGTGAATGCTATGCAGCTCCTAGCTAGAATAAAATCCGAAAAAGATACTTATATCCCGTCACTATTTAAAACCAAAGAAGTATCGAACTTCCATCTAGCAGAATCTAAGTATATAGCTGGAGGAAGAGCTTTTGAATTCTGGTGGTATGAATACAAAGGAACATTCAATATACTAGCTAAACATTTATTTAGGCCCCATTATCTTTATTTTATATTAATAGAAGAAAACGAAGTTTTTACTTGTTCATGTTTTGACTACTATTTAAGAAATGGCACATTTAAACCTGGAGGAGCTGATTTTTTTGGAGAATGATGATATTTGGGGATTATCTGAAAGTAGTCTTATATTAATTGAATATGATATTGATAAACTATTGAATGAGGTGAAATAGTCATGAACTCTGCAATACTAACAGGTAAGGTTATTTCTGAAGTTAAGGTAATTAATACGAATAATGGCACACCACTGTGTCGATTCACATTAAAAGTACAAGACCGTAAATTCAATTGTTTGATCGCAGGCATGAAGGCCTATAAATTTATGTATGATGTTGATGAGCATAGCGGTATAACTATTGAAGGAACAATCAATGATCGCATGCAACTAGTTGTTCAGAAGTATAATATAGACTCTAAGCCTATATATCCTGGCCAATTCTTCAATTATAAAGGTAGAATGTTGCCACATAATAAAGTACCGTATTAAAGCAAAAAAAGCCTTGTCCAATTAAGGAAGGCTTTTTTCTTATACTTTTTTAATTTTATTATTTAATGTATTTTATAGAACTAGGCATTTAGAGTATTTCAGTTATAAAAAATGGTTCTTATTCATAAAGCATTACAATCTTATATTTTTTAGGCTATAAGTAATTTTTCAATTTTTTCAATATTGCCAGCATTTTGCTCTATTCTAAGGAGCTCGTCTTTAAATTCGAATTCTCCTCTTTCAGAAAATATATTAAATGAGTCTATACGCTCATCTTTTGAAGATAAAAAATCTATCATCTGTGATATCGTATTATCATTATTACTTTCTGCACTTGAATTAAAGAGTAAAGCTATTTTATCGCATTCTGAATAATTATTACTAATCATACTAATTCTTTGAAACCATTCATTGGCAGTCACTAACTTGTCTGGGGCTGCCTGTATAATATTTACTTTGTTTTTTTCTTCATATCCAAAGTCAATATTGTAGTTCATTGCTACTTCTTCTATAGGTCGAATTTTAATATTTGTTTTTATTTTTCTGTAGAGCACTTCTCTTTGTTCTATTAAAGTTACCGCTCTTTTTTTAATTTGCATGTTGTTCTCTTTTACTTCTTCATAAATGAATTTCTTTCCTATATACGTTTCTAATAAATCATTGAATAAATAATTTGAATTGTTTGTTTTAGAAAATCTTTTATCAGTTAAAATAAATCCATTAGGTAATTTGGTGTGTTTTAAATCATTGATAAAATCATTAGATGTTATATTAAGCGAAAAAGTTAAATCGTTATTATCAACTGAGGACAATAAAAACTCTAAATATTTTAATCCAGATTTGTATATTTTTTTCTCTAAAGGATTTACTAATATTGTTTTTAATTTTGTATTTTTTTCACCAATTAATTTGAACGTAACTTCCCCAGTAGAGGGGGTGTTCATAATCAATCCTACATTTAAAATTTCTCCCTTTACAACATCAGCAACATACCTTACAACTGAATACCACGCGACATTTCTTGTGTTTTCCAATTTAAAACACCTCCTCTATGGTTAGAAAAAACATCCTTAGCTACTAATGCATCTATTATATACCTAATAATGTCCTTCTGCCTAATTAAAAAATTCAGGTAAAGATTTTTTTGAACATCGCCTCCAGTAATCCATATTTCAGGAATTGTATCAATCATTGCAAAAATGGCATCCTCATCAAGATGCTCAATATTTTCAATAACTTCAGCGAAGGGATTTTTTGAATCAAAATCTATATTCTGTTCTAAGCCAGCAAAAATCAAGCCAAGATTAAACTTTCTGCCTGATAATGTATTTAAATGCCAATTAATAAACTCATTTCTTTTATCAACAGAACTTATAGGAAAATTATTATACTCTAAAATTTGATGTTTGACTATTATATTTTTTTTATAGAAAGGACCATAAAAACAGTGACCATGATCAATTGCGTGTATTTTTCTCTCGCCAATATCATTTTTACTCACGAGTATATTTCCTTCATTATTAAATCTATCAAAATTTAAAGTTAATAAATCGAATGCTATTATATCAGAAATCTTTTCCGAATTATCAATATTTTTAAAAAAAGAATTCCATGCCTTAACGATTCTTGGCATACCATTTTGGCGTGCCATAGCATAGTTCTCTGAAAGATTATCTTCTACATCTGCTATTTTTTCTGTTGCAAAATAAAAACCATTCTTAAATTTTTCTCCGAATCTTAAATTAGGATTATTTTCAATAAAGTCTTTTTCAATTTCAATTATTGCAAAGTTTGGAACGGGAATACCTATGTGTTCTGCTAGTAGGCTACATAATAGTTCTTGAAAAAAAACAGCATCTTGTTTCTCGTTTTGAACAATGTCTGTTTTCAAAAAATATTTTTTCCCATTATCTGCTTGTATCATAACCGGTTGACTCATCCCTATTTTGGGAACAGTTCCTTCTAAATATGTATCAGCAAAATGCTTATCTACCAAAAATGACGCCTCCTGTAATATAATTATATACCACATATTATATTACAAAATACACTAACAATACAACAGGTAAATATTTTATCCAGTCAACCGATTACAATAAGTAGTTACCAATGTCATTTTAATAATAAAAAAAGACCTCCAACCAGAGGTCTTTTCTGTAGTTATTTGTTTGTTTTCGCTTCATTCCATTCAATTTTAAGATAAATCCTCATTATTTCACTTAAAAAATCTAATTGATTAATAATATTTTTGGGTATATCGAAAAACTTTAGCTTGTTCTCGTAATTTAAAAAAAATCTAAAATTTTCTTTCTCTTTATCATAAGCATAGATTGTATCCTTATAATTATTTCCATTAAGATCTTGTGATTCTATTTCAGTAGCTGACTCTTCAATCCTAGAGTTCATTGACTCATGATAATTATATTCCCTTTTTTCTTCCCATAACTTTTTGTCTTTAAGATTGAACGAATGGTTTTTATTAAAATAATCAAAAAATTTTTTTAGTTCTCTCAAATAAAACACAATAACATCATTTTTATTTTTATTACTATCTTTTTCAAATTTTTTATCTTTTACTTTTTTCTGTACTATAAAATTTGAAGTTTCTTCAACAAAATAAACAAATTTTTCTATATCATTGATTTGGTAATCTTTTGCACTGTCATTTCCCAAAAAAAGAATAAGAATTTCGTTCTTCTCTTGAAAATTTACTACTTTATTAAAATACTCATCTGAATCATTTGGTTCTGTTTTTGCAAGCTCTGAATAAGCAGAAATCAATTCTGCTGTTGCCTTTCTAACATCTTGAATCCAATTTATTCTTGTTTTTGAAACAAGATCTGCTTTTATTTTTTTGTTATTCATATAAATCGTAACTAGAATATTAACAGCAACAAATATTAAGCTAACTAATGAAATACCAATATTTATTTTTTCCAATACATTGCACCTCTCTTTTCTAGATTATATCTTGTTCAGATACAAAAAGAAACGAAGGTTTTATTTAATTTATATAGTTAAATTAACCGGGTATTCTGCCTGGATACCTTCCAACGACATAAGCATTGAGCGCAACAGTATATTACTATAAGCGGTTGATTTCCGAATAATCACTTCAACAACACCTTCATCCACTACTGCATTAAATTCAGAGTCAGTTAGTTCTGTCAAGCTGTTTACTGTCCCAATTACCAAAAAAGAAACAGCAACACAAACGATGTCTCTACCTGAAGGAGCATAACCAGCATGACCCTATACCTTAAAAGATGTGATTTCATCTTTATCATTTTTTTCAAACGTTGCACAAATCATTCTGTCACCTTCTCATATAAAGATTCGAAAAAAGGACCATTCACGACGTTGTAACTTTCATCAGTTTTAACAATGTAGTCACCAATAGATGATTTCTTTGTTCCTTCAAGAGTTTGAACATAAAGACCTTTAGATTCTATTTCATCAGTGAACTTATCATGTTCTTCATTAATTAAAGGTTCACTACCAACAAATACCATAACTTCATTGATATTTTGGCTTTGAATTTGAATAGCATCGATGGTTACTTTTTTAATCTTCTGATACTTCATCTTCATCCTCCTCTGGTGGGTCATCTAAATCGTCATGGCTGGCACCTTCTCCGCCCATCTTATTAGCTAACTCTATATTTTGTTCAATGAGCTTCTTTATTTCTTCTCCTGGATCATCAATATCAGGCAACCATGAAAGAAGAGTTTCTAATGGCAAGATATCAATAGCTTTAACAATCTGATCTATAATATCGCTTGTATTGATTGGTAAGTTAGGTTTAATTTTAATCTTAACACCACTTACATCAATGTTCTCACCTTTTAAATTAATCATATTAGCGACTAACTGCAGTCTTTGACGTAAACCTTTAGTCATGTATCTTGATTTGATTGACATCAACTGTAAAAGGCCAAATAACTTATATTTCATTGCTTCCCCACTAGTAGTACCTGTAAACTTCTCATCATTCATGTTTGACACATGAGTAACTTTATGAATATTATCCTCAACAAATTTAGAAAGTATCTCTATTTGTGACTCGTCAGAAGTCTTTGTTAGCCATTCAACAGATGCACCATCGTCTCATTTACCAGGAGCTTCAATCATGCGGTCACTTTGAAGTGCGTTGTATGCATCGATTAAAAAAATCGCTTGTTCAAAGTCACCTTGTTTCTCTTCGTTGTTACGATATTCAATAACTTGTACTCCACCAAAATACTGCGGTTTAGCTTTATTTAGAGTCATGTCTTTTAATGTTAAGTCTTTAGCTTTATGAGAAATATTATTGTTAGGTGTATAGACGTTTATTAATCAGCCTATAGACTTGCCATCCAAATCAAATTTTTCATAGTAATGGACTGCAAACAACGAGTTCTTTTCAACAGTGTCCTCCGTTACAAGGAATACTCCTCTTGAATCAATCACTTTAATTCTAATTTCTGTTTCCTTATCTTTACCTGGTACAGTTCTTAGATAGATTAGTTCTAAAACAATACCGAATACAGATAAGTCTTTCTCTAATTCAGTATCATGAGAAACAACATCCATGTCTTCATATGTGTCTAACACCGGATCGATATTCTTATCTTTACCAGCACTATATGAAATAGGATTACCCACTAAGAAACCAACGTTCATATCTGTTGTGTATTTAGCGTTATTTACCATGACTTTAACGTTCTTTGCGTTCCCATTCTCTAACTTATGTTCTAATACTTCGTGTTTACCATCGTAATAATCAGATAACTTCTGAAGACGTATAAGTTCTTTTTGATATTGCTCGATACAATACTTTAATACTTCTTCAGAATCTGTTTGGTAATCGATGTTCTCAAACTCTCTAGCAATGTTAGGCGTTCTTAATGGATCAATACAGATAAAATCTAAATCATCTAACCACTCTTCACCATATTCAACGCTATCAGGACCTTTCTTAACTCCTTTAATGCGTTTTATATCGTGCTCATTCTTTAACTCAGCAATAGACTTAGGCTCTGCGCTATCCGCAAACATTGCATCCGATTGATAACCTTTTTTCTTAAGCCACTTAGCAAATTCTCTATTGCTAATCTTCTGCCCAAAGTATTCATCGATAGCATAAATGCCGTTGTGTTTCTTGTCATAATGCCACCTTACAAAGGCTAATGGATCTGTTGCATAACCAAAGTCGACCGCGTTTCGGATGTTATCAAAGTTCTCCGCCATCTCATCTGTAATTGATCCAGCTACAACTTTTAGATTATCGAAAGGAACGACACCAGAACCGATCGCCTTACCAAGATACTCCCATTCATATCGCTTCAAGCTACGTTCTTTCGTTGCTTCAGCTTCATTGATAAAAGCTTTAGAGATGAAAGGATTGTCTAAATAAGTAGAATGATGAACATGAGTGTTATCTGCTTGAAAAGAGGTTTCATATTTCTTATTTACCCAAGACTGTCTTCTTTTTGGCGGATTATAAGTGAAAAAAAACTTATAAAAAAGACCATTATCCAATTCCCCACGTAAAAGTGAGTTGGTAATAGTCGTTACTTCATCTTCAGTTTTAAATTCAGCTAGTTCTTCTATCCATCCAATCGCAAAAGGAAACCTTGCATCTTTTATAGACTTAAGCCGTTCTGGATTCTGTGCACAACGAAATGCCATATAATTCCCACGTGGGAGGTAGGTTATCTTCATTGGAGATTTGTTTACTTTGAATAGATGGGATACTCCTTGTTCACTAATAGCCCACTTCATTTGTTCGAATATGGATAGTTCCAAAGTATTGTCAACATAACGGATGCCGATTGCATTCACTGGGAACCACATGAGCAACTGAGTAATAACGTGAGCGATGTCTGAAGACTTACCAGACCCACGGCCGCCTTTTTCTACAATGTTTAATATATCCGGATTTAATGCTGCTCTCCAAGTATCATGAAAAGCTTTAGGCAAGAATTCGGATACTTTCTTAACCGCCATTTGGATCACTTCCTATGTCATCAACGAAAGTAACGGATAGATCACCAGATACTTCTTGTTTATCAGTCCACATTGCATAGCGTTTACCTAAAAGTTCAAGAGCTTTGTTAGCATCCGATAATTTAGCAGGTATAGGAACGACTTTCTCTTCTTCAATGTCAACTGATTGTTTTTTTAGAACTGGTTTTTTTTCCGTTCCTACGTTTACCCATCTATCTTCTTTAGTTCTTAATGTGACAACTTGATACTCCATCTCTTCACGCCTGCCGATTCTAGTCAAACGCTCCATGATTTCTTGTTGATCAGCTACCTTTTCGGACTGAATTTCTTCTAACCGTTCTTCTATATATTCTGAAACGTTAGCATTTGTTAGCAATCTACTCCCATTAGCCCTAGCTACAGAGTCTTTTTTTACGCTAGGATAAGCTGTTTTATAGGCTGCTGTTGCATTCCCACTAATGATATACTCATCAGCAAACTTTTTCTGCTTAATCGTTAATTTACTCATAATCATCTACCACCAACTCTCGCTCTATTTGATTTGATTTATTTTATTTTTATTATAAAAAAAAGACCTCAAATAGAGATCTCATTTTCCTTTTATATATCGAAAATTTTGAATTTTATAACTTTTTTCCTTTAGATAATTCAACTGTTTGTTAAATTCTAATTTTCCTTCATCATATAATTCATGAAGAATATTACTTACATCAGTTTCAGTAAAGCCTATAAAACCTTCATCATTTAATGAAAGAAAATCTAAATTACTTATTTGCTTTTCATTTACAAATTCATAATAGATTATTTCCTTTAAATTCTTTCTGCTATAAAAAAAGTCCTCCAATTATTTCACCTCTTTTTTTCTTTTTTCTCTCTTCTTTCTTCTAGAAATTCAACAAAGGAATCAACGCAGTCCATAAATATCATGAGAACTACCAGAAGATAAAATCTTCCATCTCCAGTAACTTCACCTATTCCCACTGCTAAATACCATATGCTCTTTACGGCGTTAGTGTAATGAATCTTCTTCCATATATATTGAACGTAACTTAAGAATAAATACGATATAAATGAAAAAGGGGTAATGAATAAACCTATTTCCGTTATATTATTTCCCATTTTGATCAGAACTTCTCCAATTTGTCCCAAATATTCTCCTCCTTTCTTTCAATTCGAATTATAACAAAATCTCAAACAAATTGATGTATAATTTTTCTAAAGCATATCTCCACACACAAGTGTTTGTTTTGTAATTTTATGTATAAAAAAAGACCAGCCTAATGGTCTTTTACAATTCAAAATTTTCTTGATTGATAATTAGGATTGTTTATTTTTGTTGATACCTTATGTTTACATACAGGACAACTTGCTATGTAGTTCATGTACCCTTCCATAAGCATCATATGAATTATTTTTCCACTTCCATCTAGGCAGCTCGGACAATAGATTTCAGCATTGTTACCTTTTTTAAAGTAAACGTTATTTTCTCCTGAGTACTCAAAGTTTTCCATCTGAATTTTTTGATTTCTTAGATCATGTAGTTCATCTCTCAGAACTCTATTATCTTCTAATAAATCGTAAACTTCTAATTGAATATCTTTCAAAATATTAACAGTTTGTATGTCATTCGCTCCAGTAGCTAGATTTCTTGCATCTTTTAACATATCTTTAATATCTGAATATTCCATTTAAAACATCTCCTCTTTTATTATCAGTATATCAGAAGATTCCTTAGACAAATGGGGAAACTTTCTAAAATAGAAAAACTCACATGGGTTCTCTGAAACAACTACGACAACCAACTTCTTAATTCTTTAAAGTTTTTATACCAAGAATTTAATACGGAGTTATCTCAAAGGTATATTTCACCTTTTTCAGTAATCTTAGCATCAGATAAACTAGGGCCGTCATAATTATATTCATAGCCCTTTATCTATTTTTCATCATGTAAGAACTCTAATGCATCTTCGAATTCTTCTTTACTAACCTCTATCGTAAGTTGATTCATCTTAACGTTACCTTTATCAATCTCTGTTAAAATCAAATATCTTAATTTCTTTTTATACATAATATATTCCTCCTTTTTATATTACTGATTATAACAAAAACTCCCACAAATTAATGCAGGAGTTTCAGAAAGGAGGATGTCACTTCGTTACTTTTTCTTGATACTAACATTATATAACATAAGTAGAGGCCAATAGTGCAGTGATAGTGCAGTCTTTTAATTATATCCTAGTTTTTCAGCAAGCATATCTAAAACATTATCTCTTATGGTGAAGCAGTGTCTTCTTGAATAACCAACTTGTAAAGCTATACCATCCCATGTCCTGACTTTTGGTTTTACCCAATATTTTAATTCAATCAACGTATAGGAGTTGATATCCAACGTGTCTAGGACTGATTCTATCGCTTCTTTTGTTTCTTCTAACTTTTGCAACTTTATATCTTCGACTAAGGTCATGACTATTCTTTCCGTTGGATTAGATATACCTCCACCAGATGAACCATCTATGTTCTCATCAATCAAACTAATTGGATATTTTAGTTCTAATTTTCTTTTGTTAATTCTCTCAATCATACTTGGATAATCTTCTAATTGCTTTTCTATGAAACGTTTTGTTCTAGCATCCAATCACTTCAGCTCCTTAGAATGGTAAATCATCATCTGAAATATCTATAGGCTGACTGCCTCTATCGAACGGGTCACTGCCCATGTTACTAGGTGTGCTCGTTACTCTCATTTCCACTCTCACTTTTACTGTCTAATAGAGTAACGCTTTGCACCAACACTTCAGTTATATATACTCGTTTACCTTCATTGTTGTCATAACTTCTTGTTTGAATACTTCCTTCTATCCCTATTTGAGAACCTTTTTTTGAATAATTAGCTATTATCTCAGCAGTTTTCTTCCAGGCAACACAGTTAATGAAGTCCGCTGTACCATTCGTTGTGTATCTTAAATCAATATCTTTCGTTAATCGTCCTACTAATACTACGTTATTAATCATGCTTATTCTTCCTCCTGATTCAAAAGAATTGTTATTCTTCTATTTTCTACGTTCTTAGCTCTTCTTTGGTAGCTTGGGTATTGATAAAATAATATCGTTCTTGGAGATACGTTTAAATCTTTTGCACATTCTTCTGCTGTTCTTGAACAAAATAAATCGTCACCTTTGTAGAATGCGTACTCTTTACTCATTGCTTTCAACATATCTGATCAGTCACTAAGTTAATTAGGTAGTAGAAAAGAATAAAATAAAAAAAGGACTCATTCCGTGAGTGCTTTTTTTATTTGTTCTTTTTAAATTTACATATTTATGTATACTTTATTGATTTTTATACAAAAAGTAGCCTGACCAATAAATTGGTAGGCTACTTTCCACTCTTATAGACTTAATTCAAAAATAGTCATTTAAAACTAATGCCTATCCTCTTCTTAACGCTTCTACAGGATCTAATTTAGCTGCTTTACTTGCTGGTAATAGACCCGCCAATACACTAATAACAACACTGACAAGAATGCCTGCTATCGCAAATGCTGGAGTCATGTGAAGGACAGTTGTATCAAATATTCTCTCGACAAAAATATTTCCTACAAAAGATAATCCTAATGCTAATCCTACACCGAGAATACCACTAAATAGTCCAATTAAAAATGATTCAGAAACAAATATTCTTCTAATATCTTTTCTACGACCACCGATAGCTTTGATAACACCAATTTCTTGAGTTCGTTCTACAACCGAAATGTAAAGAACCGTTAGTATCATGATTGCAGATACTAATAAAGAAATAGCTGCTACACCCGTTAAGATATACGTAAAGATATCCAACATTTTGCTAAAAATATCGGTCAAAATATCAGCAGAAGAACCCGCGTAACCTAATTCTTTTACTTGATCTTTAATTTCTTTTGTAAACTCTTCAGATTCAGAAGTAAGATAAAGAACATTTGCTTTTATGTTTTTATCTGATTCTTGATTTAAAGTGTCAAAAGTTTCCATCGTCATAAACACAGAATCAAAGATACCTGCTGGACCAGCTGAATCTCCAGGGCTGAAGATACCGCTAATCGTATACATACCCTCTAATGTATCTTCACCAGTATCAATTTTTACACTAATTTCTTCACCAATCATATCAGCTGGATTAGTTTTTATACTTGTAGCAAGACCTTCTGTAATTAAAACCTCGTTATTTTTAGGTAATTCTCCAAAAATAATATTAGAAGGTGTAATGTCTGGTGACACAGTACCAAAGTTCATATAAGTATAGCTCTCATCTTCAAATTCAATTGCATTTTTAGTAAACGAAAAAGAAGTAAACCCTTCTGTAACATTCTTAACATTTTTAATTTCTTTAAGCTCTTTAATATTTTCTTCTTCAAAGGGTAACTTCGCTCCTGTGCCTGGTGGGCCAGTAAACTCTACTTCTGAATTCTGACTGCCAGCACTATTTTCTCCGGATAGACTAGGAACTTGTTCGCTAATTTTACTTTTTTCAGCTTCTTTTTCTTCTCGTTCTTTTTTAGCTTTTTCAGACTCTGTTGCATCCGTCATAGACGCCTCAATAACTAAAGGATTAACATTCTCATTCATTGTTTCGGTTAAGTAATCGTTAACACCTTTACCTAAAGATAACATCAAAACGATACTCATAATTCCAATACTACCACCTAATGCAATCAATACATTTCTACCTAATTTTTCTTTCATATTTAAAAGAGCCATTCTAACAGCTGAAAAAATAGATAAATTTTTATTTGTCTGCTTCTCATCGAGTGAACGTAGACTAAAACTAGTTTCTATTTCTTTCAAAGGTCCTGTTTTTTTATCGTCTATAATTTCGCCATCGGCGATAGTTACAACTCGACTAGATCTTTCGGCTACTCGCTCTGAGTGTGTTACAAGAATTACTAATTTTCCACCTTTTGCAATCTGCTGGATAATATCAAGAACTTGTTCGCTTGTTTCGGAATCTAACGCTCCTGTTGGCTCATCTGCAATAATAATATCAGGATCATTTACTAGTGCTCTAGCAATAGCAACACGCTGCTTTTGACCTCCTGATAATTGTTCAGGTTTTTTATTGTATTGCTCCTTCAAACCTAATTGTTCTAATATTGTTTTTGCTCGCTCCATACGAGTTTCTTTGTCTACGTTAGATAATGTCATCGCTAATGTAACATTGTCTAAAATCGAAAGATGAGACACGAGATTAAAACTTTGGAAAACAAATCCTATTTTTTCTTTATGGTATTGCACCATTTGTTTTTCCGTATAGTTTCCTATATTTTTTCCCTCTACTAAAATTTCTCCATCAAATTTTGAATCAAGTCCACCAAAAAGATTCATCAAAGTAGATTTCCCACTACCTGATTCTCCAATAATAGACACTAATTCACCTTTTTCGAATGATAAATCAACATTCTTCAAGGCATGGAATTGCTTGTCATCTCCAATTGGGTAGTATTTATTAAGTTTTTTTACTTCTAAAAAAGCCATCAGTTTATCATTCCTTCCGTTTATTTCAAAGTGAGCAATCACTCATTTACTATTCTAAGAGTATAATTTTATTGAATCTTATTGTCAAGTCATTGGCTCAGGAGTAAGTCCCTTTATTAAGAAGGTAATCATATTCTCCATTTCTGAAGCTTTCTTTTCTTCTGTAGCAGGAATTAATTCAACAGTTATAACGAAAGTCATTAAGGTTCCCGCAAGAAATCGGAATAACTCATTATTCGGTAAATTTATCACTTGATTTTTCTTTTTGTAATAATCTAATACTTCATTAATTTCTTTAATAATATCTTTTGGGATTAATGTAATAAGATTTTTACGCATATCTTCTTGATAGATAAATTCCATATAAAGAATTTTGAATACTTTTATATTATCTCCAGCATAGGTTGTTTTTTCTTCTAGCACCTCTCTCAAAAAAACTGGAAAAGGATACGCTTCGATATTTTGTTTGACTAAAGTTAATTGGTCTTTCCACTCTTGTGCTAGTGTGTGTTTTAAAAGAGGAATCAACGTAGCATAGAGTAAGTTTTCTTTTGATCCAAAGTGTTTGAAGATTGTTCCTTCTGCTACATTAGCAGCTTTTGCGATATCTTTTGTTGATGTATTTGAATACCCCTTACAGGAGAATAATTCTAAACTCGCTTTAAGAATATCTCTCATTTTTGGAGTTAAACTTTTATTATCTTGAATACGTTTTTCAAATAGAATAAGTATCGAGTCCATTTTGTTTGCCTCTTTTCATAGAATTTATTTAAAATATCTAACTATTTTTTGGTTTTAATTTTAAAATAGGATTTTCAACTTAAAAAAGGCGATTAGGATCAATAAGAGTAGACTTATTTGCCGGATTATAACCACTAATGGACAGAAACTCTGAGTGCAAAATACGTCTAACATCATCATCAGTTAAAGTGGGATTATTTTTTTGTTTATGATTAGTCATTGGCTTTTCTATTTCTTTAAATTCATAAATTCGTTTAATACCTGCCATATTAATTCCCTCAGCTATATAATCTTTTATTTCAAGAAGGGCGTCAACATCATTTAATGAAAACATTCTACGATTGCCTTCATTTCTTTCCGGTTGTATTAACTCTTGTTCTTCATAATATCGTATTTGTCGGGCTGTTAAATCTGTTAACTTCATAACTGTTTCAATTGTAAAAACAGCCATTGAACTTCTTAGCTCTTTTTCTTTCATCATCTAACCTCCCTATATTACTTTTTAAGAATAGCAATTTTTTTTTCAACTGTCAATGATTCGTTCGTTTGCATGTCACAAGTTCTAACATTGAATTTTTTATTTGAAAACAATCTAAAAAAAACAACCTTTATCAGGTCGTTTCTTTTTTGGGTGACAAAATTACTTTTTAAAATTTTTTTCAATAAAGAGTCATATACTTTTCTTGTTCCCACTCAGACACTTGTTCACGATAAGCTGCCCATTCTACTTTTTTAGATGTTACAAAACTATTATAGATATGCGGCCCAAGAGCATCTTTCACTATCTCGTCCTTACCTAAATACTTCAAAGCATTGTGTAAAGTAGATGGCAAATCAATGATTCCTTTTTCGTGTCTTTCTTCAGTTGTCATACGGTAAATATTACGATCAATTGGCTCTGCTGGAACCATTTCATTCTTAATTCCATCTAAACCTGATCTCAATAAAACAGCTAATGCAAGATAAGGATTTGCACTAGGATCAACACTACGTAATTCAAAGCGTGTAGACATTCCACGAGAACTTGGTACACGAATCAAAGGTGAGCGATTGCGTGCGCTCCAAGCGACATAAACAGGGGCTTCGTAGCCTGGAATTAAACGCTTATAAGAATTAACAGTCGGGTTACAAATGGCTGTATAAGCTAATGCATGATCAATTATACCCGCTAAGAAATGGTACGCTGTTTTACTAAGTCCTAGTTTATCTGACTCATCATAAAAAGCATTGCCTTCTTCATTAAATAAAGACATATTAAAGTGCATACCAGATCCGCTTACACCTTCTAAAGGTTTTGGCATAAAAGTAGCGTGTAATCCATGTTCACGAGCTACCGTTTTAACAATTAGTTTAAACGTTTGAATGTTGTCACAGGCTGCGAGAGCATCAGCGTATTTCCAATCAATTTCATGTTGTCCTGGAGCTGTTTCGTGGTGACTTGCTTCAATTTCAAAACCTAAATCTTCTAAATGTAGTACAATTTCACGACGACAATTTTCTCCCAAGTCTGTCGGAGCAAAATCAAAGTACCCACCGTTATCATTTAGTTCTAATGTAGGTTTGCCATTTTTATCAAGTTTAAATAAGAAAAATTCAGGTTCAGGTCCTAAATTAAATTCCTTAAAGCCCATTTTTTCCATTTCTTTTAAAGCGCGTTTTAAATTCGTGCGTGGGTCACCAGAAAATGGTGTATCGTCAGCGTTATAAATATCGCAAATCAAACGAGCAACACTACCTTTTCCATTACCAATTTCCCAAGGGAAAATTAACCACGTACCTAAATCTGGGTACAAAAACATATCGCTTTCTTCAATTCTAACAAAGCCATCAATGGAGGAACCATCAAACATCATTTCATTATTTAACGCTTTAGTTAACTGGCTTATAGGTACTTCAACGTTCTTAACTGTTCCATCAATATCGGTAAACATTAAACGTAAAAAACGAACATTATTTTCTTTTGCACTTGCTACGATTTCTTCTCTAGTAAAATTTTTCATAATTTAAAAATTCTCCCTTTCGTCGTGCAACTTTTTTTATTTTCTTCGTTTACTACTGTAACAAGGCTCAAAATGAATGTCAAAATTTTTCTAACATGTACATGTCAGTTTTTTAACTGTAGCTAAGTAAGGTAAAGAAAAGAAAAAATACACACGAATAACTACAAAATTAGTCATCCGTGTGCGTATTTTGTTTTTATTATTTAATTTTTTAAAAAAATAATTCTGAAACTGCCGAACTAACAGCTAATTTAACATGTTCGTAAGTCAAGCCACCTTGAACATATAATGTATAAGGTGGACGAATGGGGCCATCTGCCGTTAATTCAATACTGGAGCCTTGAATAAATGTTCCTGCAGCCATAATTACATCATCCTCATAACCAGGCATGTACGCACCAACTGGCATTACATGAGCGTTTATAGGGGAATATTTTTGGATGGTTTGTGCAAACTGAATCATACGTTCTTTATCATTTAACGAAATCATTTGAATTAAATCTGTCCGTTCATCATTCCATTTAGGAGAACTCTCTACCCCACACGACTCTAAAAGAGCAGCTGTATAAACAGCTCCTTTTAAAGCTTCACCAACAGCATGTGGAGCCATGAAAAAACCTTGATACATCTCTTGTAAACTATATAAAGAGGCACCTGCTTCACGACCAATCCCAGGAGAAGTTAATCTATAAGCACACGCTTCAATTAAATCTAATTTACCAACAATATATCCTCCTGTTTTGGCTAATCCACCACCTGGATTTTTAATTAATGAACCAGCCATTAAATCGGCTCCTACTTCTATTGGTTCTTTTTGTTCAACAAATTCACCGTAGCAATTATCAACGAAAACAATAACTGATGGATCAACAGATTTAACGAACTGAATCATTTCTTCAATTTTTTCGATTGTAAAGGATGGACGGTCTGCATATCCACGTGAACGCTGGATAGCTACCACCTTAGTTGTTGCAGTCATTTTATCCCTTACTCGCTTTAAATCAACACTTCCATCTTCTAGGAGTTCCACGTAGTCGTAACCCATTTGGTATTCTTTAAAAGATCCAATCCCTGTTCCAGTCACACCAACAATCTCTAGCAAAGTATCATAGGGTGTTCCTGT
Source organism: Carnobacterium sp. (assembly GCA_020431645.1). Classification (GTDB taxonomy): domain Bacteria; phylum Bacillota; class Bacilli; order Lactobacillales; family Carnobacteriaceae; genus Carnobacterium_A. The sequence continues at coordinate 3,936 of JAGQHW010000019.1, read as the reverse complement.
AATATACAATAAGTCATCACCCGGACGCATAATACCAAATAAGGCTGTTGCTATTGCGTGTGTACCAGAAATTATTTGTGGTCGAACAAGCCCTGCTTCTGCTTTGAATACATCTGCGTAAACTTCTTCTAAAATATCTCGACCATAATCATCGTAGCCATAGCCTGTTGAAGGATTGAAATTTTGTTCGGTTACTTTTTTATCTCTAAAACTAGATAATACTTTAAACTGATTAGCTAAAGCATTTTCATGTATCTGTTCGTGAACAGGCTTAATCATTTCTTCCACACTTTTTATTCGGTCATTTAATGCTGTATCATACTCGCTATTCCAACTCATTTTAATTGATTCTCTCCATTCCATTTTGAATTCTTTTTCATGTATCCTTTAACGAGATAATGATTGTCTTCTTCTATATATTCTTCTGACAGTACAATTGTTTCTTGTTTCAAACGAATTAATAGATGTCCTTCAGAAACGTTAATGGTCATCTGATAATCAATCATAATCGTTTTCATTCGATTTACAATCTCATCAAGTAAATTAGCTACATCAGCCTTATTTCTAGCTGACATCACTATATTTGGAAATAATCCTGGTGAAAAAGATGAATCAGCTAAGTCTTTTTTATTGTAGACAGTTAAAAATGGAATATGATCCATATCTAAGTCTTTCAATAATTTTACAACCGTTTTTTCATGTCCGACCATGTTTTCAGCTGAAGAATCGACGACATGTAACAATAAATCAACAGTACGCGTTTCTTCAAGGGTTGATTGAAAAGCTTCTATTAATTCGGTCGGTAAATCCTGAATAAATCCAACAGTATCGGTTAGTGTTACTTTTGTGCCCGTTGGTAGTACTAGCTTTCTTGTTAAAGGATCTAAAGTGGCGAATAATTGGTCTTCTTCATGCGTATCTGCTTGAGTAAGAGCATTTAATAAAGTAGATTTCCCAGCATTAGTATACCCAATCAACCCAATCTGAAACACGCCACTTTCTTTACGTTGTGTTCGACTTCTATCGCGGTGCTTCCCGGTTTCTTTTAACGTTTTTTTAATATCATTGACTTGGTCACGAATATGACGACGATCTGTTTCTAGTTTTGTTTCACCAGGACCTCTTGTACCAATACCTCCACCTAAACGAGATAAATTTATTCCTTGTCCAGCTAGACGTGGCAACATATATTGAAGCTGAGCTAACTCCACTTGTAATTTTCCTTCTTTACTCTTAGCACGCATAGCAAAGATGTCTAAAATTAACTGAATCCGATCAATAATCTTTGTATCAATAGACTCTTGAATATTTCTAGTTTGACCAGGAGTTAACGCTTGATTAAAAATCACTACGTCAGCTTCTGTTTCTTCAACCAGATGAACCAACTCTTCTAACTTTCCTTTACCCAAAAATGTACGAGAGTCTACGCGCTCTCTTTTTTGTGTTAACACTCCAACAACCTTACCTAAGGCTGTTTCAGTTAATTGAGCTAGCTCATTTAAAGAATAATTGAAATCAGAATCTGTTTCTCTCGTTTGAACTCCGACTAAGACAACTTTTTCTTGTTCTTTTTTTGTTTCCATCTCTGTAACCTGCCTTTCCTGTTGTAGCTAAATGCTCAAAAAACACTTAATTTCTTGTTTCAATTTCTCTTTTGATTCTGGTTCATCTACAAAATCCCACCAACTGACATTTTTCGTGCGATTTCTAAACCAAGTTAATTGTCTTTTAGCATATCTTCTCGAATTTTGTTGGATTTCAGTAATCACATTTTCAATTGTGCCTTCGTTTTCAAAATATGGAATCCATTCCTTATAACCTATTCCTCGCATTGCCTGAGAGTCTTTTATATTTTGGTTATACAGCCATCTTGCCTCTGATTCAAGCCCTTGTTCCATCATTTTATAAACACGTTGATTGATTCGTTCATATAAAATAGAACGATCAGTGGTCAAACCAATTATTTTCACATCAAATAACAATTCTTTTTCTTCGCGCTCTCCTTGATAATTAGAAAAAAGAACTCCAGTAGTATGATGCACTTCTAAAGCACGAATCACGCGTCTAACATTGTTTGCATGAATAGCTTTTGCTGAAACTGGATCTATTTTTTCAAGTTCATTCCACAGATAGAGCGCTCCTAGTTTTTGTGCTTCAGACTCTTTTCTAGCACGAAAATCTAAATCACTTTCTCCGGTACCACCTAGACTGACATCGTATAGAATAGATTCTATATAAAGCCCTGTTCCACCTACTATAATAGGCATTTTACCTCTAGCTATACAATCATAAATTAACTGTCTACCCTTTTTTTGAAAATTAGATGCTGAATAACGATCGGTGACCGTAACTTCATCAATCAAATGATGAGTTATCCCGTCTTGCTCAGCTAAAGTTACTTTTGCCGTTCCAATATCTAACTTCTGGTAAATTTGCATAGAATCTCCGCTAATAATCTCACCATTGTATTCTTTTGCTAATTCAATACCTAAACTAGTTTTTCCAACCGCAGTGGGACCAACAACTACAAGTATTTTAGGCTTAACTAGTTGTCTTTTTTGTTGAATAACAAGAGCTTTTTCAGGAAAATCTGTAAAAATCCCAGCCACTTTTTTATCAAAACAATAGATTAAATCTTCCTCATTATTGATTGTCCACAGTCGAATGGGCATCTCGAATTTTTCAGTTAAATAAGTGTTTTTAAACCATGCTAAATCAGCATGCCACATTTCAATAGGAATAGCTTGTTCTAGTACTGTTTTATTTTTTCCAGTTCCTTCAAATAATAAAGCAATTTGGGCTTTATTCTCTATTTTTTTTAATCGGATAAGTGTCTGGTAATTAAAACTTGAAAAGACCGTTGAAAAACAATTCAATTGTTTTGAAAGTACCTCTACTACTTTTTTTTCAATACCTGGATAAAGATGTTTATTTGTTTTAAACTCAATATTTAGTAAACCTTTAAATGAATGTCGATTTAATAAATCAACTACCTCTTCTAGAGTAGGAATAGTACACATTCGATAAATAGAATCGAACCAGCTACCCGTATCTAATCGTTTCAATTCTTCTAAAGTAAAGTCTCTAACTAGTCCTTTTCCGTCACTTGTTCTATTTACCGTTTCATCGTGTATGACAACTACTTTGCCGTCTTTAGTCAGATGAACATCTAACTCAATACCATCACTGCCTACTCGGATAGCTTCTTCAAAAGCAATCAGTGTATTTTCAGGATGAGTTCCTTTACTTCCACGATGAGCAATAATATTAGTTTTCTCCATAATTTTATGCTGTTTAACTAATCTATTACTAATAAAATTAGTTAATAAAACAGCTCCTATTCTCCTCTCTATAAGACGGTCTCTACTTTTATTACTTTCAAATAAATTTATTCTTTTTATACCACTAGTTAATGTATTATTTTAAGTTACAAAAATCTCAATCAATAAAAAATAGGATAAAAGATAACACTTCTATTGTAACACAATAGCGCGAAAATTCAGTATGCCTAATTAGAAATAGTAAAGTCTTTCCTCGTATTTATTTCAACTATAGCGTAAAATAAAAGAGTAAAGAATGAACGGAGGGATATCCTATGTATCTAACACTTGAAGAAACTGCAGATTATTTAGATATTGAAATCTCAGAAATTTATCGGCTAGTTCGTGAAAAACAAATCCGTACTGTATCAGACGGTGAAAAACTTTTAGTCAATAAACAACAATTTAATTTATATTTCAAATCATTAGAAGCCTACAAGATAGAAATACAAAACTACTTGAATGAATTACCACCAGAAGACGATGACATCAAGGATGAAGACTAAATTATTTTTCCAAACAGATAAAGAGGCTGGGATATAACTAGCTACTAATAAGAAAAAAGATTCCATTTATCAGTTTTGCTGATAAATAGAATCTTTTTTTGTGTCAATTT
>JAGQHW010000199.1 GCA_020431645.1 Carnobacterium sp. | reverse complement strand
CATCAATTTATCCATGCTGTTATCGATCAACCTCAAACTCCAGGGAATAGTATTCCAATGATTGCGGCTGCTACTAATAAAGAACTGACACTTTTTCGTTTACATGGCCGCAATTACGAAGGTTGGCTAAATTCAACTGGACAAAATTGGCGTGAAAAGAGAACATTTTATGATTACAGTGAGGCTGAATTGACTAGTTTTATTCCTATCATCCTCTCATTAGAAAATACATCTAAAGAGGTTGCCGTTATTTTCAATAATAATTCTGGTGGTCATGCTGCTAGTAACGCTAAATACTTACAAAAATTATTAAATCTAACTTTTGATCAATTGGGACCTCAACAACTTAACCTATTCGATTAAAAAGATCCCTTTTTATTGTTCTAAGTAAAAAAGCAGATAGCCTTTTAGCCATCTGCTTTTATCTTTTAAAGCAATTCTTTTGCTAACAAACGATAGACATCTAATCGTTTTTGTTGCGAGTGTGGAATGCTACAAATCATCGCCTCATCAAATCCGTAATACTCTTGTTCTTCTTTTAACAGATCCGCAACTTCTTTAGCTGTTCCTACAAGGTGTAACTTTCGATTATCTTTGATCACTCTCTTATCTGTTTCTGTTAATGGATAATTTTGGGCTTCTTCTGGTGTTAATAAGTTGGTAGATTTGCCTTGCATTAACCATAATCTAGCTATATCTTGCGGCAATGCTTCAAATTCAGCTTCTTCTTTTGTTTCAGCAACTGTAACTAAATAAGCCACACTAATTTCTGGTTTTTGCATGAAAGAAGATGGCACAAAATTATCTTTGTACTGATCCAATATTTCTTTTGTCATTCCACCCATAAAAAATTGAGCAAATGAATAGCCTACTCCCATACGTGCCGCCTCTAAAGCACTATTTCCGCTCGAACCTAGCAACCAAGCTTCTGGTAATGTCACTCCAGAAGGTGTTGCAATCGTCTGATTGTATAGTCGATCATTTGGAATTTCATCATTAATTAATTTTAAAGTCGTATCTAATTTTTCATACATATTGTCTAAAAGCGGTTGGCGTCCTTCCGATAAAGCGTACATTGCGTTTCGATCTCCGCCTGGTGCTCTTCCTACTCCAAAATCTATTCGACCGGGTGAAAATGCACTCAATGTTTTAAATACTTCAGCCATTTTTAAAGGTGAATAATGCATCATCATGATGCCACCTGTTCCGATACGAATATTTTTTGTTTTCGCCGCTAAACGAGCAATCGTAATCTCTGGTGCTGAACTTGCGTATCCATTTGTGCCATGGTGTTCTGCCATCCAAAAACGACTATAGCCTAACTCATCTGCCAAAACGGCTAATTCTTCTGCTTTGTTTAAAGCTTCTAATGCTGTATTTCCACTAGTGATAGGTGCTTGATCCAATACACTTAACTTCATTATCTATTGTCATCCCTTCTACTTCACAATCTGTTGTCTATGTAAAATAGTATATCAGTTTCTGTTTAGAATGACAGAAATTCAGCTCCTTGCTTATCATTTTTCATAGATACAACTAGCTGTACTCTTAATTTTTAAAGTATATTCACTCTTTTATAATGACCCTACTCTTTGTTTAAGAGTTATATTAAGGCCTCGACTACTTTTATATCCATTTAATAAATTAGTTCCAATAACCTTGTACCTTCAAAAATGTAATAGAAATAAGAGAAGGGTATTTCTATTTAGTGGTTACATTTTTGTATAAAACGATATGCACAACATTTAATGTAAGTGTTCCAATAAGTAAAATACCTGCTACCCAGTTTAACGTGGGAGAAGTATCCATCAGTGCAGTCCAATCTTGAATATGGACTAAATAATTATTATAGGAAATTTGAAACCACAATGCAGTAGCGCAAGCTCCCACACTAACTAGCAAAAGCAGTAGTGAGACATTCCCTTTGCTCTTTTTGTGTCTTATTATTCCAAAGAAAGGAATAAGCCAAGCAATCAACCCTAGAATTAAACTACCTAGATTAAGCCAACTGTAATCAATCATAAGAACAACCCTTTCAAAATATTCATCATACATTTAACTCATTCACTAATTTATCTTTTACTAAGTTTCTAGTATCGCGTTTCCTTCTCCTTTTCACTGAAAAGGATTATAAAAGCGACTACCATTTTGATACGTTACCACTAAACTTCCGATAAATATAAATACCCCTACTAAAATAGTTAGGTAATCTTTTTTAGTTGCTTTTTTCTCACTATACCAAGTACGTTTTTTATGTTTGCCAAAGCCACGTAGTTCCATCGCATTGCTGATGACCTCAATACGATCTAAACTTGATAAAATCAAGGGTATAATAATTGCCGACACATTTTTGACGCGCTTTATTAATGTTTCATTTCGGGAAATATCTATCCCTCGTGCTTGTTGAGTTTGCGAAATACTCCGAAAATCACGTTGAATATCAGGTATATAACGCAATGCAAGCGAAACTGAATAAGAGATCTTATAATTGACGCCTATCTTATTAAGAGAAGCAGCAAATTCACTAGGATGGGTTGTAACAATAAAGAGTAATGCCACTGGAATTACAACAAAATACTTTAGCGTTACATTCAATT
>JAGQHW010000198.1 GCA_020431645.1 Carnobacterium sp. | reverse complement strand
TTTTGCATTTAAATTTTAAATAAAAAGGCATTAAAATTATCATATCGTTTATTGTCTTGTAAAAAAAATGATATGATAGTTTTAAATCAATAGCTAAAATTTTATTTTGGGAGTGAAAACTAATGCGTTGGAAAGATAGAAAAAAAAGTAGCAATGTAGAAGATCGTAGAGGAAGTAGTGTAGGAGGGAAGACCCTAGTAGGCGGTGGGGTAGGAGGTATTATCATCTTACTCATTTTCACATTTTTGGGTGGGGGAGATTTCGGAGATTTTTTGAACTCAGCTGTTTCACAACAGACTGGGACTGGGACTGAAACAACTGCACCTTATCAAGAAACTGAAACAGAAAAAGAACGAGCAGATTTTGTTTCAGTTGTGCTCAAAGATACAGAAGAGGTTTGGATAGATATTTTTGAAGATTACGGTTACCAATACGAAGAACCAACATTAGTGCTGTTTACTAATTCTGTTCAATCGGCTTGTGGGACTGCAGGTGCCTCAACAGGACCTTTTTATTGTCCAGGAGATACAAATTTATACATTGACTTAAGTTTTTATGATGAATTGAGCCAACAATATAAGGCACCTGGTGATTTTGCAATGGCTTATGTCGTTGCGCACGAAGTTGGACATCATGTACAAACTCAACTTGGATTAACAAAAGAACTAAATACATTACGCAATCAACTAAGTGAAACGGAGTTTAATAAGTATCAGGTTAAATTTGAATTGCAAGCAGATTACTTAGCTGGCGTTTGGGCCAATCATGCTCAAGGTCTGGGTTATCTAGAAGAAGGGGACTACCAAGAAGCGATAAACGCAGCTGCAGCAGTGGGAGACGATCGTCTTCAACAACAAGCACAAGGATATGTTGTTCCTGATAGTTTTACTCACGGAACGTCTGATCAAAGAATGTATTGGTTTGATAGAGGATTTAAGTCTGGCGATTTAGAAAATGGAGATACTTTTAAAGGACAGCGAGAATTTAAATTACCAGAGTTAAATTAATTTTATAAAATCTCAATTGGCTATTGTGTCGATCATTTTTAGGAGGATTTTATGAAAAATATGGTTGGGAATTTTAATATTATTGATGATATTATGCATAAAACAGAAAATGAAATAAAAAATATTAAACCGATTAGTATAATATTAATTGGCAAAACAGGAGTAGGGAAAAGTACATTAATCAATCGTATTTTTCGTGAAAACTTAGCTGAAACAGGGATTGGACGTCCAGTAACAAAGCATTTAAGACGAATAACAAAAGATGGTGTACCGATTGTTTTATATGATACAAAAGGATTAGAATTAAATAATGAGGCTCAAAAAGAGGTACTAAAGGAAATTTTTGAAACAATATCAGAAGGTAAAAAAAATCAGTCTAATAAAGAAATCCACCTTGTTTACTATTGTATAAATGCAAATTCTTCAAGAATAGAACCGTTAGAACTAGAGTTAATCGAAAAATTAAGCACTAAAATACCAGTAGTAGTCATATTAACTCAATCTATTGGAGATCAGTCAAAAGAATTTGGGCAATACATCAAAAATTTGAACCTACCTATTTATGGTGTTGTTAATGTAATGGCACAAGAATTTATTATTTCAAATGATCTAACTATCCAACCATTTGGTCTGAAAGAACTTATTGAAATGAGCTTTCAAATTATTCCAGATGAGCAAAAAAGAGCTTTTAATAACGCCCAACAAGTGGATATTGAGCGTAAAGCAAAATCTGCACGAAGTTGGGCATTTAAGTATATAGCGAGTTCATTTGGAGTAGGATTTATGCCAATTCCTTTTTCTGATGCCTCTATATTAGTTCCAATGCAACTAACTTTACTAGCGCATATTACAGCAATATTTGGTATCTCGATGGACAAAGCGACGATTACAAGTATGCTAGCTGCCATAGGAGGAACTGGCGGAGCTACTTATGCTGGTAGATACATTGTTTCAACTATTATCAAACTAGTACCAGGTGTAGGCACAATTATTGGAGGAGTTATTAGTGGAGCAACAGCTTCTATAATGACGACAGCTTTAGCATTAAGTTATATAGAAGTTCTGACGGTTATTGCAAAAAGTGAGAAAGATGGAAAATATCCTGATTTAAAAAATATTGAAAAACTCATGAAAGAAAAATTTGAAAACCGTTTAAAAAACTCAAAAAAAACATCTAACGATGCAGAAGAAATACCTGGAGAGAAAAAAAGTAAATGGCAATTTTGGAAATAAAAGATTATTTTAAGTCATATTTCATTTTATTCGTTAAAAAAGATGGAAATAGATACAACAAAGCCTATTATTAGTATGTTTTGCCCCAATTATCAATCATTTCAAGGATAAAACAGACTAAATTAAGCTTAATATAGATAAATTTTATTATGATTTGCTATAAATTGACTAAATAAGTTATTTTAAGTTGTTTATGATAAAAAAATATTGATTCAATTAATTGTATTACTATAAAATTTACTTTATAGTTTAAGCGACATAAAAATAATCCATTCAAATGAGTTAAGGAATTTGAATGGATTATTTTTTATGCTCAAGTTTTTAGTAACAAACCAATTAATAAGTATAAAAAAAATAAGTTAGCACAAATAAAAATAAAGTGATATAAA
>JAGQHW010000197.1 GCA_020431645.1 Carnobacterium sp. | reverse complement strand
CATTAATTTTCTGTAATAATTCTCGTTAAAAAATATAAAATTTCTGCTCATCCCTTTTTTTTCTGGAATAATAGGTAAGGTATCAATAACTATTCCTTCTACTACATTCTTTATTTTTTTAGAAGAAATAAACTTTATCCATTTTTCATTGTTTCTTAAATCAAATAGCTTGTTAATAAAAACGCCAACTTCAATCTCGCCTTTTTTTTCTCTATCACTATTTATTAATGGCTGAAAAGATAACACATATGGATGATTTATAGCTGTTAAAGAGTCTATATTAAATAGTTTTTGAATGAGTTTATCTTTATCTAAATCTTTATTAACTATCAACTTATTGCTAATATTTTTTTTATACTCATCATGATTTATAATGAATTCATTTTGTTTATCGAGACTATCTTTAGCTACTACTCCTAATACTCCTTTAAAACCCTCTGAATATTTTGCTCTTTCTGGATTTCTAGTATAAAAAGGTAGTAATTTACCTACGAAATTTCGTTCATAAGTTATTTTTTTTTGAATATGTTTAATTTTTAATTTCTCTATTAATTTAACTACTTCTGGGTTCACTCTTACACCCTCTCAATTTCATATTCTATACCATTATTTGTTAACTCGATAAGAACTCCAGTATCTTTATCTAAGACTATTGTCTTAAATAAAGACTGTTTATTATTGATAATTTCTTCAATGAATTCAGTAAAATTTATTCCTTGTTTCTTATCGAATTCTTTCAAAATATATCCTTTTTTCGTAGCATATAATAATTTGAATAACTTATAATCAATTTCAATTTCGTAGTCTTTCTGATTATTCGTACTTTCTGCATATTTCAATAAGATATTATAATTAGTATTATTTGTCGCTATTACTCCTCTAAAATTTAATATAATTTCAACTGCAATTGCTACTGAAGCAGTGGCATGTTTACTATTAATGAACAAATGATACTTCTTTGGAGATCCATTCCAGATATATACTGAATCTCTTACCAAAGCTGCTAATGGATTAATGGATTCACCTTTTTTACTTAAGGATAAATATTCCATAAAAGTGTTATAAGATTTATCTGCAAATAGCTCATGATTATAATTGAATAGAAACTTTAATCTTAAAAAGCCACTCATATTTTTTTTGTGGGTTTTTATATTTTCTGATCCTATACTTGAAAAAATTTGATTCACTAGTTCGAATTCAACAGGGACAAAATAACTTTTGACTTTTTCTAAATAATTATTCGTGTTGTACAGTTCAATATTTAACTGATCTATTTGATTGTTTTGAATATTAACTGGATCTAATTTAGAAATAGAGTTTAAAATAGGAGATTTTTCTTTATTTTCAAACAATAAATATGGAAGAAATCCTGTTATTTTTTCTTTAGCATCTTCGCTAGGGACAATAATATCATATATAAAATTAAATAATGCTCTTGTTGAAATGATATTTTTATATTCTATCTGAGTTCGTATCAAAAGATATTTAATAGTTTGTTGCACATTTTTGTTTAGCATAATTTCAAAGTTATAATTATGCTGCGCAGATTTTTTTTCTTGTCTATCTTTTAAATAAGCTTTATAAAAAGGGTTGTTTTCGTTTTCAGAAAATATTTTATTAAATAAGTTATCATAATAGATACTTTCAGAACCTTCATAACTAATTTCAAAAGAAGAATTATTAAGAAAAGAAACAAGATGAAAGTGTTCGCTTTTATGCTCGTAATTCAATGAAGAATCAAATAAGCCACTATCTTCTACAAATTGAGTTAATTTTTGATACAAATTTTTTTTCTTCATTTCTTGAATAAAATTATTCAAAACACCTACATTAATTGCTAAAACTAAATGTTGATTCGTATTTTCAATAAGATTGTCATTGAAATTTTTCAATATAATTTCTAATGTATCAATTGCGGTTAACTCAGGTTTTATGCTTTCTGTAGCATCGTTGTGGATATCTATTTGGCTGAATAGTTCTGGATACTTATCTTTAGAGAATGCTAACAAATGTGACTTCCCATCTCCTACATTTCCACATAGAAGCGTTAGTGAAGAACGACGATTTCCAACGTTTTCTTCCATTAAATCTATAAATTCTTTTTCTATTTGTCTTTTAACATGGATATATTTTTTAAAAGAGTTAAACTGGTCAGAATTGACAATTGCTTCTTTAGAAGTATCTGCTAAATAAGATAAAATTTCCAACAAATTATTTTCTTTATCTATTGAATAATTTTGACTTTTTTCAAAATAGTTATAATTATCCTGAACGAGAGATAAATAAACTCTCATTTGTTCTTCATGTAAATCCGATGAAGTATTATTATTTATCTTTCTTTCAATCGTAACAATATCAAATAAGTTATCGAATTCAATGTTTGTTAATATTTTCTGGAACTTAAGATTCCTTATTTTAGATTCTATATCTTTTGTAGCAAAAGATGTATTATAGTATTGATCTTTTGATTTAAAAACTAAGTTAAACAATTGCCTGAAGTTTACTTCAAACTTTTGTATTAATTCTTTTAAAGAGTCTCCTACTTTATATGAAGCTAAATTCACTCTCTCTTCTTCAACAATTTTAACTTTTAAATTCTCTGAAAAAAATACAATACTCTTAAATTCCTGTTCTAAATAGCTGTAATTATCTTTTCTATTTTTATAA
>JAGQHW010000196.1 GCA_020431645.1 Carnobacterium sp. | reverse complement strand
GAAATTGTTTTTAATATATCTTTAACTTCATTATCTCTAGATTCACTTAGTATCGAAACAACTTCTTCCATTTCTAAAACTTTATCTATCTCTAATGATCGTTGAGCAATATTAATTTTAGCATAATTAGAAAAGTTGTTTTCGATTAATTCTGGATAATGCTTTTCAAATATTCTTAGATATTGTTTTTCTAAAATTTCTTTCCCTCTATTGATATTTTCTTTTGTAAATTCTATTTTATCTAAAATGGAAGAATCAAAATCATCCGGTTTAATAATTTTGTTTATAGCTTCTGTACGTTGCCAGTTTTTTATCATTCTTTCTTTATCAACTAAATTATCATAGTTAACAAATATTTTTAAATTCTTAGCAATCTTTTTTAAGTCCCCTTTTTCTGTTGGAGATAAAGGTTGCATAATAACGCTAATCGTTGTTTTAGACGTTGCTTCTTGTTTAGCTTTTTGTTTATCATAGTTTCCTTTTTTAATTTGTCTATTCTGTTCTACACGTTCACTAACTTTTCCTCTTTTTTCCATTTCTCTAGCAACATAACCTTCATGAATAGTGGGTTTTTTTTCTTCTCCTAATTCGGTATAACTCTTTTCAGAAATCCGTTCTGTACTACCCGCATTTTCTAAATAAGTATTTGTTAATGTAGCCCAGTTTTTTCTCCACGACTGCATCGTTTTTTTATTATTCCAATCAGTTGAATTATCTTTTCTAGATTTAACGTTACCTGCTGGTGTCTTTTGTTTTTCTCCATTTTCATCTAAAATATAAATAATTTTTGCTTTTTCTCCCCAACTTCCATCTTGGTTAAAAGGTCTAATTGTAAACATAACGTGAAAGTGTGGATTCGCTAAATCATCTCTATGAATAGCAACATCTGCGACCATTCCCTTATCAACGAAGTTTGTTTGGACATACTCCTTCGTTAATTCTAATTGTTCTTCTTTTGACAACTCAATTGGTAAAGCAATATTAAATTCTCTAGCTAACTGTGCTGTTTTATATTTTTCAACTTTCTCAACTTCATTCCACAAATTTTCACGATTTAAACACCATTCTGGTGCATGTTTTGGTTTTAATATAAATATTTCTGGTTTCACATTTCGTGTATAGAAATTAGTTTCTCCATAATATTCGCTAAATAACTTTTCTCCACTTCTATATGCTGCACTTGCAGTAGCCGATTGACCTTTTCCTCTTGAAATGATTTTAGAATTTAAATGATAGATAGCCATATTATCGAGAACTCCTTTCTTCTACATGAGCGTAGCGAATTTTTAAAATACGAAGTATTTTTCACATATTTACTTAGCCATTACACCATCTGACAAGATGATGTATAAGTGCGCCCTTTGTTTAAATCTATATTATCACTTCTTCTTATCTTTTACACTATTTTGAGTATGTGGTATCATTAATTGAAATATAAAGGGGGAAGTTCAAATGAGTTCAATCAAAAACATACAAGCAAAGATAGATCAAATGGAAAAACTAAAAAAAGAAATAGAAGCTACAAAAAAGAATATAAATAGTGCTTTAGGGGAAACATTAATAAAAGATTTGAATTTAGACTATGAAGAATTGTCTTCTAAAAAAGAAATAAGTAAGATAGTTAAAAAGATTAAAGAAAGTTTACCCAATGACTTTTCTAAAAATCAAGGAAAAAGTTCAAATGAAGCGAATATTGATTCAGAACAAAAAAAAAATATCCACAATTCACACCAACAATCTAATAATCATTCTAACTATTAATTATAGAAAAAGTGGTGCTTATGGAAAATTTTAACGTTAAAAAGAAAGAGCAGGAACTAAATAGATTAAAAAGAGACCTGCAACGTGATACTCAAAAAGAAAGAAAAGAAAGAACACATAATTTAATAAAAAAAGGAGCTATGTTAGAATCTTTTTTTGATATAAAAAATTTAAGTATTTTAGAAACGGAAAGTCTTTTGAAAGAATTAGCTCCTGTTGTAAAAAAACTAAGAGATCAGAATAATTAAATTATTCTGATCTCTTAGTTTTATTTTATAGTTTTATTTCTGGTGCTATTTGCTGTTCTGTATATTCTTTAATAGATTTCATATTAGAAGTATCTTTTGGAACTGGATTGTCGATATTTAAAGTTGGCTTTCTTTTTAAAACTTCCGTTTTAATGTCTTGCTCTAACCATTCTTTACCTGTCATTTCTTTGGACCATTCTTTATTAATTTCTTTTTTATTTTTTTCTGAACGGATATGATAATTAAATCTATTACCGTTTTTATTTTCTAATTCTATATTGTAATCAGAAAATGACGTTGCCCCTTTTGTTTTTTCTATTCCAGTACATTTTAAAAGTTTATCTTTTAATTCTGTAAAATGATTTTTCCCTTTTTCATCAGATAAAAAGTTTAATTTCATTGCTATTTTATCTTCTATTTCTAATGGCTTGTATTGGTTTATATCTTCATTGTCTGATTGTTGTTCTGCAACTTTATTCAGTTTTATTTCATTATAATTCCCAACAACTTTTTCAATCATATTTAAAGAAACATCTTTCACTTCTTGTAACGATTTAATATAAACTGAGTGATCAACGTCACGTTTAGTCCAACTTGCTAGATAGTCTTTCGAGTAATCTTCTGTATCTAAACCAAAATTATTACTTACGACATAAGCAGTCATTTCAGCTTGGTATTCTAAAACATT
>JAGQHW010000195.1 GCA_020431645.1 Carnobacterium sp. | reverse complement strand
TTCGTCCAGTTCGACCATTCCCATCTGAGAATGGATGAATTCGTTCAAACTGAATATGAGTATCTAATATAGCTTTGAGTCTATCTTCTTTTGTTTCAGCATGTTCCATAAGATAGTTCAAATTATCTATTAGTTGAAAGATTAACATGGGTGTTTCTGCAGGAGAAGATGTTCGAAATTCTGCTCCAATAATCATGTTCTCACTTTTCTTAAATAAACCTTTATCATATTGTAAACGATCCGTTAAATCACCATGAATTTCTTTAATAAGTTCAATAGAAAGCTTATCTTCATTTATTAAATGGTTAATCATATGATCAAAAGCTTGTTTATGATTTTCAATCTCATAAAATTCTCTTACTGTAGCACCTGAATTAATTGGTAATGTTCCATTTACAATAATCGAAACCGTAGCAGGTAATGAAATGGTATTTCCTTCAATACCTGCCGAATGATGAGCTAACCGAACTAGAATATCTTCGAAATAATCACTGGTAATAGATTTAAAAAATTTTTTCATAGTCTACTCCCCTCTTGTTTTAAAAATTATTTACTAGATTTACGACGATACACAGCCAACAATGTCTTAATCTCTCTTTGTTCATCAGCGGTTAAAGAAGCTTCGTAATCATCTAACAAGATATCTAGAAGTTCATTAACACTATCTAAACTAAAAGAAGTGACAATAGCATTCAATCTATATGAGATGTCTGTTGAACAACGAATAGTAGTGTTTTTCCCTTTTTGTTTTTTTGTAACAACTTCTTTACTGGGTATAGAATCATTTTTTTTGGATTCATCTACTGTAAATAGACTAGAACGATCAAACACTTCTTTAGGTTTAACACTCTCTTTTCTATCTAAAAGATTTCGTTTACCTGTACTTTTATTTTTATTCAATAAGCTATCTGCCATAAAAGTACCCTCATTTTCTGTTAAGTATGATTTATGATAATTTTAAAATAATCATTCTTTTTTATGTGACTCTATTTCTTCTAATGGACTAATCATTTCTTTAGTAACTTTAGTATAAAGCGCCATTACTCGCTTACCATGTATATCATATTTTCCATCTAAATCAGAATCAACAATCCCTATAATATCGTATCGTTTCAAACGTTCCATATTTTTCACTAAATTTTTCTTTAGCAGTATTTAAGGTGGCTTCATCTACTTTTGAATTGTTTTTTAATAGTACAGGTAAAAAACCTAAGATATCAAAATTAGCGCCATAATTATCAATTAATTCTTGTAAGTACCCTATATATGCTTCAGCACCTACTAGAGATCGTTCCTGCGTTTGTAAAACAATAATTGTATAATCTGAAGCTAACAATGCTGAATCGGTATACGTACTTAACGTAGGTGGAATATCTATTAAAATAAAAGCTGGATTGTAGAATGAAGTTAGCCACTGCTAACTAAAAAAAGCGCCACGTGAATTCATGTTATATTGAAGTTACCACACTCTCAATAGAAAAGGATGAATTCACATGACGCAAACCAAGAATAACATAGATTCACAAAAGGGAAAACACCTTTCATATGCAGAGCGTTGTCAAATTGCCGTTCTCAAAAAAGAAAAGTACACCAACCGTCAGGTTGCTAACGTCTTAAATCGAGCACCACAAACGATTAATAATGAAATCAATCGTGGATCGATTACACAATTGAAACGCCAAGCACAGAAAGAAAAAACGTATAACTATTACACTCTAATTTATGACGCTGATGCTGGACAAACGTTTTATGAAGAACAACGAATGAACTGTGGTAGACGCCCGAAATGGGCAGATACAGATACTTTTATTGATTGGGCTGATGACAAGATGTTAAAAGAAAAATGGTCGCCAGACGTTGTTATTGGCTTTGCTTTAAAACAAGAGTTGTTTGATCCATCTATTATTCCATGTACCTCTACTCTCTATCAGTGGATAGATCGAGGAGTTATGAGAACAAAAAATATGGATTTACTTGAAAAATTGTCTCGAAAAATAAAAGAAAAAGCACACGGAAAACTGCCAAATAAGAGAATACTAGGAGTATCTATCGAAAAACGTCCAGAGATAATCGATTCAAGAGAAACCTTCGGTCACTGGGAAATTGATACCGTTGTAGGGAGTAAAACAAAATGCGATGCTGTGTTATTGACTTTAGCAGAACGACAAACTCGTTTTGAAGTCATCTTCAAACTAAATGGCAAGGATGCTAAGTCAGTCGATCGAGCTATCCAAGACTTACGTAATCGGTCAGGCGAGTACTTTGATCGTCTTTTTAAGACCATAACTTCAGACAATGGTTCAGAGTTTTCAGGGCTGCACGAAGCCTTACAAGATGTAATAGATGTGTACTTCAGTCATCCCTATGCCTCTTGGGAACGAGGAACCAGTGAAAATCAACATAAACTAATTAGACGATTTATCCCTAAGGGAAGTCCGATTAGCGATGTGAGTGAAGCTCAGCTGATACGAATACAACAATGGATGAATGACTATCCGAGAAGAATTTTGGATTATCAAACGCCACATGACTGTTTAGCAAGGGCGTTTAAGGAAGAATGCTTGGCTGCATGACCCACTGAAAACAGTCCCTACCCGTAATTGAACGATAGTTAGTTCTAGGAAATCAGCCATTAGAGCCCGTAGGGAGTTAATTCCACACCAAAAAATTCAACTGGTTCATTAATTAATAACATCTGGCAATAAACAGTTGCATAGGGTGGCTAACTTAAACTTGAAATTT
>JAGQHW010000194.1 GCA_020431645.1 Carnobacterium sp. | reverse complement strand
ACTAGAACTTCTATAATTGAACCAGGCATAGTAGCTCCCACGTGTTCTTTATTCGTTGGTTCAGCTTTTTTACGAACAACTTTAGTACTCGTAATGCTTCTATCTTTTACTACAACTTCTCTACCTTGTCCATTTAAATCAAAATACATAATACGGTTACCTTCAGAATCAGGTTCACCAATCTGGTTCAGTTTGATAATCAATGTTTTCCCTTTTTCAATCTGTACCTCGATGGATTCTCCCGTCCGCATTCCATGAAAGAATGTTGCCGTATCTAAAACTGTTACATCGCCAAATTGTTCATAATTTTTTTGGTAATCTAAAAATACTTCAGGATACATGATGTAACTTAACACATCTTCATTAGAAGGTTCCTTATTGATTAACTCGGCTAAGCGTTGTTTTGTTTGATTAAGATCAATTGGATCAGCTAAGGCGCCAGGTCGAACAGTTATAGGTTGGTTTGATTTCAAAATAATTTTTTGTAGTTTTTGTGGGAATCCTCCAACCGGTTGGCCTAAATCTCCCATAAAGAAGCTAATTACAGATTCTGGGAAATCAACTGATTGTCCCTGATTATAAATATCTTCTTCAATCAAATTATTTTGTACCATAAACAAGGACATATCCCCAACAACTTTTGATGATGGAGTTACTTTAATAATATCACCAAACATCTGATTAACTAGTGCATACATTTTTTTAATTTCATCCCACTTGTCTTCTAACCCGACAGCCTTTGCTTGTTGTTTAAGGTTAGAATACTGACCACCAGGCATTTCATGCTGGTATACCTCTGTTTGTGGTGCACTAACACCATTTTCAAAATCTTCGTAACGGGTTCTTATATCTTCCCAATAATGATTGATTTGTTGAACATTTTCAATGTTAATAGAAGGAATGCGTTCAGTATCTGATAATGCATAATAAAGGCTACTCATGCTAGGTTGACTAGTAGCACTGCTCATCGCACTCATGGCAACATCAACAATATCTACACCTGCTTTAACTGCTCGAGCGTAAGTAAATACACCATTCCCACTTGTATCATGTGTGTGCAGATGAATCGGAACACCAACAGTGGCTTTTAACTCACTAATTAAACGATAAGCCGCCTCAGGTTTTAGGATGCCTGCCATATCTTTAATAGCAATTATATGCGCTCCTTGGTTCTCCAATTCTTTAGCCATATCTTTATAATAATCAATGGTGTATTTAGTTCTTAATGGGTCATTAATATCCCCTGTATAACAAATAGAGGCTTCGGCTATCTTACCAGTATCTCTAACGACCTGGATACTTTTCTCCATTTGAGGAATCCAATTTAAACTATCAAAGATTCGAAAAACATCTACTCCGCTTTTAGCAGCTTGTTGAATAAATGACTCAATAACATTATCAGGATAATTTTGATACCCTACCGCATTAGAACCTCTAAACAACATTTGGAGAAGAGTTGAAGGCATTTCTTTTCTTAACTTTTCTAAACGTTCCCATGGGTCTTCATTTAAAAATCGATAAGCTACATCGAAAGTGGCTCCTCCCCATACTTCAGAAGAAAACAACTGTGGTATAGCCTTTTCTGTTTCTGCAGCAATATTCAAAAAATCTTGTGTCCGTACACGAGTTGCCAATAAGCTTTGATGAGCATCTCTAAATGTTGTATCTGTTAGTAGAACTTCTTTCCTATTTTTCACCCAATTTGCTACTGCATCTGCACCTTGATGATCTAAAATATGTTTTGCATTTATCGTAGTGTCCTCTAATAAAGTCAATTTTTTAGGTCTTCTCGCTGGCTCATAAAATTTCTTTGGAGCTTGTTCGATGCCAGGAAATCCATTTATAGTAATGTTACTAATATATTTCATTGTTTTATTTCCTCTATCACGAACTTTTGAAAATATAAAAAGTTCAGGAGTCGAATCAATAAATGTTGTTTTCGCTTCTCCGGAAAGGAAAACAGGATGAGAAATAACATTATCCATAAATGGTATATTCGTTTTTACACCGCGAATACGAAATTCTCTCAAAGATCTTGTCATTTTTTGAGCAGCTAATTCAAATGTAGAGGCGTGCGTACAAACTTTAACTAGTAAAGAGTCAAAAAAAGGTGAAACTACACTACCCTGAAATCCATTTCCTGCATCTAAGCGTATTCCGAATCCACCTGGAGAACGATAAGTATCGATTTTACCTATATCTGGTAAAAATCCATTAAGAGGATCTTCAGTTGTTATTCGACATTGAATAGCCGCACCCATTAAAGGTATGTTCTCTTGGGCTGGAATGTTTATTTCGGTATGGAGATCTTTTCCTTGTGCAATTAAAATTTGAGCTTGAACGATATCGATACCCGTTATCAATTCTGTAATTGTGTGCTCTACTTGAACACGTGGATTAACTTCAATAAAATAAAATTCATTTCCTTCAAGCAAAAATTCGACCGTTCCTGCGTTAACGTAACCAACATGTTTCATTAATTGAACAGCAGACTGACACATTTTTAAACGTAATTCATCAGGTATAGAAACACAAGGTGCAACTTCCACAACTTTTTGGTGTCGGCGTTGCACAGAACAATCCCGTTCGTATAAATGAATAATATTCCCATGAGTATCTCCTAATATTTGAACTTCAATGTGTTTAGGGTCTTGAATATAGCGTTCTACATAAATCTCATCATTGCCAAATGCAGCTTTTGCTTCACTGCGTGCTCTATCAAAACTGTCTTTTATTTCTTCAGCAGAATAGGCAACACGCATCCCTCTTCCACCGCCA
>JAGQHW010000193.1 GCA_020431645.1 Carnobacterium sp. | reverse complement strand
GAAAGTTGGTTAATGAGATGGAAATTGAAGAACGATATTTTAATATCTTTAACGATAATGATTTAGCAGAGATAGTAGATGTTTATATTAATGTATTTTCAGCTGAACCTTGGAATGATGAATTAACACATAAAAAGATTACAAATTACGTCAATCAAATGGTAAGGTTAAATACATTTAAAGGTTATACCGTTAGAGAAAAAAGTACCAATAAATTATTAGGTGCTGCACTAGGCTTTATTAGGCCATGGTATATGGGAAAAGAGTATCATTTAGATTCTTTCTTTGTTTCAAATGACTATCAGGGAAAAGGTATAGGTACTCAATTTTTACGTTTCATAAAAGAGCAGTTAGAAAGTATTAATATACCAACTATAATACTCGATACTGACAGAGGCTATCCTGCTGAATCATTCTATCTAAGGAATGGTTTTAAAACTTCAAATTCATCTATCATACTTTTTGGTGATACAACTAGTTCGTTTTAGTAAAGGCAAACGGGAACAATTGATTTTGGGGATAAAAAGTGAAGGAGGTATATAAAAATGAGAGCGGTTGTAAGAGTGAGTCCACGTGTAGTTATTGAACAACTTTATTCATTTGAGTTAGCTATAAAAGCTTTGAGAAAGACTGAGACAAGAGAGGCAAGAGGGAAATTAGTTGTTTCATTGGAGGAATCATAGAAATCAGCATAAAAAAACAGTCTGATTTTATGAATGGCAATGGCAAAGAATTGATTTCTTGAATCCCTAGCATTTTTCATGTAAGTTTAAGACAAAGAATAGAGTTTAGTCCTACTCAAATACGGTATATAAAAAATTAACGAATAGAAAAAACTAAGAATTATTTTAGCGCCTAAGCAGAGATAGAAATTTTGGGAGGAATGCACCATGAGAACAGCTGTCAAAGCATGGATGAATATGATTGTATTCGCTATTTTATTAGTCATAAATTATGTCAGTAGTGTAGGTTTGATTAATGGGATAGATCAAAAAGAGATGTCTGATAAATACCTTACTCCTATTACGCCTGCTTCTTTTACTTTTAGTATATGGGGAGTCATTTATACGCTAATTTTT
This sequence comes from Carnobacterium sp., assembly GCA_020431645.1. Taxonomy (GTDB): domain Bacteria; phylum Bacillota; class Bacilli; order Lactobacillales; family Carnobacteriaceae; genus Carnobacterium_A. The sequence continues at coordinate 1,755 of JAGQHW010000193.1, read as the reverse complement.
ATTTCTCTTATCCTTATGCTCTTGAATCGGAATAAAGCAAGTTATCATACTATTATTGATAAGGTTTCTCCGTTATTTTGGTTGTCTTCATTATTAAATATTGGTTGGGTCGTTATCTTTTTATATGATAAAGTTTTAGTTTCTACTATTTTTATTGTATCCTTTACGATTGTTTTAGCTTTTATCAATAAAATAATAGTAGAAAATAATGACAATAGAAAGAATATTTTAGCTTTATCCTTTGGCTTATATAATGGTTGGCTTTTGATAGCGACGATTGTTAACATAGCAGCATACTTGGTGAAAATAGAGTGGAATAGATGGGGACTTTCAAAAGAAGTATGGGGAATCGTCTTATTAAGTCTAGCTTTTGTGATTGCTGTAATTATAATGAATTGGTTGAAAAATGCCGCATTTACTATCCCTGCAGCTTGGGCTTGTTATGGCATTTATAAATTTTTGGTTTCTTCTGCTGGAATAGAAGAGGGGTATTCTTTACTGCCGATTGTTTCGATTATTTATATGATTTTTTTAATCATCGGATCTGTCATTCAGTTCAAATTGAATAAATGGAAGTTAATTCCTGCTCCAAAACGTAATATTTATTTATAAAAAAATTAAAAGGTTTTGAAGTGATAAACCATACTGTTTAAACGAAAAAATAAAAGCGAAAATCCTAATTTTAAAAAAGGATTTTTGCTTTTATTTGATAAAAATTAATTAAATGTCATCTTTGCTGGATTTTTCGGTTTAGCTTGTTTTTCTTTCATTTCCATTGAATCATTGTATCCCCAGAAATAAGTAAGAACAAAGGAAACTATCAAGGTAGCAGCTCCAGCAAGAACTGCAAACCAAAAGTTAGATGTAACACCTAAATCAGGGTCTATAAAGGAAGGAAGTCCAATAATTGAACCAATGATACTCCACATATTTACATGAAGTAAACCACTCAGAAATCCACCAACAGCACTCCCTATGCATGCACATAGAAAAGGACGACGGTAACGCAATGTTATTCCATAAATAGCAGGTTCTGTAATGCCACTAAAAGCTGAAAAGGCTGCTGCGTATCCAATTTCTTTTAGTTTCGCTCTTTTAGTTTTAACTGCAACTGCTAAAGCCGCTCCGCCTTGTCCAATTAATGTAACACTAACAATAGCGGATAAGTAACTATATCCTAAAGTTGCGAAATCATTGATGTATATTGGTATAATACCCCAATGTAACCCAAATATAACGAGTAATTGATAAAACCCAGCAATGAGAGCCCCAAAAATAGAGGCGTTCCAACTTAACAAGTTTTGAAGACCATCTGCTAAAGCAAAAGATAGCCACGTAATAACTGGTCCAGTTATTAAAAACGTAATCGAAATAACAATTCCTATAATAATGATTGGATTAAAGATAGCTTGCAAAAAAATAGGAACTTTTTTCTTTAGCCATGGTTCTATCTTCTTTACGAACCATGCAGCCAAAATCATTGGAAAAATAGAATAGGAATAAGAGACATATGGGAAATCAAATGATCCAATAGATAAAATAACCAACCCTTTATCTGCAGCTTCTAGGATACTTGGATAAGCAATGATCCCACCGATTACTGCAGTTAAAATTTTATTTCCACCTAGCCTATCTGCGGCAGTAAACCCAATCAAAATAGGTAAAAAATAAAAAACAGAGTCGGCCATAGCGCTAACAATTAAGTAAAAATTACTAGCATCAGATACTAAGTTTATTCCAGTAACTAAAGCTAAT
>JAGQHW010000192.1 GCA_020431645.1 Carnobacterium sp. | reverse complement strand
CTTTGATCACGCCTTTAATACCGCTAATTGTAGCTTCTCTTACTGCCCTATGTATCATTAAGAGAAATATAATAAAACATATAATAACTACTAGAGCAATTTCTCTATTACTTACACTAAAATCATAATTTTGATAAAATAACCATTCTGTAAATTTTAACAAAATATTAACCTCCACGTTTCAATATAATATCACCTATGATATTTTCAATATATGAAAATTTTAAAAAATATGTATGCATAAGCTTGTTTTGATAGGGTTCTTTTCTTGTTTTAGTCACTCTTTAAGATCTTTGTAAAGTATAACCCACTATACTTCACTATGTGAAGTGTGGTCTCTGCGAGGCTGAAAACCGTCTGTCCACTCTGCCCCTTTTTTCGCCTTTAGGCTGAAAAGGTTCGACATGAACAGGCACGAAAAACGTCGGAATAACCGACTCTTTTTCCATGCAAAATCAAAAGCCCCCTTCGACTTGTGTCAGGGGCAAGTTCTAGTTCAACAAAACTAAGCACGTAACGGGGGTATGACCAACTCAAATATTGGAATCAAAAAAGGCGCAGCTTGAAAAGTGAGCTGCGCCTTGATCTGATAGTCTTTACTCTCTTTTTGTCAGTTTGTCATACTTGATATTAAGACAAACTCAAGTTTTCTAAATGTTATTATATTTTATTCCAATGATAATATTTTTTTGTATTTAAAGGTAATCAGAACTTCATTTTATTGAAATATAGCCGATATATATACTATTAGACTATTAAAGGAGAGATTAAATGAAACATTTTAAAAAATTTAAAAGTATTGAAGGTAAAATTATTTTATATTTTGTTACTTTATTTTTTATAATTACCTTAGTAACAGGATTAGTACAATACAAGATTAATACTGACTTACAATTTCAAGGGATTAGAGATGATGCTACACAGTTAGCAACAGCAGCATCTTTGTTAATTGATGGAGATCGTCATGAAAAGATAGTAAGCATAGATAATGAAAATTATGAGCAAGTCAGAACTAAACTGCAAGAATTTATGGAAAAGACTAAAGTATCAGGGATTTATACCCTTGCTCAAAGTGACAACGATACCGTTCAATTCATTATAGATGCTGATGAGAATCCGGTAGAATTAGGTGAAGAATATGATTACTTGTCTGAAATGAAAACGGCTTTTGGAGGAATTCCAAGCTCAGATAAAGAAATGACTGTAGATGAATGGGGAACTGTCCTCTCAGGCTATGCACCAGTTATAAACAATCAAGGGGAAACTGTAGCTATAGTAGGTGTAGATATTGATGCTAGCGATATACTCCAACAAAAAAGACAACAGATAATTATATTGACGATAGGTAGTTTGATTGGTTTAGTTTTAATGGCTGTAGTATCAATCTTAATCTCTAAAAGAATTTCAAAACCAATACATACCTTAGTTCAACTTTTCGATGAGCTCAGCTCAGCGGGTGGAGATTTGACCAAAAAAATTGAAATAAAAACAGGGGATGAAATAGAGTTATTAGCAAATTCTGTTAGCAAATTTATAGAAAATATTAGAACTATTGTAATTCAAGTAAAAGATACAGATGAAAATGTTTCAATTTCAGCAGATACGTTAAATATTTCTATTAACGAGATTCAAACTGTTCTGGAAGAGGTTAATACTGCTATAGAAAATATTGCATCAGGAGCAACTGATCAAGCTAGAGACGTAACTGATATTTCTTATGGTATACAAGAAATATCTAGAGACATTAATGAAAATGAGGACAAACTTAATGCTATAAATGATGCAGCTGGAGAAACAAGAACTCTTATAAATAAAGGTCTAGAAGCAGTAAATAATCAAAGTATAAAAACAGATGAAAATATGAAATCTTTTCAAAAAGTAAGTGAAGTAGTTAAAAATCTTGCTAAAGATATAGAAGAGATTGAAAAAATTCTTTCAACCATAACAACTATATCTGAACAAACAAACCTTTTAGCCCTTAATGCTGCTATTGAAGCAGCAAGAGCCGGTGAACATGGAAGGGGTTTTGCAGTAGTTGCTGACGAGGTAAGAAAATTAGCAGAAGAATCAGCAATATCTACGAAGGAGATTGCACAAATTTTAGAAAATATAAATAAAGATGCTGAAGAATCAGTTAATCAAATTGAAAAATCTAATTTAATTGCCAAAGAACAACAAGAGGCAGTTGATGGTACAAGTGTAATTTTTAATCAAATAACAAAAGAAGTAGAAAATGTAATTGATGCTATAGGTGGTATAAATGAATCTTTTAAAATAATTGGAGATAATACAAATAGTGTCTCTGATAAAATACAAAATGTTTCCGCAGTATCTGAAGAAAATGCTGCAATATCAGAAGAAGTATCTGCTAGCAGTGAAGAACAAAATGCAACTATGCAGGAAATAGGAGCAACTGCCGAGGAATTAAATGAGTTAAGTGCTAATCTAAAAAAGATTATATCTACATTTAAGGTATAGTTAACTAGAAATAACAAAAGACACATCCTCTTTTAAAAGAGGATGTGTCTTTTTAATATCTGAGTTTGTCTCAATTCTTATTGTGACAAACTCAGTTTCTGCTTTATAAATACATGAAACTGGATAGTTTCATGTATCATAATTATAGATAAAGTTAAAGAGAAATGAGGCTACTTATTAAATGATAAAAATAATTGACAATCAGAAGCTCGAATTACATTACAAAGAGGGATTTGGATCATGGACCTATCACCTTAGACTTCCAGGAACAGCTGACATTAAAGGTAAATGGGGACATTTAAAAGTATCTGGTACAATTGACGACTTTGAAGTCAAAAACATTTATTTGGCTCCAAGGAAAGATGAAGATAAGATTATTTCAATCAATAAGGAAATTAGAGACGCAATAGGGAAAAGC
>JAGQHW010000191.1 GCA_020431645.1 Carnobacterium sp. | reverse complement strand
GGAAGTAAGGATTTCTTTTTTTCTTACTTACTGGGACTTTTGTCCCAGCCTCTTTGTTTATTTATGTTTTTTAGTTTTACCTGTCCAATCACGGAAGCCACCTTTTAGTCGATATAATTCCGTGTAGCCAGCTTTATGCAATCTGACAGCTGCTCTGCTGCTCAATGTTTTATTGTAATCATAAAGATAAACGGGTTGATCTTTTCTAATTTCAACCATTCTTGTTTTAAACAAAGAATAAGGAATGTTTCTAGCTCCAAGAATATGTCCAGCATCAAAATCATTTTTTTCACGAACGTCTATTAATTGGACTCTTCGCATTTCTTTTTTAAATTCTTCTTCAGTCAGTTCTACTGATGCACGTTTGCGATTAAAATATTGGAAAAGTTCATAACCCCCCCAAATAATCACAATAACTAACAAAACAGCGTTCAATATAACATTAATATTCAATTCATAGTACCCCTCTCATCTCATAGTCACATAAATAATTGTACACAAGAGAAGAGTTTATTACTAGTATTTTTTTTAAAAGATTAAGTTGATTCATTTTGAAATTATTCAGCTTTAATCAAAGGGTATAACTCTTGTTCTTTTAGATCAATCATGTATTCATGACGCCAACCGTACAAACAATAATTCCCATCTTTTGAGATACTAATGGGAGCATTATCGGGCAAGTCAATAACCGGCTCACTTTTTTGAGAATCGAAGTCAAATTTGCTGAGCTGAAATTCTCCTGAATTTACTTCTAATTGCGTCGGTTCTTTAGAAGTTATTCCATAAATAGCTTGTTCCCTACTTGATTGGGTTAAATAAGGGAAAATTAAACGATCATTCATTGAAACTTTTGGAATAGCTACAAAACCATTATCTACCATAAATGGGTATTGTCTATTTAGCAGCAACTCATCTTCACTAAAATCAGATGGTGAAAATGTAATAAAAGTATCATTATTTAAATAAAAATTGGTTACTTGGCTTCTAATTGGAGTTACTTTGTTTGTACGAATATCTCCCATGTATAATTCGCCAGTTTGTAATGAGAAATCATTTAAATTATCTACATATAAATAGAGATTTGCTGAATACCAAATAGGTGTTAACGAGCTAGATTCTACGTTTGTTATCTCATTAGTAGTGATATTCCAATTTTGCACAATCATTTCTTGTTCTTGTTTGTAATAAGAAATAAACAAGTTATCTTGATTGACAGGATTCCAGTTTATATTTAAATAGCCATTTGTCTTAATAGTCGTTTGCTGTTCAACTGTTCCCAAAAGATTTATTATTTTTAACTCTCGATTTTCATCATTAACCATTTGAATAAATATTTTTTGTTGGTCAGTAGATATAACTGCTGCTAATATAATTGCATCGGCTTCGTATAAAGTTGTCATTTCACCACTAAATAAATTAAAAATGTACAAAGTATCTTCATTTCCTTCTCCTGCGTGAACAATAACTTCTTCATCAGATACCCATCCGATAACTTTTCTAAAGTTTTCGTATTCGAGAGGAAGTTCATGTAGAACTTGTTGTTTTTCTTTTTCTTCAGGGGTAGTTGGTGCTTTAGTGCAACCAACTACAAAAAAAGCGCAAAAAAACATTATTAACGCTGTTTTCATTATAGTAGGAATTGTCATCTTCATATTATCACCTTTTGTTTCTCGTTATTAATAAACTGGATGGTACCTACCTCTTTCCTTATTCAAATACTATAACTAATTATAACACAGCCTTTTTTCTTTAGCTTGCTTTAACCATTAGCAAAATAAAACGATACGTAAAAAAGTTGAAATTAAAGCTAACTTTTTACATACCGTTTTAATTTTTAAAAAATTTTAAAAAGTCATTTTTTAGATGCTATTTCTTTTATTAATGAACTTGCACCAATAACACCAGCATCATTTCCTAGCTGTGCTAACCGAATTTCACAGCTGTTTTGTACTGCTGGAAAGGTAAACGTATTAAAGTAATTTCGAATTTTATCAATTAAGAATTGACCGGCATTAGATACCCCGCCACCAATTACTATTGTGGAAGGATTTAAAATATTCGCTATGTTTCCACAAGCTAAGCCCAAATAAAAAGCTACTTTATCTACAACAATTAATGCTAACTCATCATTTTTTTTAGCAAATTCGAATACATCCTTAGCCGTTATAAGCTGTCCATCATCAATGGCTAGTTTTAATTTTGACTCTCCAGCATATTTATCCGCAAAATCTCGTGCTAAACGAACGACTCCAGTTGCACTTGCAACCGTTTCAAGACAACCATTTTTCCCACAAGTACAGACATAACCTTCAGGATCAACTGTAATATGCCCTACTTCACCAGCAGCACCAACTATTCCATGCAACAAGTCACCTCCTGCTACGATTCCTCCACCTACACCTGTTCCTAAAGTTAAAAAGGCCATATTATCTTCGTTTTCTCCCGCACCCTTCCATCGTTCACCAAGAGCGGCTACGTTTGCATCATTATCAATAGCAAAAGGAATACCGGTACCTGCTTCTACTAGTTTTTTGACTGGCTGCATCGTTTTCCAATTTAAATTGTAGGCACCCACCACTGTACCATTTTTTCGATCGACTGTTCCTGGCGAGCCCATTCCAATTCCAATAAAATCATCTTTTGACATATTATAACGCTCAATGTGTTCATTAATTGAATCTACAATAGATGGAACTATTTTAGAACCCTCTTCAGATATATCTGTTAAGACACTCCATTTTTTTTGTATTTCTCCTGTTTCAGTTAATATTGCTAACTTAACTGTTGTTCCACCTAAATCAATTCCAATTAATTTTTTTGACATATTTTTATCCTCCATTATTTTTCATTTTCTTTCTCTATTTCTAACTGATGTTCTTTTTTAAGAATCATTAGCGCTTTGA
>JAGQHW010000190.1 GCA_020431645.1 Carnobacterium sp. | reverse complement strand
CGTTGGAATATCAGGGAAACTTTTTCCTACTTCCCAACTTGACACTGTTTGTCGTGTGACATTTAAATGATCAGCAACATGCTGTTGAGTTAGATTAAGTTCTTTTCTTTTTTCTTTTAAAATCTCATTTAGCATTGTATTTATCTCCCAAATTCAGAATAATATGTTTTGAAAAGGTCTACTAGCAATTAAAAATTGCAAGCTCACATATTTTTAGCAAATCTTAATTGCAAAGTTATTATATCAGTCTTTGCGACTTAATAAAAAAAGAGTTTGTCTTATTGTGACAAACCCATCTTCCTTTTTAAGATACACGAAATTCTATAGGATCATGTATCTAGAATCCTTTTAAATCAACAGGTTATAATTATTATTTAATGCTATGCAAAAGATTATTTAAAAACTATAATTAAATGTATAAGGGGGTTATTTTATGAAATACGGAATATTTATCTATCAAGCACCACCAATGCTTGGCAGGAACGTTATGGTTGATAATTATGCGTTTACAGATTTTTCATTCATGGGTATAGGAAAAGGAAAAAAATTCTTAGAAAAACTACAAAAAGAACTGGTTCAGTTAGACTACCCAGTCTCTATTGTGAAAGATGATACTGAAGCTAACTTAGAAGAAATAATTGCTCGTCATTATGATTTTATTATTTGTGTTCCAGGTCTTCAAAATAAACTACTATCAAATGATAAACTGCCGCAAATCTTTCATATTGATTCTGAAGACTACTATAGCTCATTAATTTCTAAAACAATAACCAATATAAAAAATAATGTCTTATAACTATTCGGTAGTTAAATTACGTTTAATATAACTCATCTACTTTGATTATTTAGTATAAGTAGGTTAACAAACAAAATGGACTAATTAGACAATTAAGTAGAATCGGACAAAAAGCTGGATTGAATGGTTCTTATCGAGCTGGCTATGGAGATAAATCACAATTCTAAAAGATACATGAAATCTTATAAAATCGTGTATCCCGAACCCTTTACCAACAGGGTTCTTTTTTTATTTGTCTCCTCAATACACGATTGTACTTTAACCAGCGGTATAATCGACTATTCTTTTTTGTTAAATAAGCGACTGAAAAACCCTTTTTTATTTATTGAGGTAGTTTCTAATTCTAATAAATTTTTATCGTGTTTTTCAATTCTTTTAATAGCTGTTTCCAATTGATCAGATAATTTTAAGTTGCTTTCGACTAATTGATTTATAAGTGTTTCGTACTGTTTTATCTTATCATCTGAAGCTAGTTGCAATTCAGCGGTTGTATCGGTGCTTGTGTCGCTACCAAGTTGCGAATCGGTGTCTGACACGCTCGCTATGTCATTTTCTTCTAAAGCTTGTTTTAATGCGCTCTTTAGCGATATATTGGGGCGCTTCTTTAACGATATGACCCGCTTTATAGTCGCTACGTCATTACGACTATATAAACGACTATTATTACTATCACGTTCAAAATAATTTAAATTACCGCTTAAATTTTCAATTAAACTTGAGTATTTGCGCAGAGTTGTAGGTGCAACACCTATCTTTTTTGCAGCGATATTAGGCGCTATGTATTCAATAAAATTAGAATCTTTATCCATGAAAGAAACCACCTAACCTTAAATGTTTTTGAGATAATATTTAAAGAACTTGTCTAATAGTGTAGTATTTCATTTTGTCATTTCTTCTTGAGTTTTTTCACGCTTATAACGTTCAGCGTGTGATTCTATTTCTTCGTTATTTACCCAATCGTATAAAGGGACTTGTAACTGTTTTTTTTCTTCAAAAATAAAAGTTATTCGTTCAATTTTATTTCCTTTTTTAGCTTTTTCTTTTTTATATCGTAAACTTTTAAAAAAAGGCTTTAATTCTTCTACGCTTTTCTTTAGTATCCTTCGATCTATGTCATACATGCGGTAACTCTTAGGGATATCTAACAGCCTTTTAAATTCATCTATAGGTACCGTATAGAATCCTGTTCCCTTAAATTGCTTTAGTTTACGATAAATTGCTTTTGTATAAGAACTTTTAATTTCTGTGAATTCCTTTAGCTCAAACTTAGTAAACATTTCAAAATCATTTAATAAAAATTCAAAGTCACTATTAACACCAATTTTAACAGTTTGTATATCTGCATCGATATCAAATTTCGTAAAGAGTACAAAACGTTTGATTCTTGTCTCTGTGCGTTCTCCATAAGTGAGTCCAAGCATTTTGGTATATGTTTTATCGAGATCATTCATAAAACGTTTAGTAGAGGTAGGAGAATAATTACTTAAATCTTTCAACTGATCGAAACTAAATTCAATTTCCTCAGTGCTATTATCTTTTAATCTAGAACAAATAGAAAAAAATAAATCTAATTCATTAGGATTAAATTTTCGAAAACTAACATCATTTAAACTATTTTCATATTTTACAATCTCGTTCAAGATAAAGACCACCTTTCTAACATTGAATTATTTAATTATAAACAACTAAAGACGACATGTAAATAGTTTGTCGTTCTTTAGCAGACAAACTGTCGTCTTCACACAGACAAACTGTCGTCTTCACACAGACAAACTGTCGTCTTCACACAGACAAACTGTCGTCTTTACTACAGACAAACTGTCGTCTGTAGTATGGCTGTATCATGCATGGTTAAAGGCTAGAATTGACCTCTAAAACTCTTTTATCTTTAAAACTCTTTTATAACTATATTAATACTATTATTTAAAAGACCTGTAAAAATTTTTAACAACAGAAAAAATAAAATAGTATATAAATTGATTTAAATTAGTAACGACAGTTTGTCTAACAACAAAAGATCAAGTAACAACAAGTAACAAAATGAAACCTTGCTCCGCAAGCTAAAAGATATCTTAGAAGATCAAAAGAAGTCGCTCCGCTCCGTCTGCAATG
>JAGQHW010000018.1:7956-26913 GCA_020431645.1 Carnobacterium sp. | reverse complement strand
AAATGAGGATGTCGCAACTAATAAAGGCATAATAATGCTTGTTCCAAAAGTAATCACAACTGCTGGTAAAATAATGCTATATCTTTTTGCTAATTTTAAGTAGTCTTTTAATTCTTTTTCTTTTGGCAATAAAAAAACAATATCAGCTTCTTTGAGAAATGTTGCTAATTTTCCAATTAGAATTAAACCAGTCAAAAAAACAACCGCTATTATGCGTCCATAGTGAAACTCATCAGATAAATTTTTAAGTAGTTCAGAATAAGCATACCCTAATGCTCCAAATAGAAACAAACAAACAATAACAAAATGATCATTTAGTATATATTTTAAATAGCGCATCATTTTTTTTTGATGTTGGGTAGATCTTTTTTTCCAAATGTCATTCATCATTATTGTTCATCCTCTTCTTTGGTCAGTTGAAGATAAATCTCATCTAGTGTTGCAAAGGGCATACCAAAAGTTTTTCTTAAATCTTCCAAGGTTCCATCGGCTCGTACTTTTCCTTCATGAAGCAAAACAAAACGATCGCATTCTCTTTCTGCTGTTGCTAATATATGAGTAGACATCAAAATAGATGCACCTTGTCGCTTCATTTCATTCATCAAATCTAGCAACGCACTAATTCCTAATGGATCTAAACCAACAAAAGGCTCATCAATAATATATAAACTAGGTTCAATAAGAAATGCACAAAGAATCATAACTTTTTGCTTCATTCCTTTAGAAAAATGTGCTGGGAACCAGTCAAGTTTGTTTTCTAATCGAAAAATTTTAAGCAACTTATCAGCTCTTTTGAAAACAACTTCAGAAGGTAAATCATAAGCCATCCCAGTAATGTCAATATGCTCACGCAACGTTAACTCTTCATATAGAACTGGCATCTCAGGAACATACCCTATTTTTTTACGGTAACCCGTAATTTCTTGTTTTAATGTTTGCCCATCTAGAATGATTTCTCCTTTCATTGGATCCATTAATCCTATGATGTGTTTGATAATTGTACTTTTACCAGCACCATTTAAGCCGATCAATCCAACTAATTCTCCATCGTTCACTTCAAAAGATACATTTTTTAGCACAGGAACTTGAGTATAACCGCCTGTAACATTTGATACTTTTAGACCCATTTTCTTTGTTCCCCTCTTTTCTTGAAATTTTTTTAATTGTACCATAAGATGGCAGGAGTTGCTTTATTCTATTTATTTTAGTTAGCGTTTCACTTTAGTTACATTTTATGCTACATTTAAGTTGGAAAATAAATAACAAAAAATAACTATTCTTCGCTGTTTTTATCTCTTGAAAATTAAACTATGAGAAAGAAGGTTCTCTTGTGTCAGAGTGTATTTTTTGTAAGATTATCAAAAATGAAATTCCAAGCAGAAAAATCTATGAAGATGAATACATTGTTGCGTTCCTTGATTTAACTCAAGTTACACCAGGTCACGCACTCGTTCTTCCGAAAAAACACGTCGTGGATATTTTTGAATACGACGAAGAATTAGCTAGCATAGTTTTTTCAAGAATCCCAAAAATTGCGCGTGCTATCAAAGAATCTGACTCAACCATTGAAGGAATGAATATCGTCAATAATAATGGTGCTATTGCTTATCAATCTGTTTTCCACAGCCATATCCATCTAATCCCTCGTTACACAAAACAGGATGACTTTAATATTAAATTTGGCGATAATTCAAACAAGCATAGCGCAGAAGAACTAGACCATATTGTCACATTAATTAAAGAAAAAATGGAGGTATAACCATGGCAAACAACTTTTTGAAAGGCCTTATTTTTGGCTCTTTAGCTGGAGGTATCTACACATTATTAAAAACTCCAAGATCAGGTGAAGAGAATCGCGAATTTTTACTAGATTATCTAGATGATACCACTCTTTTAGTAGATGATGTAACTAAAAGTCTAAACGACTTAAAAGGTGCTATTTCAACTCTTTCAAATGAGGGTAAAACGTTAACAAACGAATTTACACAAGAAGTAACAGTATCGATTGAAGAGTTTACAAACCAAACTGAACCACGTATGAGAAGGATTCAAGAACAAACTGAAAAAATTTCTAAAGATATAACTGAACTAGATAAACAAATCTCTCCAACAGAATAATCGATACAAAAAGCAGTTGAAAATAAGACACAATGGAAATTGTGCTGATTATTTTTAGCTGCTTTTTTGTTTTTATCTTCTTAAGTTGTGTTCTTTTTATGATTTTTACTAGACTTTACTTCGCTTTATCTAATTTTGTTTTTTTTATTTAAGTGAATGTGGTATATTATTACTTGTGACTGGAAATGTTAAGTTTGAAAATTAAAAGAAATGGATGTGTCTATTTATAATGAATAAAATTATTTTAACCACTGCAACTATTTTAGCTAGTTTAACTATTGCAGGTTGTACAAACAATACCGTAGCTTCTTCTACTGCTGGTAAAATTTCACAAGATGAACTTTATGAAGCAATGAAATCAAATGTTGGTGCTACTACTCTACAACAATTATTGATTAAAGATGTCTTAACAGAAAAATATGGCGAAACAATTACTGACAAAAAAGTAAATGCCGAATATAAGAAACAAGAAGAATCTTATGGTGGGGCTGATGTATTCAAAAATGTTCTAGCTTCTTCAGGATTTACAGATGCTTCATACAAAGACACGATTCGTTTGAACCTACTAATTGAAGAAGCTGTAAAGAAAAACTCTAAGTTTACTGATGAAGAAGTAAAAGCTGCTTACGATGCTTATACACCTCCAGTGACTGTTGCTCATATTCTCGTCGCAGATGAAGCAAAAGCAAAAGAACTAATTACTGAATTAAACAATGGTGCTGATTTTGCTACTCTTGCAAAAGAAAATTCTACAGATACAAATACTGCTGAAAAAGGTGGAGAGTTAACTTTCTCAACAGGAGAAGTAGCTCCAGAGTTTGAAGAAGCAGCTAACAAATTAGAAGAAGGCAAAATTACGCCTACACCTGTAAAATCTGAATTTGGATACCATATTATTAAATTAACTGAAAAATCAGAAAAAGGGTCATTAGAAGAAGAACGTGAGACTATCGAAAAACAATTGTTACAAGAAAAATTAGCTGACAGTGCGACTGTTCAATCTATCCTTTCTACAATTATGCAAGATGCTAATATTAATATTAACGATGAGGACCTTTCTACTGCAATGGATACCTACCTAAATAAACCTGAAACTTCTACTGAAAGTTCAGAAAAAGTAGAATCTTCAGCTGATTCTGAAACTGCTAAATAACTCTCAATTAGCAAAAATAACTGAGTTAATAATAAAAAAGGCACTATTTTCTTTTTCAATCAGAAAATAGTGCCTTTTTTATCAAGTACATTTACATAATCTACATCATTAAAGTCTAATCTTCTATATTTTTTTCAGTATCTTGACTTAGTGGTTTGTAAAAAACACGATTATCTAATCCAAAAATTCGTTCAGTGAATTCTCCTGGCTCTGTTCTATTTAGACTACTGTTCAGCATCGTCACTGTTGCATCTAAATTATCTATCATAAATAAAATTTCTGATTCTCTTAATTTAGGTCTTACAGGCGATCCATAATCTAATTTACCATGATGAGATAAAACCATATGTTTCAACAATAGGACATCTTCACTCTTATCATCTATTTTTAAAGAAAGACAAGCTTTAGTGATCAACTCATCAATAATGACGATATGACCTAATAAATTTCCTTCTAATGTGTATTCTGTTGAAATAGGCCCTGAGAGTTCAATGACTTTCCCAAGATCATGTAAAATAATCCCTGAGTACAACAAAGGCTTATTGATTTCCTCATATTGATTAGCGATTGTCTTTCCTATCCTCAACATTGAAATTGTGTGGAAAGCTAAACCTCCAACAAAAGCATGATGGAATCTTTTTGCTGCTGGATATTGGAAGAAATCTTTTTGATAATGATTCAGTAAAAAGCGTACAATTCTATTCATGTTTGCATTAGTAATTTCAAAAAGAGTTTCATTTAACTCTTCCATCATATCTTCTTTTTTTAAAGGTGCCCGCTCAATAAATAATTCTGGACTCGTTGGCTCTCCCGCTTTTGTTGTTCTTATTTTGAACAATTTTATTTGAGGATTACCTTGATATAATTCCCTTTTCCCAGAAATATTTACTACTTTACCTGGAGTTAATGAAGTTATTTCATCTTCTGATGCATCCCAAAATTTTCCATCCATTTGCCCACTTGTATCTTGAAACGTAAACGCAATAAACTTCTTACCATTTTTTGCTACACGTATATCTGCAGATTTAATTAATAAGTATAATTCAAAGCTTTCATCTACACTGTAGTCATATAATTTTTTCTCCATCATACATACTCCCCCGCTCTATAGTAACTAGTTTTATTATAACATCTCTATCTGGTCTTTTCTAAATTTTGTCAAATATTGTTGATCAAATGTGAAATAAAAAACTTGAGTCGTTTTACTAATTTGTTTAATTAACTCTATCATTTGCACTCTTCGCGATTGATCAAAATTTACAAATCCATCATCAATCATTATAGGCAACTTTACAATATCTGTTGCATTTTTAACAAAAGCAAATCTTAATGCTACATATAATTGTTCCGCTGTAGATTGAGAAAGTTCTAAAACATCAAAAAGAGAGCCATCTCTTCTTTGAACTTCAATTTTTTCCTCTTTTATCAAAACTTGTTTATACTGACCTTTAGTCAATAATTCGAAATATTTTGTAGTGTCTTGAAGTGTTTCAGGAAAACGATTTTTACGAGCATGAGTCATTGCACGCTCAATTAATTCAGCAGCAACTTTATGTGTACTCCACATATCAACTAGTTCTTGTAACTCACTTTTAAGATTAGCATATTCTTGTAATAAGACAGAATACTCTCCACCTTTTTCTAATTCTTTTAAAGCTAATTCATTTTTTATCCTTTTGTTCATTAGTGTTTCTTCACTAACCTTATGCAACTCAATTGATTTTTTCACTTTATCCATTTGCTTTACCAAATCTTCTTTATCACGGAATTGTTCTAGCAATTTAATATCCTCTGAAACTTGTTGCTCTAATAATTTTAGGCGTGCTTTTTTTCTTTTCCATTCATCAAATAAAATAAACTTTTTACGAAAATCTTCTTCGTTCTTTGCTTCAACAGATTGAAATAGCGTCATTCTTTGTTGTTCAAAATTTCTTTGCTCATAAATTATTTTTTTCATTTCTTTTTGTCTTGATTCTTCTTCATTTTGTATACTCAGAAATTTTTGTTCATTAGACAAAGATTCTTGATAAAATTTAGTCATTCCTTCGATAATGGAAGGATAGTGTTCCCAATCTAGTATGAGAACTGATTCTAAAAATTGCACTTGTTTTTTCCATTGCACTAATTGTTTGACTAATTGATTTAATAGTTCTTCTTTTTCTTCAACAGCTCGGACTCTTTCACGTAATGAATCAAAAGGATCTTCTTTATGAACGAGACTTTCTATTGTCGTATTTTCGGGATAGCCATTCTCTATTATGATTTGGTTTAGTTTATTTATTAACTCTTTTTTTTCATTTGTATTTTTTTCTATCGTTTCTAAAATTTCTTTAGATTCCATAATTACCTGATCGATTTCAGCTAACTGAGTTCTCCATTGCTTACGTAACTCAATTTGCTTGATATAGTCTGCATAAGTATTTGTTGATTTATCTTCATTTACGATTTTTACATGTTTCTTTTTAGAGTAAAGAAGACCAGCTAATCCAATCATTGTAACACCGGACAAAGCTAGAAAAAATCCAAGCTGGCTAGTACTTATAAAGCCAAACACTGCTAGAAAAGCTCCTAAAACGCCGATTAAACCGACTTTAAAGCGAATTACTTTTATGTCAGAAGATTTTTCTTTAGTCAATCTAGATTGACCTAAGTCGTGTTGCGAGTTTCCGGATTGCTCGTATTTTTTTTTCACTTCTTGAAATAAGTGATTAGTCCATATATCAGATTCTATCTTATCAATTTGTTCTGACAGAGAGTTCTCTTGGTAAGCTAAAAAAGTCTTTTTTTCAATTGCTTCTTGTAGTGCACATTCTACAGCCAAAATAGATTGATAAAGCTTTTGATATTCCTTTTTTTGTTCTGCTGTTTGAGCTGTGGGAATTTGTTGCCCGATTGTTAAATGCAATTGAAGTTTGTTGCGCAAAATTTGTTCCATTTCTTTTTTCACTTCTCGCTCAAGAAAATCTTTTTCTTGTAAAATAGCTTTCGTGCTATCAATTGTAGAAAGAATTCTTTGAATTTCCTCTTTTTGCTCAATGAATAACGACTGCGATTTTGTTAAATGACTTTTTTCTAACGCTTGTTTAGAACGTTCTTTTTCTTGCATTATTTTTGTTTTATATTGATCAATTGATTGATTTAAATGATTTAATTGAAACAAACTATCTTGTGGCATATTTTTGATAGAAGTTTTTCTGATATCTTCTTGGATAGCAATGATTTCTGAAAAATAACTCCAATTGGCAGCTAGGCGACTTAGTTGCTCTAAATGGGATTCATTTTTAGTTCGAGTTTCTCTTACCTCTTTTGCTTCTTGTTCATAATTTTCTTTTTCAAAATATATTTGTGTGTATTGATCATTTTTACCTTTAGCTATTCGAAGTTGTTGTCTCTTATTTTGTACTTCACTAATTTTTTTATTTATATCAGGAACTCGTCCAGTTTGCTTATATAGTTTTCCCGCCTCTAATTGAAATTTATCGGCTAATTTCAAAAGTTGCTCGTTACCTAAGCTGCCTACGCTTAAAAAATAACGATTTAATTTAGCTTTATTCATTCGTTGAATTTTTTGTAATCCAAAAAGATCAAATGAAAATAAAGCTTGGTAAGTGGTTTTATCCATACCATAGACTAATTTTTCTAGTAATTTATCTGAACCTATTTGTCCATTTGGCAATACTACTGTCACTTTCCCGTTCGACTTCCCTTTTACTCGCTCAATACTAACTTCTCCATATCTATCATCTTCAATGACTAATTTTCCACCGTATTTGCTGCTTATTTTAGGCTCGTAACGTAAATCCGAACTTTGCTTTGTTGGAAAACCAAATAGAATACTATGAATAAAAGACATCAACGTTGTTTTACCCGCTTCATTCTCTCCATAAAATAGTTGGGTTTGTTCTAAATTCACAAATTTTTTATCAATCCATTTACCAAATCCATAAATTTCTATTGATTTAATTTTCACTTTCGTCACTTCCTTCAACCGTCAACAAAGATTTAACCTGATTTTTTGCACGCTCAATAATATTCTTTCTATACAAGGAATCTCTTGAATCAAGTAAATCCGATAGCTCAGTATAATCAAAAAAAGAGTTGGTTACCTCATTAAAATAACCTTCTTCTTCCAGTTCTATCAGTGCTTTTTGCCATTCTTCTGGGAATAATTGACTATACTGTTCGTTTTCTCTTTCTTCAGCTACTAATTCAATCCGATAGATCCAAATAAAATTGTCTTCTTGAACAATCTGTTGCAGTGCTTCTAGTAGCTCTCCTTGACTAATTTTTTTTCTAACACCATCCAACAAAGCCTCTGAATCTTTTAAATTAATTGAAATGAATAAGTTATTGCTCATATTTTTTTTATCTAAGATTTCTTGTTGAATAGAGGTATAAACATCATCTAAATTAACTGACCCCTTAATTGATATTTCTATTTTCTCCCAATAAATGGTCGCTGTTGAGAAAAACTCATTTTGCTCGTTTGTGTCTGTTAATGTAACAAGCTCGCACCCTTTCGGCCCAGTTTCTTTACTATTTCTTCCTTGAGTATTACCTGGATAAATAATTAATGGATGAGCAGCTAACTGTTGTCGTTTATGAATATGACCTAAAGCCCAGTAATCGTATTGCTTATTCTTTAACTCTCTCAGAGTGAAAGGAGCATATTTACCATGTTCTGATTCTAACCCTTCTGAAAAACCATGAAGCATTCCAATTTGATAATCAGCTTCATCATATTTTTTAGGATAATCTACAATTTTTCTTTCTGTTATCCAACGTTTCGTGTAACTAAATCCTGTTACAGCAATTTTTTCATTTTGTTTGGTTGTCAACCAGTGCGTTTCAGGGATTTCTCCAAAAATAATAACATTTTCTGGCATCGCTAAGTGTAATCCCTGATTTCCTATGTAGTCGTGGTTACCATGTGAAAGATAAACCGGAATTTTTTTTTCATTTAATCGCTCCATTTCATTTCTGAAAAAAGCTTGCGCTTTGACGCTGCGATCATCGCTGTCGTAAATATCACCAACAAGGCAGACGAAATCGACTTCTTTTTCGATAGCTATATCAACTAATTTTGATAACGCTTCAAATGTCGAACGATAGATAGCTTGCCAAACAAATTCAGGCATTGATTTTAATCCAATAAAAGGACTGTCTAGGTGCAAATCAGCACCATGAATAAATTGAACCACTACAATCTCTCCTTTCTCACTTACTAGTTTTTTTACGGGCACATACGTTCCAATAGTTGAACAAAAAAAGAGTTCACTACTTAAACTGACTTAGTGAACTCTTTTTTAAAATTAACCTTGATAAATATCTTGTACTGGTTTCATAATAATACGATTTAAGTCATCAATTAATGTACTCAACTTTTGTTCAGCTTCCATTAACTCTTTAATCAAATTATTTTCACCTGACTTTAATGCCATTTCTTGTGCTTCTTGAACTTCTTCTTCAGAAATTTCTTCGCCAGACATTTGTTTTTGTTGAAGCCTCATTTGTATTTCTTGAAACTGCTGAAAAACTTCATTTGCTTCAGAATTTTCTTTTACAGTTGAGAACGCTGATTTCAAATCTGAATAAGCTTCTGTTTCTCTTAATTCTTGCTCAAGTTGGTTAGCTGTATCGTAGATATTGTTCATAATCTAAATCACTCTCCCAGTATTTTTTTCTTGACCGTTATACTATACCATTACTCAGTATTTTTTTCCAATGTTCTCCTTTATTATTAACAAATTATCAGCGGTTCCTTAAACGTTCAAATAAAGAATTTGTCTTATCTCTAAGTTGATCTAGCCCTTCTTTAAATTGCTCACCCCATTGAGTGGCATTTTGCTTAAAATTCTCTCCCCATTGGAAACTATCATTTTCTTTTTGTGAATCGATAATGACTTCTGCACTTTCTGTGCCAAAAGCTGTTTGAGGTGTTTTTGGTAATATATTTTGCATTTGCAATTTAAATAAAGGACCTACCCCTGTTGAACTTCCAGTCCCCATATAGTGATTTTCATCCGTCTGATCAAACCCAATCCATGTTGCTACAACTATATCTGGAGTATAACCTACTGTCCACTGATCTGTTGTCCCACCAGAATTATTAAATGATACTTCTGTACTTCCTGTTTTTCCTGCTATTTCATAACCATCAGGAGCATTACTGCTAGCTGTTCCACTCGTAAATACGCCCATAAGCATACTAGTCATTTTTTCTGCTATTTCTGGTGAAGTTACTTTTTTAGTTTTATGTTCTGTATTATCAATTATGACTGCTCCTGTTGCATCTACGATTTTAGTGATAAAAAAACCTTCACTTCTCAAACCTGCATTCGAAAATGCAGTATAAGCACTAGCCATCTGAATGGGCGACACACCACCTGTTGTACCGCCAAGTGCTAAACCAAGATACTTGTCTTTTTCTTGAACTGGAATACCAAATTTTTCTACTTTCTTTATTCCTTTTTCTAAGCCTATTTGATCTAAAAGCCAAACTGCAGGAGCATTTAAACTTTGAGCTAAAGCTTGGTACATAGGGACTTCCCCAGAATAATTAAAATCATAATTTTCCGGAGTATAATTATCTGATCCGTACGCTATTTTTTCATCTTTTAAAATAGAATCAATAGCATAGCCTGACTCTAAAGCTGGTGTATAAACAGCTAATGGTTTCATTATCGATCCTGGTTGTCGCTTAATTTGAGTCGCTCGATTAAATCCTCTAAAGGTATGTTCACCCCTTCCACCTACTATGGCATACACACCACCAGTTTTTGGATTCATTGCAACTGAACCACTTTGTACTAACGTTCCATCTGAAGCGTCTGAAAATAGCCAATCATTTTCGTAAGTCTGATCCATTCTCGATTGGTAATTTTGATCTAATGAAGTATAAATTTTATACCCTTTATTTAATAGTTCTTCTTCTTTTAGACCATATTTAGTAATGGCTTCTTCTATAACGGCATCAAAATAATAAGGATACTGGTAACCTCTGGTTTGTTGATAATTATCCATTAATTGTAACGATTCATTTTTAGCTGCTTCGCCTATTTCCTTTGAGACACCTTCATTTTTTACTAATAAATCTAGAACAATGTTGCGCCTTAAGATAGATTTCTCCATATTATCTAGTGGATTATAAGTAGTTGGTGCCTTTAGCATTCCTGCTATTGTTGCTGCTTCTGTCAAAGAAACATCACTAGCATTTTTGCCAAAATATTTATGTGAAGCGTCTTCTACCCCCCATACACCATTACCAAAATAGGCATTGTTTAGGTACATTTCTAATATCTCACTTTTGGTGTAATACTTTTCAATTTCAATTGCTAAAAATAGCTCTTTTAACTTCCTTATCAATGTTTGATCTAAAGTCAAATAAGCATTTTTAGCCAGTTGTTGGCTGATAGTACTTCCTCCTCCACTTATTTTCCCACCATTTAATACAAACCCTACTGCTGAACGAGCAATTCCGATAATATCGAAACCAGTGTGATCATAAAATCGTTTATCTTCAGTTGAAATCACTGTTGCTTGAATCGAGGGTGAAATCATATCTAAAGAAATGAAAGATCCTTTATGAGAGTAAAGTGTTCCGGCTTCATCATTATCAGTATCATAGACTGTCGTTGTTTGCTCAAGACCCGCTTTCAACGTTGAAACATTGGAGTTTTTTGCTAAATACAATAAATATCCACTACTGAATAAAGAAATTAATAAAAAGACGAGAATCGTAATTTTAGTTGCATGAGTTTTTTTCCAAACTCGTTTAAACCTTATTTTAAATTTATTTAAATAAGGTTTAAATTTTTGCCATAATACTTTTAAATATGATACTATTTTCTCAAAAAAATTTTTAACATTCATTTTTAACATCCCTTGTTATACAATTTAATATTCTTACTCACTTATTAAAAAAAGTTCTACAGACTTAAAGTATAGCAATTATTGTCATAGTTAAAATCCTTCTTAAGTAGGAGATAATCTATTTTTACTCACTTTTATCTTTTTTTATGTCAAACGGACCATAAATATGTTTTTTACTTTAACATTCTACCATATTAAGGTACAGTAAACGTATAAGACTTTTTAGACGACTATTCCACATTTAACAAACTATAAAAACCATACATCTAGATAACCGTATTAAATTAAGTGAGGTGAAATAATCTGGAAGAAAAAAATAACTAGATAATTAAAAAAAATCTCATTTAAACTATACCTTATTCATAATCCTTATCAATACTGGTTTTTTCATTCTAAGAAATCTTTTTCAATCTAAACCCTATACTGCATAAATTTAGTTCGATATGAGTTATAAATTAATAAGGAGGTGAAGCTTGCGTTAATATAGCGTAAGCATCCATTTGTCAACAACTACTGGTATGATTTTATTCTTTCTTATTTTATTAATTGCCGCTTTATTCGTAATGTCAGAATTTATATTAGTCCGTATCCGTCCTTCAAGATTAGATTTTCTTATTGAAGACGGAAATCAGAAAGCTCAGCTACTCAAAAATATGACTCAAAAGCTAGATACCTACTTATCTGCTACTCAGTTAGGAGTCACCGTAACCTCTTTAGCTATTGGTTGGTTAGGTAGCCCTACTTTTGGTCGCTTGTTTGATAGTTTGTTTTCAAACTTCCAAATGCCAGCATCTATTTCAAAAGTAGCATCGATTGTTCTTTCCTTTGCTGTTTTGACTTTTCTTCAAGTCATTATTGGTGAACTTGTTCCAAAAAATATAGCCATAAATAATACTGAAAAAATAGGTTTAATCATTGCTAGACCATTACAATTTTGGTTTAGATTAATGTATCCTATCGTTTTTGTTTTAAATAGATTAGCTAATAAAATTTCTCAAGCTATTGGAGTCCCTAGTAAAAATGAATTTGGTGAGGGAGTTTCTGAAGAAGAACTTCGAATTATTATGGGTGAGAGTCTAAAAAGTGGTGAAATAAACAGAGACGAATATCAATTTGTTGAAAATGTTTTTGCTTTTGATGACCGTATGAGTCGCGAAATAATGGTTCCTAGAACTGAAATGATAACTGTCTCTAGTGACATGTCTTTGAAAGAAATTGGCAGACTAGTTAGTGTAAAAAGATATACCCGTTATCCAGTTATTCAAGATGGTGATAAAGATATCGTTATCGGAATATTAAATACAAAAGAAATCTTCGCTGCTTATGTCAATGCTGTTGAAGAAAATAAACCTGATACTTTTGATTTTTCTCTTTACATCCGACCAATCATTCGTGTAATTGAAACGGTTCCTATTAAGGAACTATTGGTTAAAATGCAAAAAGAACGCAATCAAATCGCTATTTTAGTCGATGAATACGGCGGAACAAGTGGAATGCTTTCCATGGAAGATATCGTAGAAGAAATAGTAGGAGACATCAGTGACGATTACGAAAGTGTTGATGAGCCTGAAATTAAAAAGGTCGGTGATAACCATTATCGTGTCAGCGCAAGAATGCTCGTTGATGAAATCAATGAACTTTTTGGTTTGTCTATTGAAGAAGAAAACGTCGACACACTAGGTGGATGGATGTTGAATCAAAAGTACGACATTAACGAAGGAGAATCTCTTGTAGAAGGCGGTTATACATTTACTGTCATTAAATCTGGTAATAGTACGATTGAAACAATTGATATTGTTAAAAATTCAACTAATACTACGAATACAAATATGAAACAATCTTAATCAAATACTGTGTACTAGATATAAATCAATTCCTATTTTTAGTTCTACAAGTACTAAAAACCGCGAAACCTCTTTAAGGGTTCCACGGTTTTTATTTTTTAAAAAATTAGTCGGTATGATTTTTTTGATTTACAGTCCAAAAAATGGATATTTTTTTATTTATTTGACCATTCTTCAGCAAGTTCTGTTAATTCCTTTACAATTTGGTCAATATCTTTTATATCCTTTGCATTCGCACCACTTGCTAAAGGATGACCTCCACCATGATGTCGCTTTGCAACTTCGTTAATGATTGGTCCTTTTGATCTCAAACGACATCTATAATGTCCTTCTGGTTGTTCAACAAAAATACCCCAGGTTAGAACACCCTCAATTGTTCCAGGAATAGCTACAATTGAAGCTGTTTCTGTGTCTGATAATTCAAATTGCCTTAAGATATCTTGAGTTAATAAAACTTTTGCCACACCAACCTTAGAAATTGTTAAATTTTGAAGAATATAACCCGTTAATTTAGCAACTTTAGGCGAAATACTGTTCAACTGATTGTTAATTTCACTAGGAATAAATCCGTATTCCATAAGTTTAGCTACTATGTTCATCGTATGAGGTGTTGTTGAAGGATATAAAAAACGACCTGTATCTCCAACAATGCCTGCATACAACAATCGTGCTGCCTCTTTAGATAAGATTAAATCTTCTTGATTTTCTAGATAAAGATCAGCTATTATTTCGCTGCAGCTACTAGCATGTATATTAACTAGCTGTATATCGCCATAATTGTCATCGTTAGGGTGATGGTCTATTTTAATTAACTTTGAACCTAGTTGGTACCTCTCATCGCTAATTCTTGGTGTGTTAGCAGTATCTGTTACAATAACCAATGCTTGTTTGTAGTCTTCATCTTTGATTTCATCCATCGTTGTTAAAAAATCCAAATCTCCGACAGGTCCTCCAGCTTTACTAATTTTCTTTTCTGGAAAACTACTTTTTAATAGCTCAACAAGACCACCTTGCGAACCTAGTGCATCAGGGTCTGGATTCATATGTCGATGAACAATAATCGTATCGTATTTTTTTATTGTTTCTATTATTTCTTTATATGAAAATACTGGCATAAAGGTAACTCCTTTCTAATTTCTTTGCATCATCTGACAAATAACAATCGCTTTAGCAACCAGCACATTCTCAACATACACTTCAATATCAAATTTTGACGATCGCCTTCCAATTTCAAAAACCTTGGGCCTAATTTCTAATGTACTCTCTAATTGTATCATTTTAAAATAATGCAAATCCATTTGTTCAATCAAAGCATCTCTTTTTTGATAAAGCAATAGTGATCGTTTTGCACAGCTAGTAATAATTTCGCTGAGCACTCCAAAGGAAATTGTTCCAACAGAATCTGTCATCTGTGGTGTCACATTAAATTTATATGAAGGAATTGACTGTTCAGCACTCGCATAGTTTTCACTGTTTAATTCTATTTGTTCTTGAATCTGATCAGAAATAGTATCGCCAACTTGTGGTTGTCTTTGTGCTGACTGCATGGCTTTCATAACATCTTGTCTTGAAACAATTCCCATCAACGTTAAATTATCTTCAACAACAGGCATAACTTCCAATTCATCCCAAATCATTAGATGTCCGACACTGGCTACACTCATATGTGTTTTTACTACCGTAGGATCTTTAGTCATTACTCGCTCAATGCTTTGTTGATCTCCTTTTCCAATCATATCCTTTGCGGCAACAATACCAACTAGCCGCATGTTCTTTCCTACTACAGGAAATCTAGTATGACCACTTTTCTCATTTAGTCGGCGATAATCCATTACCGTATCTTCTACATTTAAATACGTTGTTTGCTCAATTTTTGTATAAATATCTTCTACTAAAATAATTTCTTTTTTTATTAATTGGTCTGTCATCGCTCGGTTAATCATCGTCGCAACCGTAAACGAATCGTAACTTGTTCCCATCAAAGGTAGGGCCAATTCATTCGCTAATTCAATAATTTCATCGCTCGTTTCAAAACCTCCAGTAACTAAAACAGCTGCTCCACTTTCCAAGGCTAGTTTCTGAACACTTTCTCGATTTCCAACAATCATTAAAGAGCCTGGTGTAATATACCGTACAATTGCATCTTCTTTCATTGCACCAATAATAAATTTAGTTAAAACATTATTGAGTCCTTCTTCTCCACCAAAAATATCACCTTCAATTATCTTAATAACTTCTCCATAACATAGTGTCTCAATACTTTCTTTCATTTTTCGCTCAATACGGATTGTTCCAACGCGTTGTATAGTTGAGACTAAACCACTATTTTCTGCTTCTTTAATAGCTCTATAAGCTGTCCCTTCACTAACTTTTAAATTCTTAGCAATTAGTCGCACAGAAATTTTTTCTCCAACAGGCAACGTTTCTATATAAGCTAATATTCGTTCATGTTTAGTCTTCATAAATTACCCTCCAAAATAGTTGCTTATTAAATTTCTAATCATTCTTCTACCTTTTGATAAAAATGCTACATCTAAAAAATGATATTAACCAATCAACTGCATAACGAAAAAAGAGCCGTGTCTCCAACATGATAAATTGTTTTGCCTTCTGAATGAAAAATAATTTCAATAACTAATGCAAGTTTAGTAAGCTCCCACTCTATTTAATAAGATGAAACGTGAATAGCTTGGGTTACTTTGATTTATCCAAAATCGAATAGGTGTTTCCCAACCATTTACATACGATGAGTCCATAAATGTTTTATTTCAAAAAAATTTGCTCTTTCAACAATTGTAACAATCAAAGCATTTATTCTTTTAGCAATCTATTGTGTATCTCCAATATAATTTACATGTGTAACAATGATGACCTTTGCTGCAATTATAGTAGACTCAATATAGTTGTCGAGTTTCCTGTAATAAACGAATAGAATGATCTACCCTGTATTGGTAGCAGCTTGTGAAAAAGAATGACTATACAATGACATGTATACGCTATTAAAACCCCTTTCATTATAACACAAGAAAAAAACTGTACTAGTATGTACAGTATACCTTTAGAAAAAAAAGAAATCAATTTAGATTTGCTATTTTTCTATTATCTTATTTATTGTTCCTGTTTCTCCCAAAGGGGCAAGATAATATTTTCAAACGTCACTGGATCAAGCGCTGTAATTGTAATTCCCAATAATCTTATACCATTTTGTAATCGTCCAACTTCCTCCCAAATATTTTGCGCATGGAAAAACATTTCTTCAGAATCTTTAATATAATGAGGCAGTGTTTGACGTTTAGTCACTGTTTCAAAATCAGAATAGCGAATTTTTAACACAATCGTTTTGCCGTGTTTTTGTTCTTTACTTAGGGAGCGGTAGACTTCATTCGATAAGAAACGTAATTCTGCTATGATTTCATTTTCCGTTATTAAATTTTGATTATACGTATTTTCTTTTCCTACTGATTTTCTTTCTCTACTTATTCTAACAGGTGAGTCATCAATTCCTCTAACTTTTCGGTAAAGAGAATAACCCCTCTTTCCAAAAGAGCGAATCAAGTCCATCTCATCTTTTTGATATAAGTCTTCTCCGGTAAAAACATTAGCCTCATGCATTCGCTCGACTGTTTTTTTCCCAACTCCCATAAACTTTTCAATTGGAAGAGCTTTTAGGAAGGCGAGAGCTTCATCTGGTGTAATAACAGTGATACCTGCTGGTTTCTTATAGTCCGAAGCTAACTTCGCTATGAATTTGTTATAGGAAACACCCGCTGAACAAGTTAAATGTACCCTATTCCAGACTTCTTTTTGAATAGAACGTGCTATAAAAGTCGCACTTTTCATTCCCTTTTTGTTTTCTGTTACATCAAGATAAGCTTCATCTAAAGATAAAGGTTCTATAATATCAGTATAATTTAAAAAAATTTTCCGGATTTCACCTGAAACTTCTCGATATTTATCATGATTTCCAGGAATAAATATACCTCTAGGACAAAGTTCATACGCTTTTTGAGCACTCATTGCAGAATGGATTCCATATGTTCTTGCAACATAATTCGCTGTTGCAACAACTCCTTTCCCCTTTGTCAAATTAGGATGTTTGGCAATAATAATAGGTTGACCTTTTAATTCTGGATGGTCTCTTTCTTCAACAGAAGCGAAGAAAGCATCCATATCAATATGGATAATTTTTCTAGAAATATCTTTAACCGGCTCATCAAAACGAATAACTCCAATTTCCACTTTCTTCGCCTCCTTCTTTACTTATAATTATACGGGAACACACATTCTTATTCAAGACTCACCAACTATAAAAAAGGAATTCGGCTTTAAAAAGTCGAATTCCTTTTTTATATAACTTGTACAAATATATCTGATGCAGCTTTAAAACTTATTTGAATTTTTTTTTGTTCTTTTTCAACTATGATAGAGCCTTCATATGCACCGATAGAATCAATTGTACAGCTATCATTTATTCCGATATCTATTGAAACAAGATAGTCCAATAAATCTTTCTCGTCAGCAACACGCTTTATTAAAACTTTTTGCTTTTCTTTTTGTTCTGTTAGTTTTTCTAATAGAGGTTCTTTTAAAACACCATTTTTTTCTGGTATCATACCGCCATGAGGACATATTTTAGGGAAATCTAAATATTTTTCTAATCGATTAGTTAGTTCAATAGATGAAACATGCTCTAAAACTTCTGCTTCTGCGTGTACTTCATTCCATGAATACCCCAGATGTTCAACTAGAAAAACTTCCCATATTCGGTGTTTTCTTATTAACGTACTGGCTTTACGTAAGCCCTTGTCATTAAGCTCTACTCCCTGATAAGGCAATCTTTCTATATAGCCTTCTTTTAAAAGTTTAGACATCATTTCACTAACTGATGCTGCCGAAACTCCTAATCTTTTTACGATTTCTTTATTATTTATTTTTTTTTCTGTTCCACCAAGTTCGTATATAATTTTCAAATAATCTTCTTTATTAGGCGTCAATCGTATCACCAACTTCTCTATATTTAGGCATCCCTAACTTATTGTTTTAATTATAGCTAGTTTTAATTTAAATAGCAATCTTTCTATCTACGATATTTAAGCAAGTCTAAAATTTGACTTCTCAAAAAAATAGTTTCACTTAAACTAACTCGTAATAAACGAATTATTTCTTCTCTCTTTCATTAATAGTAAATTCAATCTTTTCAAAAAAATAGCACTGCCTCCCTTTTTGATAAGGAAAGTAGCGCTATTTCTATTAAAATTTCCGTAATAAATTGCTGTTTAACAATTAAAATCTACAGATTCTTTATTTTTCACCGTCAAAAGCATCGATAATGATTTGACGCAATTCACTAATTAAAGGTTGTTTTGGATTTGCAGTTGTACATTGATCCAAGAATGCTAATTCAGCCATGTGATCAACCGTATTATCCAATACTTCTTGTGTTACTCCTTGAGCTTTTAAGTTCATCTCAATCCCAACATCTTTACCTAATTTATTGATTTCAAAGATTAATGATTCTACTAATTCTTCTGTTGTATTTCCTTTGAAGCCCATGAAACGAGCGATTTCAGCGTAATCTTCATCAGCTTTAAAGAACTCATATTTAGGAAATAATGCGTGTTTTGAAGGATCTTTTGCATTGTAACGGATAACATGAGGCAATAAGATTGCGTTTGTACGTCCGTGAGCAATGTTATACTCTCCACCTATCTTATGAGCAATAGAGTGGTTAATTCCTAAGAATGCATTTGCAAATGCCATACCAGCCATTGTAGAAGCGTTATGCATTTTTTCTCTTGCATCTTCATTTGCATATGCGTAAGAATCACGTAAATTTTGGAAGACTAATTTAATAGATTGTAAACTTAACCCTTTTGTAAAATCGCTTGCCATAACAGATACATAAGATTCGATTGCATGTGTTAAAACGTCCATTCCTGTATCAGCTGTAACAGATTTAGGAACACTCAT
>JAGQHW010000018.1:0-7857 GCA_020431645.1 Carnobacterium sp. | reverse complement strand
ATCGATGATAGCAACATCGGGTGTCAAAGCATAATCAGCTAAAGGATATTTTACGTGTGTTTCACTATCTGTAATAACTGCAAATGGTGTTACTTCTGCACCCGTTCCTGATGTAGTAGGGATACAAACAAATTGAGTTTTGTTTAATGTAGGGATTTTATATGTTCTTTTACGGATATCTAGGAATTTTTGTTTTGCTCCAAAGAATTCTGTTTCTGGTTTTTCATAGAACAACCACATACCTTTAGCAGCATCCATTGCTGAACCTCCACCAATAGCGATAATGGTATCAGGTTGGAATTGAAGCATAGCTTCTGCTCCGGCCATTACAGTATTTGTTGATGGGTTAGGCTCTACTGCTGAGAATATTTCTACTTGTACGCTTTCTTTTCTTTTATTCAATTCAGCAATAACTTTATCTGCATAACCAAATTCAATCATACCTGGATCACAAACTAAGAATACTTTTTTGATGTTTTCCATTTTTTGTAAATATTGAATAGAGTATTTTTCGAAATAAATTTTTGATGGTAATTTAAACCATTGCATATGATTTCTACGTTTTGCAATTGTCTTAATGTTCATTAAGTTAATAGTAGACACGTTCTTAGATACTGAGTTCTTACCATATGAACCACATCCAAGAGTTAATGAAGGAATCATGTTATTATACAAATCGCCGATACCACCTTGTGCTGTAGGAGAGTTGACTAAGATACGACAAGCTTTCATTTGCTCTCCATATTTTTTAGCTAACTCATCATTTAATGTATGAATGGCTGCAGAGTGACCTAGACCACCTAATTCTAGCATTTGTTGAGCTAATGAAAATCCATCTTCAGTTGAAGTTGATTTAAGCATAGCCAATACTGGTGATAATTTTTCACGTGACAATGGGTAGTTTTCTCCAACTCCATCTAATTCAGCGATAATAATTTTTGTGCCTTTTGGAACTTTGATTCCTGCAAGGTCAGCGATTTCTTCTGCTGATTTCCCTACGATTGCTGCGTTAACGGCTGTTTTTGTTGGATTCATCACTGCATCTTCAAGTCTTTTTAGTTCACTAGGTTTAACAACGTATACTTGATGTTTTATAAATTCTGCTTTTACTTCTTCATAAATTTCTTGATCAACAATAACAGCTTGTTCTGAAGCACAAATCATACCGTTATCAAATGATTTTGAAGCAATAACGTCGTTAACAGCACGTTTAATTTTAGCAGATTTTTCAATATAACTTGGGACGTTTCCTGGTCCTACTCCTAAAGCTGGTTTTCCTGTTGAATAAGCAGCTTTTACCATTGCTGATCCACCAGTTGCTAAAACAATAGCGATATCTGAATGATTCATCAATAAGTTTGTACCTTCTAGTGAAGGTTGCTTAATCCATTGAATACAATCTTCTGGAGCTCCTGCTTTAATGGCAGCATTCAGTACAATTTGTGCTGATGCTTCTGAACATTTTTGAGCACTTGGATGGAAAGCGAAAATAATTGGGTTACGTGTTTTGATTGAAATTAATGCTTTAAATAATGTTGTTGAAGTAGGGTTAGTTACAGGAGTTACTCCACAAACTATTCCAACAGGAGTCGCTACTTCAATTAGTTGACTTTGTTCATCGTCACTTATAATTCCAGCAGTTTTATCATGTTTGATTGTATTCCAGATAGACTCTGTAGCAAACATATTTTTAATACATTTATCTTCATAAATTCCTCTACCTGTTTCTTCAACTGCCATTTTAGCTAAAAGCATGTGTTCATTTAATCCAGCTATTGCCATCTGATGACAAATATGATCGATTTGTTCTTGATTCATTGTTTCTAATGTTGCTAATGCTTTTTTACCTTTAGCTGTCATTTCATTAATAGCCACTTCGATAGGTGATTTTTTCTCTGTTAATTCAACCGTATCTTTTTTTACTTTATTATCTAATTTTGTAGAAGTCATTTTATATTCCTCCGTCTTTTTATTGTTAACTTATTCACAACCTAATCATAATTCATTCATATTAAAATGTAAAGCTTTTTTTATTGTTTTTTTAAAAAAGCTTATATTATTAGTTAAACCCTTAAATAAAGCGCTTTCTTCCTTTTTTTCCACCCTTTGAAATGAAAAAAATCAAAGTGTGATTAATTTTATCAAATGATATTGATTTCACAATTAAAGCTTATTAGAACAAAATCTATTATTCATTTTTCTGAATTGTTAAGTATTAATACGTTTAACATTTTATAAAGTTGATTTAAACATGCTTTTTTAGCTTACTTAAATTAAATCTAAAAAACACCTCAAAAATCAGAATTATTCTAATTTTTGAGGTGTTTTCGACTTATAATCCAAAACTATTTTTTTATATAACTATTCTTATAATAAATCATCTATATTCATATCTTCTAATAAACTTATAGGAGATACCAATGCTTCGACTGACGCAAAATTTAAATAGTCATTTGGTGTTAACTGCATAATACATTCAATTTGCTGATAGTAATGAATAGGAATCATTTTTTTCCAAGAAAAAGAAATTAGATATCGCCATAAATCAGCTTGGGATATTTGTGTATACCCTAATAAATGAAATTCTGTTGTCTTCAAATTTAGCCAAGGCTTTATTTTTTCAAATAAAGAAATCGTAGAATCATTCAATTTTAACACCTCTATTCTAGTAAGAATTATTTTTATCTTAAATAAAAAAAGCAAAAGAAAGATTGTTCTCTTTTCTTTTGCTTTTTTAGCCATACATTGTTATCTGTTTAAATCGCTATCTTCTGGTTCTGTTTCAAATGTTTCAATTGTAGAAGCTACTGCTAAATCTTTAATACGAGCAATTGCACGTCTTTCAAAAGTTAAAAAGATACCTTCGCAATTTATAACTACGGTCTTATCCGTTTCATTGATTTCATCAATTACTCCATGCAAACCACCAATCGTTACAACACCATCGCCCTTTTTCATTGAAGACAACATATTTTTAGTTTTGTCTGCAGCCTTTTTTTGAGGTCTAATCATCATGAAATACATTAAGCCCATAATTGCAGCAAAAGGTAAAATACTAGCAAGAAATTCCATTACTTCACTCCATTCTATGTTTTAAAAATTTATCTCAATACTAACTGTACCAAAACTTGCTCCTTAGTACCACTTATTTTTTTATTAAGTTTTAGAAATTTTTTGCATTTGGTTTATTGTAGCCGTATTCTTCAAAAAAGCTTTCTCTATATTCTAATAGATTGTCTTCTCTAATAGCTTGTCTAACTTCTTTCATCACATTCAAGAGAAAATAAAGGTTATGGTAACTTGTTAAGCGTAAGCCAAACGTTTCATCTGCTTTGATTAAATGGCGGATGTAGGCACGACTATAATTTTTACATGTATAACAATCACATTTTGGATCTAATGGTCCAAAGTCACGCTCGTATTTAGCATTTTTGATGACTACGCGTCCTTGACTTGTCATTACTGTACCATTTCTTGCTATTCTAGTTGGTAAGACACAATCAAACATATCTACTCCTCTTATTACTCCATCAATCAGTGAATCAGCTGTTCCAACACCCATCAAGTATCGCGGCTTATTTTCTGGTATTAAAGGCGTAGTGTATTCAAGTACTTCATTCATTGAATGCTTGGGTTCTCCTACTGATAATCCTCCGATTGAATAACCAGGAAAGTCCATTGCAACAAGCTCTTTAGCGCTTTGCTCACGTAGTTCTTTATATCCTGCTCCTTGAATTATTCCAAATAAACCTTGACTATCAGGTTTAGCATGAGCCTTTAAACCACGCTCTGCCCAACGTGTTGTCCGTTCTACGGATTTTTTTACATAGTCGAAACTTTCATCAAAAGGTGGGCACTCATCAAAACTCATCATAATATCTGGACCTAATTTGTTTTGAATTTGAATTGCTTTTTCGGGCGAAAGAAACATTTTTGATCCGTTTAAATGATTTCTAAAATGCACACCTTTTTCTTCAATTTGTCTTAGCTCACTCAAAGAAAAAACTTGAAATCCACCTGAATCGGTTAAGATTCCTTTGTCCCAGTTCATAAATTTGTGCAATCCACCTGCTTCTTCAACAATATCCTCACCTGGTCTAAGCCATAGATGATAGGTATTACTTAGAATAATGTTTGCTCCCATCGTCTCTAATTCTTCTGGAGCAATGCTTTTAACACTTGCTAACGTCCCTACTGGCATAAACATCGGTGTTTCAAAAGTTCCGTGTGGAGTGATGATTTCTCCTAAACGGGCACCTGTATGCTTTTCTTTTTTTATTAAACGGTATTTAATTGCTGGTTCTGACATATTTTTTTCCTACTTTCGTTATACTTTAAAAAAGTGTATTTAGTGCTTATCTAATTGTAACTTACTAACTATACTAATGTTTTTATCGATTTGCAAATTCATTTTACAAATGAAGTACATATCATTTGTAAGCGGTATCTTTTTGTGGTATATTATGAGTGTAAAGAGAGATGAAAGTATGAGTGAATGAAAGAATTTCTAAGTTGTTTAGTTTCAAAGAAACAATTGATTCAATATTTGTTTTGGTTTACCAGATTCACATTTTATTAAGCAACGTTTGTAAACGATTAGTAAGATTGTTAGTAGTAAATTTAAGAACCCTTTTTTACACGTTAGAAGAATTAGCTTAGTTTAGTGTTACGAATGAAGTAAAGTAAGATGTATATCGTTTATGAAAAGAGATTCAGTAGTTAAGTATAAAGTTTCTAAAGAATAAAAAATAGTTCACTCATACCTCTCTTAAAAAAGAAGTCGGCTTTTATTAGCCGGCTTCTCTTTTTTTTATTTTCAATTCTAGTTGACACATTCGTTGCTTTACTTTACAAACATGGCATCTCCGAAACTAAAAAAACGATATTTTTCTTTTACCGCATGCTCATAAGCTTCCAATACTTTCTCTCTACCAGCAAAAGCACTGACTAACATGACAAGAGTGGATTTTGGTAAATGAAAGTTTGTTAGAAAAGCATCAATCAGTTTGAACTTATAACCTGGAGAAATAAAAATGCTTGTCCAACCACTGTCTGCTTTAATTTCACCATCAAACTTAGTTCCAATTGTTTCAAGTGTTCGAATAGACGTTGTACCAACTGCTATAATTTTTCCTCCAGCAGCTTTCACTTCATTTAACTGATTTGCTGCCTCATCGGATAATCGATAGAATTCAGAATGCATCTCATGGTCTTCAATTGAATCAACGCTCACTGGCCTAAACGTCCCTAAACCTACATGAAGTGTTAAGAATACAAGTTTAACTCCTTTTGCTTTAATTTCTTCTAACAACTCTTGTGTAAAATGTAGTCCTGCAGTGGGAGCTGCAGCAGATCCGTTTTCTTTCGCATAAACTGTCTGATAACGCTCATTGTCTTCTAAGCGTTCTTTTATATAAGGAGGCAATGGCATTTCGCCAAGCGATTCTAATACTTCTAGAAAAATTCCTTCATAATAAAATTCAATTATTCGACCACCATGGTCTAACTCTTCTCTTACAATAGCTTTTAAACGGCCATCACCAAATGAAATTTTCGTTCCTATTTTTGCTCTTTTTGCAGGTTTAACCAATGTTTCCCATTGATCATCAGTAGTATTTTTTAACAACAAAACTTCTAAGTGTCCACCTGTTTCAGGTTTGACTCCATGAAGTCTGGCTGGTAATACACGTGTATCATTCATAACTAACGCATCACCAGACTCTAGTTCATTTAAAATAGCTGGAAAGTATTCGTCTCTTATTTCACCACTTTGTTTGTTCAATAGCAATAGCTTTGAGCCAGAGCGGTCTTCCAATGGAGTTTGTGCAATTAACTCCTCTGGTAATTCAAAATCAAAATCATTTGTTGATAACATAACTTAGCGCCCCTGTTCTTAATTGTTTTTAGGATAACCTAAATGATCAAACCCTAATTGTGTAACAATTCTACCACGTGGCGTCCGCTGAATAAAGCCCATTTGCAATAAATAAGGTTCCACCATGTCTTCAATTGTTTCCATTTCTTCTCCAATATTAGCTGCAATTGTTGAAAGCCCTACTGGACCACCTTGATAAATTTCAATCATTGTTCGGACCATTTTTTGATCGACGAAATCTAATCCCTTTTGATCGACTCTTAACATTGTTAAAGCTTCGTCTGCCACATTTTTATCTACTACACCATTTGATTGTACCTGTGCATAGTCTCTCACTCTTTTTAATAAACGATTTGCTACACGTGGTGTTCCTCTAGATCTTCTAGCAATTTCTAATGCACCTTCAGAATGAATTTCGGTCTGAAAAATATCAGCAGAACGAATGACAATATCGCTTAAATCTTCAACTGTATAATATTCCATATGGGACACAATCCCAAAACGATCTCGTAAAGGGGCAGATAACATCCCTGCTCTAGTTGTTGCACCTATTAGTGTAAAAGGTGGTAAAGGAAAATGAACAGGATGAGCTGTTGGGCCTTGCCCAACAATGATGTCAACAAAGTAATCTTCCATTGCCGAATAAAGCATTTCTTCTACCATTCGTGGCATTCTGTGAATTTCATCGATAAATAAAACATCACCTGGCTCTAATTCATTTAGTAACGCAACGAGGTCTCCGGCTTTTTCAATTGCCGGACCACTTGTCGTACGAATATTGACTGCCATTTCGTTAGATATCACCATTGCCATTGTTGTTTTACCTAGTCCAGGTGGACCATATAAGAGCACATGATCTAATGCCTCTTCTCTACTTTTAGCAGCTGAAATATAAATACCCAATTCTAATTTTAACTTTGACTGACCGATGTATTGATTTAGATATTGAGGTCTTAATGATTTCTCAATCGATAACTCATCTGAACTATCACTTTCTCCCGAGATAATACGTTCTTGATCCGACATCTTTCATTCACCTCTTTTTATGAACCCATTTATTTTTTCATTAATAAACGTAGGGCTTCTCTCAAGTAAGCATCCGTTGTTTCTTTATTCATCTTACGAATTTCTGGTTCAACTTTTTTTATCTCTTTCGTACTGTATCCAAGAGCTGTTAATGCTTCTATAGCTTCATTCACTGGTTTTTGGTCCTGTGATAAGCTTAATTCTTGTTGCATAACTCCATCAATCGGTACTCTAATGATTTCTAAATCATCTAATTTCCCTTTCAAATCTAAAATGATTTGAGCAGCAGTCTTTTTACCTACTCCTGGAAATTTCATTAAATAAGAAACCTCTTCATTTTCAATAGCATAAACTAGACCTGCATGGTCATCATTTGCTAGTATTGCTAAACCACTCTTAGGACCAATACCAGATACGCTAATTAATTTTAAATACAATTGCTTTTCATTGTAGTCTTTGAATCCATACAAAGTAATGGCATCTTCTCTAACCGCTTGATGAACATAGATGATTGTTTCTTGATTTAATTGGTTTGAAAATCGAAAAGGATTTGCTATATAAAGCAGATAGCCTATTCCATTTAATTCTACTACTATATATGCAGGGCCAATAAAAGTTACTATGCCCTTAAGGTACTCATACATTCTTTTAGCTCCATTCATTCAGATATCCAGGAAGCCTAATAAGCACACCTGTTCCCTTTTCATTCTAACATATTTAACCATTTAAAAGAACGTTCTAAAACCATTTATCTTTTTTTGTCTAGTCTAATCAAACAAAAAATCCTCCACTAAAAAATAGTGAAAGATTTTTTAAATTCAAGTATATCAAGCAAATAGTCTCAAATAAAAACCATAACCTTCTTGTTCTAATTGTTCTTTTGAAACAAAACGCAAGGCTGCAGAGTTAATACAATAACGTAAACCACCTGATTCAGTTGGTCCATCATTAAAAAC
>JAGQHW010000189.1 GCA_020431645.1 Carnobacterium sp. | reverse complement strand
TATTTATTTCTTTATTTATAATCAATTTCGTTTTTAGATTTGACTGATAAGATTTTGTTAGTAATCTTTAAAAATATTAAAGGAGATTATTTTTTTAAAGGATAACAAGAATAGAATTTTTAAGTTCGAATGAGGTTTCAATTCAGGTACTTTTGCGTACGATAAAATGATTATAAACAATGACGATACTTCAATTAAAGTGGTTACATGGTAAATTCATTCTTTTGGAGCATGCATTTTTTTATTTTCTCCTTGGATGTTAAACTTAAAATTAAAATACAACTGTTGATTATTTGAGTTTCTAACAACAATATTATATGGTCTAAAATCATTTCAACACAAATATAATCTTAACTAAAGTATCCATTCTCAATCAGTTTAATGTCATTAGTATTATAGTATTAAATTTTCCCGCTAATTTAATAGTCAAGTCCATAATCTTGTGTAAAAGTTATAGTACAATGCATGGTTGAAAATAAGTTGTCTTTTTTGTAGGTTACAGCTGTTTTAGAACTGGATATATTTGCGTGTCGAACTTATCCATTCTTCATGATCATCCATTAAAACAGCGCCAACCAATCGGTTAGCCGAAGCAACATTCGGGAAAATACGGATAGTTTTCTCACGGCGACGTACTTCTTGATTTAGTCGCTCAATTAAATTGTTAGTTTTTAATCGAGAGTGGATCTGTTCCATTACCGTATACTGGAAGGCATCTTCAAAACCATTATCTAATTTCTCACAGGCTTTTTGGTATTTTTTCTTACCTTCATAAAATACTTTTGGCGGTATCGTCTTTTACCGAATGTTCCATTAAGCTTTGTATTTTTTCGGTTCCAATGTAAAATGTACTTAGGTCATATGATTGCCTACTGGGTATGTTTTTGTGGTTAAAAACATTGTACCGTAAACAGGATTTCATGTGGCTTTTTCCTTTTCACACAATTATATAGACTTTATCAATTTAATCTCATATAAATAATAGTTTAGATTGACAAATTTTCACTGGTATTAAAAGTTCTGATTTCGAATATTACCTAGTTAATATTGCATTTTTTGCGATTTCACTATATAAAAACCTCTGTTTCCCCTCTCCCATTGCAACAGTCTTCATTATGTTATACTTCTTCTGGTTTGTTGATAATTCTTCAATTATAGTTTGTATTTCTTTAACCGAGTCTTCTTTTAGGAAAACAACATTTCCTCCAATATCAACATGTGTAGTACCTTGCCAATACTTACACACCATTGGAATTCCCATACCTGTAACTTGTTCCCAAAAAACTGAATGTCTTCCTGGAAAAACAACTAAATCAGCTGCCGAAAAATACTGATAAGATAGATCTGACTCAACCCAACCTATATACTGAACCTTTAATCCGTAACATAAGCTATTTACTTTTTCTTTTAATTCTGGAGTAACAGAACCAAAAACAATCAACTTAACTTTTGAATCTGTCATATTTTTGACAGCTTCCATTAAAAGTAGAGTTTGGGTTTTAAATATATCAATTTTCCCACCTGTCATAACGAGAAATTCATCAGGTGAAATATTGTACCTTTCCCGAATTCTTTCTCTTGAATTGAGTCTCAAAGTTTCTTTGATTTTGCTGTCATCTGCTCCCATAACTAGCAGTTCGCATTTTTCAGGTGGAAGTTTATAAATATTCTTAAGAAAATCAACCCGTGCAGGCAAAACTCCATAAAATTTTGTTGTATAAGGTTCAATAATGTGTGAGGTATGTTTCCAAATAATTTTATGCAAAATATTTTTTGATAAAAAATTTGTAGCACTATTAGAGAAATCGGCATGATTATCAACATATACTTTTACACTAGATCTTTGTTTCAAAAATTCAACTACAATATCCATATCCATAAATTGACATCCATGAATGAACAAAATATCTGGCGCTGATTTTTTAATCGCATCTAAAGTACCAACATATCTTTTCAATTTACGGTATACCTTAAGTGGGTGTTTATAATTTAGCCTAGTAACAAGGATATCATATTCATTACGATAAGAGCTTCCATTTTTAATATAGGTCCCTTTTCCATTCTTATCAAAAGTAAATAAAGATGCTATCACTTCAACATCATGGCCCTGTTCTTTATGGAATTTTGGTAGCATGTTCTCTTGATATGAAAAATTATCCGGATAAAAACTTCCTAAACATAAATGTACTATTTTCATAATGCACTCCTTAAAAATTTTTCAACTGAATTAAAGTTCTTGCTATTTTTTTCAATTTTGTCATCATCCCAATTCCACCACTGAATAATCATCATTTTTTTTATCGTCTCGTCATCAAATCTTTTACGTATTAGTCTAGCTGGATTACCTGCCCAAATTTCATAAGGTCCAATATCTTTTGTGACTATAGAACCCATACCTATTACAGCACCGTCTGAAATAGTTGTTCCAGCCTTTATCATTACTTTATTACCGATCCAGACATCATTTCCAATAATTGTCTTATTAAAGATTTCAAATTCGTGATCAGAGAAGTTTTTTTTCATAATATTTCCCCACTTATGAAAAACAGGTGATGTAGAAACCCAATTAATTGGGTGATTTGTTCCTCCAATATAACAATCAGGTGCAATTGAAGTATAATTCCCTATTTTTGTATCAATAACAAAACTACTACTACCAATATAAGAGTATTTACCGATTTTTCCACGATAAAACTTAACACCTGAACAAACAGCAGCTGTCTTATTTATCTCATCATCCTGAAAAACTGCAAAAATGGAAATATGATTAAACAAGCGCGAAGGCATGGATACAATATTTTTAAAAACTACTAATAACCGTCTCATTAACTCATCCTCCTACTTTAAATCTCCCTGTGAATCCATCTTCTTATCATACTTTTCACACTCATACATTTTAGCATCTACCAAAAATCTATACCAATATGCTTGAAGAAAATGAA
>JAGQHW010000188.1 GCA_020431645.1 Carnobacterium sp. | reverse complement strand
AATAAACACACCCTTTCTTTATAAGTCGTTATTTCTTGTACCATTTAATCGTTTTTTCTACTTCAATATGGCGGATCAAACCTATATCACAAACAACCACTTCACTATTTTCTTTTTGAAGATAAATATTTTCATGAAAATACCCACATACAACTCCTACAATATCATCCTCATATTTCCCATCGAATAAACAATCTACTTGAATAATAACTACTTTTTTTTGACTATAAGAATAATCGATTAACTCATAGACTTGTTCTTCTTCCTGTTTATCTTTTTTTAAATTAATTTTTTTAGCGTGTTTGTTTTTTTCGGATGTCAATTCATTATGTTCGGATAATATTAATCCTTGCCACTTGGCCATTTTCCGGTCACTATAACCAGAAGTGGTAGGATTAATAATAAAATTATTATCTAGATTTGTATTATCCAAAGTACTCCACTCCTTATTTCTTTGTCTTCTTTATACGAACGTATGTTCGTTTTGTAAAGCTAATTCATACTATCTACTTAATGTATTTGGAACTTATAAATATTTTATTGCAGAAATATCAACTATCTTCATCATCTTGTCTATAATAGATAGTTTATTTTGCACGTATATATAGAATTAAATGACTCCACTTTACTATTTAATAAAGAAAAGATACCTACAAAAAAGTATCGAGTGTAGGTATCAATATTTTTTAAATCCATAACACAATAATTTAATGTCACTATTGCAGCTAATGTATTTTGACTATGGTTTCTTCATTATAATTAATGCATTTCGATATAATGCTTTAACACCAACATTTTCTTTATAGAACTCTCTATCTTCTATTTCTATATATTCTCCAAAATTACTTTTGATATTTTCTTTTATTATTTTTTCGGCTTGTTCCAAAGAATAGATGAAATGTAATTGATTAGTTAACGTATTTCTAAAATATAAATTTTCATTTTCACTAACTATTTTTAATCCTGTTGCTTCAAGTAATTCGGTTTTTTGTCCTGTTTTGTAATAAATAAAACTCTTTTTATTCAAATTTTTTATTTTATTAATTATCATTTTAAATTTCTCCTTTTTTATAGCATGTATTTTTCTAAAATAGATGAAAAGTCTCTTTTTGGTATATAATACTTTTTAATATCTTCCAGCAACTCAATACATTTTTTAATGTCTATCATATGGTCTAAGAAGCCATTTCTGAAACAAGCACCCGATATCGTTTCTGTTTTAAAATTAACGATAATAGAATACTCATTTGTTGAATCTATAGAACCTTGTTTAATCATATATTTGTCAAAATTTTCTTGGTCAGTATTAATATTATTTGTAGTGTTCATTTTTAACTACTCCTCTCAATTTCAATTTTTTTGTAATATAAGAAAAATCTCTTTTTGGTTTATTATCTTTTAAAATTATTTCTAACAATTCTAAACATTCGATTTCTTCAATATCAAACCAACTGCCATAAGCAATACACTCTCCTATAATTTCTTCATTTATAAAATCAACAACTAAAGAATAGTCTTTTGTTGAAAAAGTTGTACTTACTTCAATATCGTATCTATCAAAATCCAATTTTTGTTTATCATATACTCCGATAATTTGGTCTGTAGATGTTAGTTTTATCATTTTTTTTACTTCCTTTCTTATTTTGGTTTTAAAAACCTTTTTTCTTGGTGTTTGTTTCGAGCCTATCTTTTAATTTTTTTTAATCTTTTAATTTTTAATTATTCTCATTGATTGGCCCCTTTCCTTTCGTGTTCTTTTTTCAAGTCGTCCGTCCTTCGCCTGTTTATCCCTTATCACGAGGGAAATTCACTGTAAAGGGCGAGGTACGAGTGCTATTTACCCTTTATTGTCAATGTCACTTGTGATAAAAACAGGTAGGCGAAAGACAGACTTTAAAAATATGAAAGGAATGACTTGGGGTAATGAGAATAATGCCCTTAAATCAATAAAAAAGATAGAGAGTGACAATCTGGTGATTGCTGCTTTCTATCTTTTTACCTAATAGCTCTCTAGGGTTTATTAGTGGGTTGTTTGTTGTCTTGTTATTTTTTTGAAATGACCTTAGAACGCTTCTCTAAAAACTCTATATTTCTTTTTTCTTTTTATTTTCAAAAAAAAATTCTAGTTTGCCTTCTTTTAATTTTAATTTAGCATTAAATGGCGTTCCTTTTTTACTCTTGAATCCTTTAATTGTTGTTGTTTCTTTTTTCGTTAAAAGATCAGATATATTTTTCTTAGTTAATGTTTTACTGCTCCATTGTTTTGGTAAAGAGAATTTGCAACCCTCTTTATATCCAGTACAGCCATAAAATTTTCCTTTATCTACAATATCTTTCTGACAATTAGGACAAATGCCTATTGCTTTACTGTTTTCAATTTCTTGAACATGAGTTTTAATAGCACTATTATTAAATGTTTCTTGTACATTGCTTATTAAATGATTGATAAAGTTAGTAATACTTTTCAGAAAGGCTTCTTGTGTTCCTGCTTCGTTACGAATCTTCTTTAAATATTTTTCCCATTTCGCAGTCATATCTGCATTGGTTATTTCATCATTTTTAATAATTTCGCAAAGTGTTTTTGCTTTTTCTGTCACAAGAATATGTTTCTTTTGAACAATGATATACTCTTGTTTTTTAAGTGTTTCTATTACATTTGCTCTTGTTGCTTCTGTTCCAATGCCTTCTGTTTCTTTTAAAATATCTTTGTTTTCTTTATTGTCACTTGATCCTCCAACATTTTTCATAGCGGTTATTAACGTACCCTCTGTATAATATTTTGGTGGTTGGGTTAGTCCTTTTTTAGTTTCTGGTTTACTAATGACGGTATCATTCATACAAACGTTTGGTAAAGTCGGCTCTACTTCTTTAGTATCATTCTTTTCTTTAGTGTAAAGTTTCTTCCAACCCAATTCTTTTTCAACTTTCCCAGTCGTTTTAAAGGG
>JAGQHW010000187.1 GCA_020431645.1 Carnobacterium sp. | reverse complement strand
GGCTAGAATTTTGAGGTGTCATCCATTTGTTCGTGGTGGGTATGACCCTGTTCCTACTAAATTTACGTTAAAAAGAAACCAAGATAAAAAGAAGAATTAACAAAATGTAATAGGGAGGCAGTTTAAATGGAAAATAAAATGAATGAATATAAACCGAATATTAAAGTAATCAATCGAATAAAAAGATCAGAAGGCCAAATGCGAGGCGTAATAAAGATGATGGAAGAAGGGCAAGGTTGCAAAGACGTTGTCACTCAATTATCTGCTATTCGAACCAGTATTGATCGCGCTATGGGTATTATAGTTGCAGAAAACTTAGTAGGGTGTGTTGCAGAAAGTGCGCATAATGGTTCTAGTCATGAAGAAAGTATCAAAGAAGCCATTGATTTATTAGTCAAAAGTAGATAAATTAAAAATCCTTAACAATTTCTCGTATGAGAGAGTGTTAAGGATTTTTTTTAACTCAAGAAAAATAGCTGAATAATAAATAGAAAAGCAAAAATATAAACAAAGGGATGGACATCTTTTGTTTGCCCGCTAAAAAATTTCG
The DNA here is from genome assembly GCA_020431645.1 of Carnobacterium sp. Lineage (GTDB taxonomy): Bacteria > Bacillota > Bacilli > Lactobacillales > Carnobacteriaceae > Carnobacterium_A. The sequence goes on along the minus strand of JAGQHW010000187.1, from coordinate 2,424 downwards.
TAATAGGGTAACTGATAAAACCTAAAGCTAAACCAGTCGCAATACTACCTGTTAAAGGCATAGTAAGAATGACGATGAATGCAGGAAATGCTTCTGATAAATCAAACCAATTTATCTCAGCGGTACTTGCCATCATAATTGTACCAACGATAACTAAAGCAGGAGAAGTGATAGCTGATACGCTGGAAATAACATTAAATAGAGGATAAAAGAAACTGGACAATGCAAATAATGTAGCAATTGTTAAAGCTGTCAAACCAGTCCTCCCACCGGCTGCAACGCCTGTTCCAGACTCGGCAAATGCAGTTGTTGGGCTAGTTCCAAATAATGCACCAACTGTTGTACCAATCGCATCAGATAGCAAAGCTTGTCTAGCATTTTTTAACTTGCCATCCTTCATTAAGCCTGCACGTTTTGTTACAGCAATTAATGTTCCAGTAGTATCAAATATAGTAATTAATAAAAATGAGATGACAGCACCATAAAGACCGTTCGAGAAAATATCTATAAATGGAGTTATTGGGTTTGTAATCATTAAATCAAATCCAAAATCAGGTAAGGCGACAATTCCATTAAATTGAATCATGCCCAAAAAGTAACTGATGATGGTGATAACAATCATTCCAATGAATAAAGCACCCTTTACATTTAAAATCATTAAACTAATACTTAAAATAATACCAAATAAAGTCAGTAAAACACCAGGATCCTTCAAGTCTCCTAATGCAACTAATGTTTCTTCATTTCCAACGATAACGTTAGAGAGTCGTAACCCAATAAAAGCTATGAATAGACCAATGCCAGCTGCAATAGCTGACTTTAAAGATTCAGGAATAGCGCCAATTAGCCTTTCTCTAAAAGTTGTAAATGATAGCAATAAGAAAATAATACCAGCTACAAAAACAGAAGAAAAAGCAGTTTTATAATCAACACCACTAGCGACAACAGTTACAAAGTAAGCATTTAATCCTAGTCCTGGAGCAACGCCAATAGGATAATTAGCGGCTAAAGCCATCCAAGTTGTACCGACTATTGCCGAAACAATCGTTGCCATAAAAATCTGATTAAAGGGTATACCAGCTGCTGATAAAATAACAGGATTAACTACAATAATGTAAGCCATAGTAAAAAAAGTAGTTAAGCCTGCTAAGATCTCAGTTTGTATAGTTGTGTTATTTTGTTCTAACTGAAAAAAATTTTTCAAATGATTTCCTCCTAAAGCAAATATGAAATGATACCATTTATCATCATAAGTGTTTTGAAAACTGATTGCAATAAAAAATAGTTAGATATTTTGTATTTAAGTGAAAAACTTTTATTTTCAATAGAAAAACTGATATTCCTTTTTTAAAACGATTAAAAACGAACGATTATGTATTTTTCATTTTTAATTGTCGTATTTATGTTTACAAAACAATCCACAGATGATAGGATGAACATACAAAGAAAACAAATAAAAAAAACGGGGGATTTACAAAATTGAAAATAAATCATTCTTTAAGTTTTATTGCAGCTGGGGTAACTATTAGTATCTTATTAGGAGCATGCGGAGCCGAAAATCCTGCAAAAGCATCAATTGACGAAAAAAAGAATGGAACAGTTGGACTAGCAGCTGATTTTAGTGGAATTGATGATAAATCATTTAATCAATCAGCGTGGGAAGGTTTAAAAGCATGGGGTCAAAAGAATCATTTATCAAAAGGTCTCCAGGGATATGATTACATCCAAGCTGAATCAGCCTCTGATTACGTGATGAACTTACAAACATTGGCAAACAATAAATTTGATACAGTTGTAGCAATGGGCTTTAAATTAACTGAAGCTTTGATTGAGGTAGCACCTCAATACCCTGCAACAAACTTTGCGATTGTTGATGTTGCTATGCCAAAAATGGACAATGTTGCTTCGCTAGTTTTTAAAGATAATGAATCAGCTTTTTTAGCAGGAGTCGCAGCAGCTGAGTCAACATTATCTAATAAAATAGGATTTATTGGTGGTCAAGAATCAGATATTATTGATAAATTTGAAGCAGGATTTGTTCAAGGAGTTAAAACAGTTAAACCTGAAGTAGAAGTGAGGGTAGAATATGTGGGTTCATTTGCTGATTCTGCTAAGGGGAAAGCGATAGCAGCGGCGATGTACGCAAGCGGAATAGATATTATTTTCCAAGCTGCAGGAGATTCTGGTAATGGCGTATTTGCTGAAGCAAAAGACGTGATGAATTCAAACTCTAATGACAAGAAATGGGTTATTGGTGCAGACCGCGATCAAACAGCTGAAGGGGATTATAGTAGTGGAAATGTAACACTCACTTCGACTTTAAAACAAACTGGGAGTGCCATTCAAGACATTGCTGATAGAGCTTCAAAAGGAGATTTTCCTGGAGGAGAAATTTTAAATTATGGATTAGTAGAAGACGGAGTT
>JAGQHW010000186.1:2129-2976 GCA_020431645.1 Carnobacterium sp. | reverse complement strand
GTTGACCAGCGCTCATTCCGCGCAATTTAATGCGATTGAGTGCTTTGTCGACAAAAATCTTTTGGCTGCCATCCAGTTTAGTATAATCATTTTTTGAATACTCTGTCCATTCAATCTGATACAAAATCTACTCCCACCCATCTTCTTCATCGATAGTAGGTTCTTCATTTGCAATTGATCCACGTACGTCACTATCAGAAAATGTCATGATATTTTCGTTTAAGAGTCTCTTTTCAGCAATTAAATCAGCGATTTGATCATAAAGACCATCAACTTCTTTATTAAGTGATTCATACTGTTTTTGCGTTAGCATGACTCCAGCAACTTTTTCTCGATTAAAGATATAAACTCCAGCAGCTTCTTTATCAGCTTTTTGAAAAATCTCCATAGGAGACCTTTTTACTTCGGAAATAGAAGATGTTGGAATATCTAATATTTTCATAGCCACATAAATCCTCTCCTTTACTTTAACTCAGTATAAGTCTTTTAAAAGTTTTTTAAAAGACTTATCTCTTATTTCCATTATTTTTTCTATCTATTGAACCTAACTTAGTTAATCGACACGTATAAACGACAGTAGAAATTCAATTAAATCAATGGCTGCTAGCTGTCTATTTTGGGTATAACCTAATTAGACACTCAGATCAAATTGCATAAAAATTTAATTAGCGTGGTAATGATAAACCTATAACGTCACTATCTTCAAACCTATGCAAAAGATTTAATTCTTTATCAGCTATGTCGTACTCATAAAAATCACAAGGTGACACCCAATTTACATTCAATTTTACTAAAACAAAATAATCATCAAGAACTTTAAAAATCTGGAAGTCCCAAATATCGTGTT
>JAGQHW010000186.1:0-2120 GCA_020431645.1 Carnobacterium sp. | reverse complement strand
CCCAATTTACATTCAATTTTACTAAAACAAAATAATCATCAAGAACTTTAAAAATCTGAAAGTCCCAAATATCGTGTTCTATTTTTTCTGCTGATTGAAAAATCCCTGTAATTATTTCATCATTATCAATAGTGTTTCCTGAAGAATCTGTAAGTACAATTTTATTGATCTTATTAAGAACCTTGCTGTTAGAAATATAAGATGTAAAGCTAGCTGAATCTACGGTATATAGCTCAAAATCTACACTTTTAAAAGCATCTATTTTCTTACTACTTCCATGTGAATAAATAGAAACATACTCTATTTCTCCAGAGGTTTCATTTTTTGTTATTAGATTAACTAACAAATCTTTAGATGATATGTATAAGCTTGATATGATAATAACGAGAACTACTAAAAAAAAAATTAGCTTGAATTTATTTTTCATAATTTTTTATCTCTCCTTACTAGACTATCTTTTATCATATATTTTTTTAAAAATATCTCAATACATTAAATAACATAAAATCATGTATGTATATATATTCCTCTCAAACAGACTCGTTAATATTGATAGTCAATTGTTTTGTATTGAATTTCAATGAAAATGGTGATAGAATAAAAGAGTAGAAAGGAGTGGTTAAGTTGACTACAAAAAATGTTCAAATACGCATGGAAAATGAATTGAAAGAAAAGTCAGATGAACTGTTCAACAACTTAGGTACATCTACTAATGAGGCTATTAAAATTTTTTTAAGTACAGCTGTCAGGGCTAACGGTTTTCCGTTTGCAATTACACTAGATAAGCCAAATACTAAGACTAAAAAAGCTATTGAAGAAGCTTATGCTATTCAGGATGGCAAGATTGAGGCTCAAGTATATGATACTGTAGATAACTTTATGAATGATTTAAGGTCATAGAGGATAATATGCTGAAACTAAGAAAAACCTCTTTATTTAAAAAACAGTACAAGAAAATGATTAGTAGTGGTCAGTATAAAGAAGAAGATTTTGTAGAAGTATTAAAAAAATTAGTGAATCAAGAACCTTTAGATGAGAAATATAATGATCACTCTTTAGTAGGACAAAAACGTCCTGTTAGGGAGTTACATATTAATCCTGATTGGCTTTTGATTTATTTAATTGATGACGAAGAACTTATTCTTACGGTCGTTCAAACTGGAAATCATTCAGATTTATTTGGTCATAAGCAACAATTTTAAAATAGATGAAATTTTATAGAAATCTGTATCAAGAACCTTTTCAAGATAAGGTTCTTTTTTTGATATTTACTTTTTTTAAAAATATTAGCTATTAAATTTCTTATTTATTCTTTTATTTTCTCTTTACGATCCCAATAGATTACAAAAGACCTTAAAAACTTCTCCTAGATTTTTGACAGGGGATATTTATTGAAAATAGAGAATAAATAAGGGGGGAAAACACCTGAAAATGAGTACAAAACGAATTACATAATGTATTATCATTATTATGCAAAGTAAAAAAATAGAGGATAAATCTTAAAGAAGGAAGGCTAGACAGATGAATAAAATAAAATGGTTTACCGGAGGAAATAAAAGATCAGAAGAAGCTATAAAGTTTTTAACTATCTTACAAGCTAAGTTAAAAAACACAACAGATTTACCATTAATAAAAATATTAGGGGAATATTCAATTGAGTTAAAAAACCAACAAGGTTCAACTCCAATTATATTAAGTAGATTAAATTTAGATATATCTCGTTGTTTATTAAATAACAAGATACATCTTTCGGAAGAGAACCAAAAATTAATTAAGGATATTTCATCATTAAGTCAGATAAGATATGGTTATTAATTTGTTAACTTTATGGTTATCGTAGTCAAAAACTGAATACATGAATTGTTATATAATAGTGTATACAGAACCTTTAAAAAATGGGCTTTTGTGTTTTTATTTTATGTAAATTATATTGATATAGAATATAAAGAGAAATGGTATAATATTTGATAACATATAATTGTTTTAAATTTGTTAAGGAGGTTATTTTTATGAATGGGAATGGTGTTTCATGTACTAAAACAAAATGTTCTGTCAATTGGGGGCAGGCTTTGACTGAAGGAACTAAACGTTGGGGAGATAATCTTTTTGGAAGTGTGAGT
>JAGQHW010000185.1 GCA_020431645.1 Carnobacterium sp. | reverse complement strand
TTATTTAAAGAATTATAAAAAGTATATTTTGCGATTTGAAATAACCAAGTTGATATTTTACTATGTCCTTTAAAGCTATTTATAGAATTAAAAGCTCTATAAAATGTTTCTTGTGTTAATTCTTCAGCAGCAAATTTATCTCCTGATAAATAGTATAAATATTTATATATTCTATTTCTGTGTTTAATATATAACTGTTCAAACTCATACAATTAGTTACCTCCTTTCAAGAGCTTTCAATATGTAAGTGTCCATACACAATTAAATGTTACACTTTTCCCTAAAAAATAAAATAGAGATAGGCTTAGCCTATCTCTTAACCAATCAATCTTTTAATATTTTATTTGAGTTTTACTTAATTAGCATTAAGTCAAACTAGACTTTTCTAGTTTAAAAGCTATTTAGTGCATTTTATAAATATATTACCTTGATCTAATCAATTGTGAACTCTGCTGCTAAATTATATTCATCAAAATCTCCTGTGTCTCTAAAATCTAATATTTTTTTAACTATACGGTATTCACCGGTATCTAAATCTCCATAAAGCCAATTCCAATCAATTGTGAACTCTTCATTTGCCGATGGAGCTAACTCATAACCGATACCATTAAATCCGTATTCATCTATGATAATAGGTACTTGATACCAACTTCCTTTAATTTTCTTTTCAATCAGAAAGTCATCGCTATATACACATTGTTTATCAGAGTTATTCTCAAATATTACTGTTAATCCTGTTGGATAGACACTACCTTCTTTGATATTCATAGAAACACCATCAAAGTTATTGACGGTATCATATTGTGTAGGTTCCCAATCATTTACTGCTGTTGAATCTCCATTTCCATTGCTACAAGCAACTAACAAAACACTTACTAACAGTGTAAGAGCTAAAAATAGATTTCTTTTCATCAAATGTCCTCCTCTTTTTTATAGTTTGTCTTAATTGCATTTAAGACAAACTGACAGATTACTTTTGATAAATAAGTTAATCTATACTAATTTCTCCACCATCAGGTATTGGAAAAACTTTAAATTTATAATTATTACTTAGGCTATATATTGTGGAAGAAATCTCACCACTTTCATTAGAATCTAAAGTTAATGCATTTTCATCATCATTATTAACACGAACTTTTACATTTCCCATATTCTTAACTTCTAAACTATACTATTTTTTATCCATCCATTTTAAAACTTCTATTACATATCTTTTTCTATTAATTCTTCAGTATCCATATCATAAGAATATTCTATTGTACCTATTTCTATATCTATAACTACTCTTCCATCATCTACAGATATATCCCATTCATCTAATTCAGAATCACTTGCATCTTCTGCTTTAGCTTTATCTATAAGACTATCCACTTTAGCTAAATGTTCTTTAGTAATTTCACCATTTTCATCATCTAATTCAGCCATTTCTGTCTCATCACTTATTACTTCCCCATTTACAGGATTAATTTTAACTTCATATTCATTTTCAGTATCATAACCTTCTACCACATATTGATAATCCATTAATCCTTTATCTAAATCAAGTGATTCAATTTTTGCTTCAGGATGCAATTCCATGAACTTATCAAATGCTTCTTCTGGTGTAAACTTAATATCATTGTAGGTAGTTTTCCTTACATCTTCTGTTGCATCATCTACTGATTCTTTTGCATCATCTACTACTTTATCTACCTTATCTTCTGTATTATCTGTACATCCTACAGCTACTACTGATAATACCATAACAAGTACTAATGATAACAACCATTTCTTCTTAATTATATTCATAAATTACACTCTCCTCTTTTATATTTATACATCCTATTTTTACCCTCTGCATAGAATTCAAACATACGAATAGGCTTTATTTTTTCTGAAACATTTTAAATGTTTTTTTAATTCTTTAGTTTGTATAAACAAAATAAATTTCATATTTTAAAATTCATACCCACATCATAAAACATAAGTAATTCAATATTTATATCCATTAACTTATTTCTTATTACAGCTTGAGTTTTACTTAATTCTTATTGTGACAAACTGAGATAATACTTTACTTTATTTCTTTGATATTGAAATTTCAATACTATATTGGTTTTTTATATCTTCTTTAATTTCTGCAATATATTCATTTTCATCTTTTATTTCTTTATGAATTTCTTCTGTTTGAGTTCTTGGAACATATCCTAGATGAACATCATCAATTAAAACTTTAATTGCATTTTCATCATGTTTATTTTCTGGCTCTGGTATTAACTGTACTTTATTTGTAATAAAAACAGGATACTTTGAATATTTTTGTGGCTGATTATCTACAAAGTACGAATCACTATTTTGTTTAGATTTATCTTTATAGTATTTCTCTAATACAAAGTCTATTTTCTCAGTTCTAAAAGAAGCTCCTGCTACATTAAATTTTTTCATTTTAATACCTCCTATTTTTTCTTCTAAATATATGATACCATTTAGATTTTTTCTCTATCTCTTTTTCTTCTTCAACTTCTTCTATTTCTAACTCTAATGCTATTATTTTATTTCGATCACTAAGACTTAATCTTTGTTGCTGATCTAATAGTCTTTCTAAATTTGCAGTTCTTTCTCTTTCATGTTTTAAATCTTCTTGAAGTTGTTCAATTAGTCTGTTATCTGCTTGGACATTTGTTATAACACCTTGGACATTGTTATAACTATTGTTATAACTAAGTTCAACCTCGAACTCTTTGGCTAAATCAAGAAGTGCTTGATAATTATACTTTAGAGGCTCTGTTTTATAAGCTCTTTTATCTTCGTTAATCGCCTTTATACCTAGTGTATCAAGTTTTCTTCTTATGTTATGCCGTTCTTGATTTAATTCCTTTTTTAACTCTGTAATAGTATAATTTTGCTTGGACATATGCCACCTCTTTGTTATAACTATTGTAACAGCTCTAGTACTACTCACTATATAACAATTTTACGATTATACCCAGTTATTTTTATATTTTTTTTGTTTTTTTCTTTTTTATCGGCTCATACCTCTTGATTT
>JAGQHW010000184.1 GCA_020431645.1 Carnobacterium sp. | reverse complement strand
TACTAGGTTAGGAGAATGGTTATGGGAGATATCATAATGAAAAAAATAAATAAAAGAAACGGTTATCAATTTTTATCTATTCTTATTTTTATTGGAGCTATTTTTTCTTTATTAAAACAAAATATTGGGTTTGGATACAGTCTAATTATTTTAGGATATATTGTACTTAGAAAATCAGACTTGGAAAAATAAAAACCATATTTACTAGAGTTACATTTACAAATAAGCATGAACAAATAGCCATATCATATCGGTTAGAGGTAATATTATGTTCAACAGATATAAAAAAAATATAAAGAAACATCCAAATATTCATATCATCCTCGTTATGATCTTTACTAGTTTTATTGGTATCTCAGTAGAGTACATAATAAATAAAAATTTTATAGGTGAAGGATTATATACGGCTCTAGCACTTACTGTAGTTGAGTTTCTAAGAGTCAGAAAAATAAATAAAACTAAAGAATAAAACAAATAAAAAGATATTTTAACAACATCTTTTTATCTGTTTTATTTTTTAAATATTCTATTAAAAAAACTTTTTTTTTCATTTGCTTCACTAGTATCTTTTTCATTCACTACTTTATTTCTATGTTCGGAATCAATTTCTGTTTCATTAGATAGCTGGAGCTGTAATTGTTCGATTTGTTTATTTGATTGAAGAGATAATTGTTGTTGTTGATCAAGTAAATTTTGTAATTTATCAATCTGCTTATCCTTGTTCTCTAATTGATCTTTAAAGACATCTACAATAGTGCTATCAACAGAGCTATCACTGCTATCATTTTCGCTATCATTAGAGCTATCAACTACACTATCAATAATTAATTGGTTCATAGATTTTTTTTTTGATTTTGCTATTTCTTTTATTTTTTTTTTCTCTTCAAAGGTTGTTCTAACTATTATCTGTACACGATCATCAGACAAAATTATCACCACTTCTCATTTTTTTAGATATCTGTATACTATCTTACATGATAGCATAGAAAAGAAATGAAACTATCATTTAATAAACTTATCTGTTCATTTTTAGTCTATATCTTGAAGTTTTACTATTTGTAAATATTGCTCTACTGAACGTTTAAGATACCTAACTATATTTTTCATTTGTTTTTCTGCTCCAATTTTATGGTTAGCTACATATTTGATATGTTCTTTGACTCCGTTGATACCTCGTAATTTTTTCAAATCATCATAAAGAGGATAAACTTGTTTTTGGAGATTAGCCATTTTAGATACATCCTGCATATCTCTAAATCCAACTAATAAATTTTCTCCTAGTAACGTTGTATATTTATTTTGTACAGCTTTATTGAAAAGATTTTGTTCTTCCTGTTCTTTTTGGGCTTTACTTTTAATACTCTCCAAATCATTTTCTTTGTAAGGTAGAGGACTTTTCACAGTTTTTTTCCCAATATAAAACTGAATTCCAACGATTGAACGGCCTTTTTTTATTTTGTCATAAGTAATAATGAAATGTGTGTGTTTATTTATTTCTTCCAAGGCTAATTTCAATATATTTTTTTCAAAATCAAATATTCTTTCATATTCATTAACTGTATTAGTTATTCTACGTAATTCTTGCATCTCAATATAAGGATTTTTCATTTGATTAATCTGATTTTTCGTACGTTTGATTGTATCTTTGTAAGTTTCATATTGGTTATAATTCATAGAAAACCATTTATATAAAACAATACTATACTTACTGTTTAGTTCCATGATATCTGTAATCAAGTACTGTGTGAAATTACGTTTTAGATCCATTAGATAAGGCATAATATCGTCTGTAAATTTAATTGCTACGATATCATTATAATCGTTCCATTCGCTACTCGATATAGGAGAAATAATCTTAAAATTTAATTTACCCTTCTCGTTTACTTCTCTAACTTCAAAAATAGACTGTCTATGAAGTGTAGTTAAAGCTTTTTTGAATCTTGAGTGTTTATCGTTATCATCTGCTTTAAAGAAAGAAAACAAAGTTTTTTTTGATAAGAAAACGGTATTGTTCATAGCAGCATTACCGGTATCTAGGCAAGATACTGCTAACTCAAAAAACTTCATAGGTACTTTATCCATCTTGGCGACGCTAGTAACTAAATCATTATGTTCTACTGTTTTTTGCCGAGATAAATCTTCTATATGTATAACTCTTTGAGGTATATCGTGATTTGAATCTTGCATAATAAAATTCTCCCATCTCCTATTATTAGTTGTATTATTCAATAATACAGCAAGAGACGAAAACACACAATTAATTTCGTCTCTTAAACAGTATTTACTCGTTTAGTACACAGTATTTACTCGTTTAATGCACAGTATTTACTCGTTGTTTAATCGCTGTAAGCACTGTTAGTAATGGTTTTTTTCATCTCCAAAAGGTTTAAAAGACAAAGTATTAAAGATAAATATAATAAGCACTAACTATTTAATCAAAATTAAGATATTGAAAATCATGGAGCAATTTAATAAATAATAATATTTGACTATCAATGAATCATTAAAATACTTTTAAAAGAAACCTTGCTCCGCAAGCTAAAAGATATCTTAAAAGGTCAAAACAAGTCGCTACGCTCCATTTACAATGAAAAAGAGAGGATTATAGTAACTTCTTGTAGAACGGCTTAAAGGCTTGTTTTAGCTAAAAATCAAACAAGTAAAGAGCTCACTTCGTTCGTGCAGGGTAAACCCTACAAACCCAAAGGCTCAATCGTTAAAAAACACTCGTTTAAATCGTTTCTAACGAATATCGCATAATTACACCTGTTTTATCTTTAAACTCTTTAGAGGGCGTTAAATGGGCCTTTAAATCGATAATGAATAGGACGTATCCTAATTCCTATCACTTATCTGCAGGATCTTTTTTGCGCTTATAAAAAAATTGACGTAAAAAAGATTGAATCAGCAGGTAGATAAACGAAATAATAGCAAAAGCTAATCCAAAATAACTTAACGTCCTTAAGAAAGCACCAAAAGCTGTATGTAATACATTGTTAAAAATAAACGTTGTCGCTGCATATGTACTAGCTAGTATC
>JAGQHW010000183.1 GCA_020431645.1 Carnobacterium sp. | reverse complement strand
CCAAATAGGAAAGAATAAACCCTAGATAAAAAACTTCCAAAATAATAGGCTGATTTCACGAGGAAAAAGACGACTGAATAAGGAGAATTTGAACAAGGTAAAATTAGCTTGAGTGCAAAAAAGATAGTTTTGATTTCTAATCTCGATAATGTAAAACGAAAAAAGAGATTAGCATTTGATCATTGTCAGATGCTCTATGAAAAAATAAAAATGTCTTAAACAAATTAAACATGCTTTTAAACGACATTTAAAAGGGGTATAGTCTTGTTTAAAAATATCTGCTATGATTTTATCGCCTACAAGCAGAGTGCTCTTAAAACGAGTTTTTAAGGGTTTAGAAGTCATTTGGGTATGTAGGGCTTGCCCTGCACGAACGAAGAGAGCTATTTACTCTTTTGAATATTGGCTAAAACAAGCTTCTAAGCGATTCTACTAAAAGTATTCATATTTCCTCTCTCTTTTCGTTGTAAACAGAGCGAAGCGATTTCTTTTGACCTTTTTGAATTTCTTTTAGCTTGCGAAGCAAGGTTTCATTTTTGTATTAGATATTTAAATCGAAATACTTACTTGTGTACTCTTTCTTTTTTTCTGAATATTTAAACATAAAATTAAGCGAAATAAGAACTCAATATGTTTGTTTTTTTAAGGTTTTACTCTTTATATATATATTTAATAGTTCTTTAAGTAATATTTAGACAATTTTGGCCCTTACTCTCCCAAGGCATTTGGTCACGTTCAAGGAGTAGTAATGTGGCTTAAAGGAGTAGTAATGTGGCTTAAAGGAGTAGTAATGTGGCTTAAAGGAGTAGTAATGTGGCTTAAAGGAGTAGTAATTAAATCATTGCTTTTAAAAGGGTTTTTAACTACACTAGGAGGTAGTGAAAGGAAGTGTACTTTTATGAATGAAGTTACTAGATATAATAATCAATTAAATACTGTCCCCATGCGAAAATGGTCCCCAGAGGAACAGAACTTCTTTTTTGCGATTATTACTCAAGCAAGAGACAAAGGCACCACTCTTTTAGAATTCCAAAAAGATGACTTAATAGAGTTTGCAAATTACAGTTTAAAATATAATAAAAGATTTTACGAAACTATGGAAAGTTTAGTAGAAAAACTTTCTACTATGCGTTACAAAGAACGAACAAGTCATTCTTTCCAAATAATGACCTTGTTTCAACGGTTCAAAATAGATTGGTCTGAAGATTTATCTGAAATGACGGCTCAAATAAAGATTTCTGAAGACTTTGATTATATCGTGAATAAACTAGATGCAGAATTTACTCAATTTGAATTAAAGCAATTTACTAATATACGTTCTAGCTATGCTAAAGAGATGTTTAAAATGTTAAAACAATGGAGAACAGTCGGAAAGAAAGAATACTCCGTTGCTGAATTTAGAGAATTGTTACAAGTTCCAAAAAGTTATCGTGCTACAGATATAAAACAAGTCGTATTAAAACCTATACTAGATGAGTTACCTGAGTATTTTTCTAATTTTAAAATAAAAACTATCAAAGCTAAACGTCGAGGAAATCCTATTATTTCGTATGAATTTAGTTGGGATTATGAAAAAACAAGTAATTGGGAATCTGGTAAATTTGACAAAAAACCTTATCGGAAGAAAAGTAAAAGAGTTGAAAGTCTTCCAGAATGGGCAAAAGATAAAAAAGAAAATAAAAAAGATGAATTCCTATCTGAGGAGCAGCAAGCTGTATTCAAGGAGCGGTTAAAAAGAATAAGAGAGACTGAAATAACGAAAAAAGAATAAATGATTGAGCTCCTTTTAAAAGGAGCTCGTATAAAAGAGAAAAAAAAGAACTCTTTTAATAAAAAAAGAACTCTTTTAATAAAAAAAGAGTTCTAGATAAAAAGATCCTATCACTGCCAACCATAATTATTTATTGAAAAATAATAGGTGTTAAAATCAAACCATATTCCATTCGATACTGGAGACTTCCAAGTATCAGAAACAAAGCTACCAATAGCTGCTCCTGCAACTGAGGCACCAATGCTACTCAATTGAGGTATGGCTCCAATTACTAGAGCGCTACCTCCAATGGCTCCTGCTCTTATAATTGCATTTGTAGTATCTTTGTTTAAGTAAATACGCCAATAATTCCAGTGTACTGTAACACTATTTTTACCTGCAGCTCTTAATAATGACCCCATATAAGCCGTTTTTGTTTCTGGATTGATAGTTAATCCTTTTTCTTTTATAGTAGTATTTGTAACTTCAATTTGTTTTTTTGCTTCACTAATTAATTGTTCCGAAAATTTTACATTATCCGATAATTTTAAAATATACTGATTGTTTTCTACTTTAACAAAAGGATCTAGTAGGTCCAAGTTAGAACTTACATTGTTAGATACCGTAGGAATAGATGTATTTGGGGTATTTTGCGTTTGTGTTGGAATATTTTCTCCCTCCTCCGCTGATACACTTTGAGCAGGAATCATAATTGCTGATGATAGTGTTAATCCGACAAGTCCTGTAGCTAACATTTTTTTCTTCATATTCAAAAAAAACACTCTCCTTTTCTTAGTCTAATAACAGACTAAAACAAACGAAAAGAAAAATAAAGTAAAGCGATTACAATATCCTTTGTAATTACGATGAATTTACAGAAAGGAGGAATTTTAATTGTCAAAATTACAGACCGCTACGATTACAGGTCTCTCGGTTTTTGTAGGTGTACTTATCTTCGAACTTGTATTTGATCCATTAATTTCGAATCGTATACTCAATTTGTTTATTGAGTTTACTTTTCTTTTTGTTATCATTCTGTTAGTACAAAATCTTTCTGGAAAAAAACGTAATAAATGATATTTCTATCTCATTTTACGTCAGAATATTTTTACTCAACAAAAAAAGAGTTCCATATGGAACTCTTTTTTTGTTGAGTAAAAATATTCTGCTATTTGGGGAGTTTGAGGGGAGCACAGCACCTCTCAACAGGAGGATATTGGGTACCAATATCCTAGCCTGTTTTAGTTCTGTTTTTTTATCTAGGCTATAATCTGACCAAATAGGAAAGAAT
>JAGQHW010000182.1 GCA_020431645.1 Carnobacterium sp. | reverse complement strand
TGACAGGTGGAGGACCAGATGGTTCAACAGAAGTATTCTTAAGCTACATGTATAAACAAGCGTATACGAATTCATCGTATGGCTATGGTATGGCAATTGGAGTGGTGATTTTCTTATTCTCATTCGCTTTAGCAGCTATTATTAGTCACATTACTAAACGCGAAGTACTTGAGTACTAAGGAGGACGACATAAAAATGAAAAAGATAAAAAATATGAGTGTCGATAAGCTTTATCGTTTATTTATTTATATGGCTTTGATCACTTTAGCTGTTACGATTTTCGTTCCTGTAGCCTGGGTCTTCTTAGCCTCAATCAAAGAAAATGCTGAATTTTACAATAATCCATGGGCAATGCCCAAAGGTTTTTATTTCCAAAACTTTATTGATGCTTTCCAAAAAGCAAGTATGGGAACGTACTTATTGAATTCCTTTATGGTAACGGCACTTTCACTAGTTATTTTACTGATTGTTGCTTTACCAGCAGCCTATGTTTTAGCACGCTATACCTTTAAAGGCAGCAAATTAATGAATACCTTTTTCAAAGCAGGATTATTTATCAACGTAAACTACATTGTTGTGCCTATTTTCTTGATGTTGCTAAAAGGCGATACGTTCCTTCGAACCTATTTTGGTGAAGGATTCTTATTAGATAACTTATTTGTGCTTTCAATTGTCTATGCAGCAACAGCCTTACCGTTTACAATTTATCTGTTATCGAGTTATTTCCAAACGTTACCGACAACATTTGAAGAAGCGGCTTTTATTGATGGAGCAGGCTATTTCAAAACAATGATTCAAATTATGATACCAATGGCACGTCCAAGTATTATTACCATTATTTTATTCAACTTTTTAACGTTCTGGAACGAATACATTATCGCTTTAACGTTGATTCCAGGGAAAAACAAAACTTTACCAGTAGGACTAATGAATTTAATGGCTGCTCAAAAATCAGCTGCTAACTACGGTCAGATGTATGCCGGCATGGTTATTGTTATGCTTCCGACATTGATTTTATATGTGTTAGTACAAAAGAAATTGACTCAAGGGATGAGCCTTGGAGGATTAAAAGACTAGAAAGAGGTTAATCAAATGAAGAAAAGCACTGGAAGAGTGACGTTACCTAGTGAACAAAATTTTTTAGCTGAAACAAAAGAAATGATGGAGCGTTGGGGTGCTGACGCAATACGGGATAGTGATGGAACAAAATTAGATGACGAAATCAAAGAGTTGGATGCAAAAATTTATACAACTTATTTCGTTGCTCGCGCTCATAATGAGTTTGCAGAAAAACACCTAGAAGAATGCCAACAAATTTACTTAATGAGTTTATTTCAAACAGCACTTTCAGAAAAAATCAGTATTTCATTTATGGATGGCTACTTTGCAGAGCAATTAAGACCTGATTTTATTCATGACCCTAAAAAATATTGGGAAGTCATCGACCGTACAACAGGAGAGATTGTTGATCCGGCAAATTGGGAAGCGAATGAAGCAGACGAAACGGTTACGATTTTGACTGCTATTCCATTTCATGAGTACACCGTTTCATTCTTAGTTTACGCGATATGGGATCCAACCCAAATGTATAACCACATCACCAACGATTGGGGTGATAAGCCCCACGATATTCCTTTTGATGTTAGACAGCCATATTCAAACGAATTTATGAAAACGTATTTAAAACAATGGTTAATCGATAATCCTGCAACAGATGTTGTCCGATTTACGACGTTCTTCTACCATTTCACACTTGTTTTTAATCAGTTAGGTAAAGAGAAGTTCGTTGACTGGTTTGGCTATGGAGCAAGTGTTTCAGTGGCTGCACTAGATGCTTTCGAGCTAGAAAAAGGGTACCGTTTAAGACCGGAAGATATCGTCGATTGTGGGTATTACAATACAGCTTTTCGTATCCCAACAAAAACGTATTTAGATTATATGGATTTCATTCAATATTTTGTTGCTAAAGAAGCCAAAGAACTCGTTGATATCGTTCACGAAAGTGGCAAAGAAGCGATGATGTTCTTAGGTGACAACTGGATTGGCACAGAACCTTATGGCAAGCACTTCGAAATGATTGGATTGGATGCAGTTGTTGGAAGCGTCGGTGGTGGAGCAACATTGCGTATGATTGCTGATATTCCACACGTTAACTACACAGAAGGTCGTTTCTTACCTTACTTTTTCCCAGATACATTTTTTGAAGGCAACGATCCTGTTATCGAAGCAAATGAAAATTGGCTAACAGCACGTAGAGCGATGTTACGTAGCCCGGTTGATCGTATTGGTTATGGTGGGTATTTGAGTTTAGCTTATAAATTCCCTGGTTTTGTTGATTACATTGCTGACATCACAGATGAGTTCCGTGAAATTTATGATACAATTAAAGATGTTAAACCATACACGGGTGTTAAAGTAGCTATTTTAAACTCATGGGGCAAACTACGAACATGGCAAACACATATGGTTGCTCATGCTTTATGGTACAAACAAATTTATTCTTATTTGGGTGTGATTGAATCATTAAGCGGAGCAGCAGTCGACGTTGTCTTCGTTAGTTTTGAAGATATTGTTAAAAATGGTGTAGACAAAGATATTGATGTTATTATTAATGCTGGAGATGAAGGAACTGCCTTTTCAGGAGGCAAAGAATGGATGAATGAAACACTCATTACAACGATTAGACAATGGATTCACGAAGGTGGCGGCTTTGTTGGTATTGGAGAACCGTCTGCTCATCACCATGAAGGGCATTATTTTCAACTAGCAACCGCACTTGGCGTTGATAAAGAACTAGGATTTAGTTTATCAACGGATAAATACTTTACTACGGCTTTAGAAGAGCATTTTATTTCAGCAGATGCAACAAGTTTTGATTTTGGCGAAACGATGAAAAATGTTTATGCCTTATCAGAAACTACTGAAATTATTGAATACTCTGATGGAGAAGTCCACCTGTCAAGTAACAATTTTGGTAAGGGACGGGCTGTTTATATGGCAGGACTACCTTATAGCCAAGAGAATACACGGCTGTTAATGCG
>JAGQHW010000181.1 GCA_020431645.1 Carnobacterium sp. | reverse complement strand
TTTGCTATAGACCGTTCTCAAATAGAATTCTTCCAGTTGTTTTTCCGTATTGACCATGCACATTCTCCTTTTAAAAAAAATAGTCTGACTGATTAGAATACACCCATCTAGAAATTAAATCAACTGGTTTAACTATTTTGTTTGTGTCAAGTTTTTCTCGGTCGTCCTTTTACTAAGCTAATTTGGCGTTCTACTTTTGTACACCTATCTGCTACCGCACGGCTTTGCCGCTTGCTGGCCCATCCGTTTGGAGAACGTTCCAAAAAAACTGGAACCTCCCCCAAACAGACGGGAATTAACGAAAACTTTTAATTAACTGCCCTATTGCTGAAGAACGAGAGGCATACAACGGAATCGTTCCTCTCTTTGCACCAACTGACTGACGCGTCTTTTGATGCAGTAAAGAAGAGACACGAACGGTTTGTTTCACCTTACGTTGTTGTCTCGTGCTTCTTGTTTGCTGGTGAAGATAAGCTTCGCGTAACGTTTGATTTAAGATCCCTTGTTTCACTTTTACCATAGCTTCACAACCGGCTTCGCTCCAATGCATTCCACGTTTTTTCATCCGATACGAGATATGGCGTTGATGCGATTCCATTGCCCCTAAACCTCTGGCATCCTTCGGTACTTGTTCAACTTTTTCACGCCAATCGAAAATCCGATCCCAATTTCTTAAGAGATACGTTCGAAAACTAGTCAGCTTTTCTACTGCTTGTGTTTCTTCTAAGGTACTTTCATAAGTATCCAACCAGATCGTTAAAGCCTCTAAATCATTGTTTTTAAGAGCTTGATGGATCTTCTGTTTAAAGAGATTACTTTGTACACCAAAAGCACGGTTCAAGCCTTGAAAGATGTGATAAGCGTCTAATCGATTCAACACGGTATAGTTCGACTGCGAAAAAGCTTCTTGGAATTTGTCTGCGGTATAGCCTGGTCCACCATCGCTATTGGTAATGATTTGAGCGTGTTGTAACGCGTAATGAGTCGCTGTAAAAGCTTGTACTTCTGCCCAAAAACCAGCCGTCTTTTTAGTCGTCATAATGGCTTTAGGCTCCTTCAAAGAGACTCTCTTTCCATTTTTCTCCCAGCCTTCATAAACAATCGCATGACGAACCTCTAAACTTTTTTTCTTTGTTGTCCCCCGGACAAATACGCCATCTGCTTCGGCATAGAAATAATCGACTTTTTTTCCTTCTGGTAACGCTGCTGACTCTTCTAACTCGATCACCATTTCTTCGTCTTCACGCGCTTGTGCTTCTCCCACTCGTTTAAGGAGGCTGCCTACTGTTTGATGGCTTATCGTTACTGCTGTCCATTCTTTCAATAGTTCAGCAGTGTCCCGGTAGGTACACTTACTGGCTAACTCGGCTATTTTGACTTCTACTAGTGGACTATGACGCTGGTAGTTTCGAATCCCCAACCACTCATCTAGTGGATAATGATTTTGACCTTCTTGATCTGCCATTAAAGTACGACGGTAACGGACAGGTCCAAAAATAAACTGGACTGTTTTCCAATCTTCTCGCTTTACTTTCCATCCTACCTGTTGCTTTTGTTCCTTAATCGTTTGGTTTAGATGTGTGAAGATATCTCCTACTAATTCCGCAAATACTTCATACATATAAAGCTGAATGGATTCTTCTGTAGCGATTAAATCGCTTGATTCCTTTATTATTTCGTATAAGTTTGATATAATTCTATCCATAAGAAGGCCTCTTTCATTTATGTATTTGCCGCTCAAGCATACATTTATGATAGAACGCCTTCTTTTTTTTTGCTAGTAAAAAAATAATATCTTCTCGAGAACTATTTTACACATACGTCGGTTTATAAAAATTACTCTGAACAAAATAGCGATAACTATTGATATGGTGTACTTTCAATTCGATAGATAGACATCACAAACTATTATAGATTCCTATAAAAAAGACGCCTCCCAAAAAAGGAAAGCGTCTAGATATATTGATAACGATATTGCAAAAGTTAATAATATTAGCTTTGAATTGTCATGAGCTGTCTTACTTTAACATTGCCTTTTTATAGATTCTTCAAAACCTTATTTTCCAGTTAAAATTTCAGGCAATTGTTTTTTATAGGTTACAACTATGTTTTGCATTGCACGTGAAATTTCCGTATAAAGAATTTTCATATCTCTCTTAGTGGTGAAATTGTCTATAGATACGTTGTAAAGCAATACATTATCAAATTCTAAACCCTTAGAAAGACTGATTGGAGAAACGTTGATAGCTAAATCAGGCAATGTACTATTTTTTATTGCCGTTTTTACTTCCCTAGCTTCAGCATCCGTTTTCGTAATAATCGTTAAACTGTCCACTTGGAGATTTTTTATGACTTCAGCTACAATTTGGGGCAATTCATTTAACGAGTTACATGGGATAAATTTAGGATCTTGTCCATCTTTTCTAACAGGAATGATATCCATATTTCTATTATCTGTTGCCAATTGTTTGAACAGATTGGTAATTGAACCACTTGATCGATAGCTGTTAAGCAAATCATACCTTTTAACAACAGCTGTACGTTCCACAAAGAAATTTTCAATTTCTTCAAAAGAGATATTAGAATTAAAAATAGCCTGATTTTCATCTCCGACCATTGTCACTTCACTCTTTGAAAACAAATCAAGCAGCAAACTGATTTGAGCTGGTGTGTAATCTTGAATTTCGTCAATTAAAACAAAACGCATTTGTGTCAGATTAATTTTTTCTATCAGTGTGTGTTGAATCGTTAGGAAAATGATTGCTTCGTCTAGTGTATAGTGATCTTCATTAACGAATACATACTCTTGTTTTGTATAGTCTAAAAATAGTTCATTAAAAATAAAACCTGTATCAATCCACTCATTATTTTCGATTCCTTTTGTTATGCCACGATACTGTCTATTCAGTAGACTTTTTCCATACTTATAAATATTTTTTTCTGAATCATCCGAGATGATTTCACCAAAATACTTTTGCTGCAGCTCTTCTGATAAAGACAAAATTTGATTTTGAATGGCTGTACCTTTTGCTTGTTTGTTGATACGGTTTTCCCAATCATTCAACAGTATTTTTTTAGTCGTTTGAAGTTTATCAATTAATTTAGAAT
>JAGQHW010000180.1 GCA_020431645.1 Carnobacterium sp. | reverse complement strand
AACTTAGCGCCTCTAGTAGTACTAACCCAAAACCCTCAAACCGAGACGACAAAGTGAAAATACTTGCTAGGCTATATTCTTTTGCAATATTTTTATCATACCCTAGTAAGCGGACAGAATCTGATAGTTCATGGTCTATTATCATTTGCTCTAGTTTAGATCTATCTTCACCTTCACCAGCAATTTTTAGAGTCCACTCTGATCTCAGAGCATCTGGCAATAATGCCCAGCTTTCCAACAGAAGATCAAATCCTTTTTGATACGTCAGACGTCCTACTGATAGTACTACTTTTTGTCTTTCGTTAGAATTGATGGTTTGGTCTTCAATATTGGAAAAAGGATTAGGATTATATATGTGAGATATTTTTTCAGCATTATTTTTGAACTTTTTCTTCCAACTCTTTTTGTCTTCTTCTGATAGGACGACTATCTTATCAGCAAAAATAGTTGCTAAATAACGAGCTTTATCTCTCAAACGTACACCTAAATTTACATCTAAATTAAAATGCTCCCAACACACTAATTTAGGTCTATTTGGGAGAATTGTAATGGGTAGCATATTTAAGAAAATCAAACTTTCTACTGCTATTAAAATATCAGGCTTTTGCTTAATAACATACTTAACAAGCCTTGCTGAAAAATATAAATTATTTAGATAACCATTCTTTTTTTCCATAGATATTTCATCTAAGAGAACTTTACTGTCTACTGGAAAACCACTAGATCTTCCTTCAAATAAACTTAAAATAGTAACTTCATAACCTTCAATTTCAGATAGGTAATTGCTAATATCTGCACATACCCGTTCGGTACCGCCTGTCCTAGCTTGTGAACCTGTGACAAAAATAACTTTAGTCATAAAACTAGAATCCATTAGGTTTATATTTTCTTAGTGCGTCAATTGTTGCATTTGGAAAAAAATAAAATAATATGCAAAATACTTTTATTTTATAATTAATATTTTTTTTGCTAGATAATATATTTTCAGTAATTATAGATTTTATATAATTAACAATCAACTTATCAGTTATAACATCCGGAGTAACTACCAATCTGCTAATATAATAGAGTGCACAAAACCTAATCTTTCTACCAGAGATAAGTTGATTGATATCATCTAATTCAATCTCTCTCAGAGATTTTTTCTCAAAATAGTTCCAACCGTTCTTTAGTTTTTCAAACTCAGTTATATTAAATGGTTTTCTTGTAAGTGTGTCACTTTCTGTTTTATCAAATACATAAAGAGTACGAGGTAATTTAAATGTAGACTTGGTATTTATAAAAATATCTAAATTATAAATAGCGTCTTCAGAAACTTCTAGGTCAGGAAACCTATATCTTTTAGCTAAGCTAGATTCAATACATTTACCCCAAGGAGCAGATATAATCTTGTCTAATAGGTATTCTTTAATAGGATTACATATTACATTAGCTATGTTTGAATCCTTTGTTAAATCTATAATCTCATTTGTACTCTTTATCATTTGATAATTAAATGTCAATACATCAGGCATATTATTTGATTTTATAGCATCATACAAAATATCAAGTGCGTTCTCTATAAAATAGTCATCTGCATCAAGGAATAATATGTACTTGCCTTTAGCAACATCAAGCCCTTTATTTCTAGATACTGCAGGACCGCTATTTGATAAATTGCTTAAGAATATTGTATTAGAGCTAGACATACTCGACTCTAATTGTTGTGCCAGTATAAATGACTCATCTGTAGAACAATCATCAACAATAATATGCTCAAAAGAAACTGAGTTACTTGCAAGACTTTTTATAGCTCTTACTAGCTTGTCTCCAGAGTTATAGTTGGGTGTAATTATTGAAAAAAACATTCTTTCTCAGCCTCAATATGATAATTGCCGCATCTCACTTGAATCATTTATCTTATCTCTACACATTAATTAAATAATAATTTTGTAGTTTAGTTAGTAGCACTCAATATTTACATAAGATCTAGGAAATCCGATCTTCTATTTATAAGCATTTTTATCAAGGCAACATCATTGCATTACATTGCTCTAAATAATTTCTACTTTCATATATTTTTGGATTTAAGACTGCTTCGAGATCAGAGTAACTAGTCTCAATGGTCTTATCATTCGATAAGTATCCCACTTCAACTAGAGATTTTTCCAAACCTAGAGATTCTAACAAATACTTAACTTTTGGTTTATGCCCACCGTAGCTAATAAAGTTTTTTCTATATTTAATTGCAAATATAGATCCGTGAAAAGTATCTGTTACAACACTTTCTGCATTTCTTACAATAGAAAGAAATTCAAATGGATTACATGCAATATTTTTATCAGCCCATGAATGATAGAACCCTGCAGAAACAATTACGAGTTTGTGTCTTCTAGCATAACACTTAACTTCTTTAACAATATTTTTTTCAAAACCATACGTATAAACAAGTATATACGGTTTATTTATATTGTATTTTTCTTCATTGCTTGTAAAGTTATGGAGAAAGGTTGGATCCAACACCATTGATACATCTTTATCCATGCTTGCTTCTTTTGCTACTTCTAATGACTCAATATCTCTAACACTAATCATGCTTAGCTCAGATATCCCCTGAACATATTTTGGATAACTATTTAAGTCTTCGACATTGGAGCTTCCCACACTGGGGGCATATGAAAACTTTAGTAATTTAGGTAGATTTATTCCAAAGAATTCTGGGGCGCTGTTAAAGGAACCGTTAGTAACACTCCAAACCTCATCAGAACCAATGAATACGACTTTAAATCTTGATAAATTTCCTCGTGGGACAATATAGTCAGTTCAAAGCAAAAGTGTTATGGCTAGAACAAATATCATAAAACAATTTAGATAAGTCATTTTCCATCCAGCCTTGGCGTAAAAACTTCACTTGAGCCCACTTCTTCTCGATAGGGTTTAAGTCTGGGCTGTACGGCGGCAGCCATAGAATACGATGACCATGCCTGTTCAGTAGTTTTTGAATGCGCTTGCTCTTATGAAATCTGGCGTTATCCATCACAATCACGCATTTGGTTTTAAGACTTGGGATTAGTGTCTGTTTGCACCACTGATAGAATATATTACTGTTAATGTTCTGCTCAAAGTAATCCAGCGCAAACAGCATCTTTTTATATAGAGCACCAATGACGTTGGTTCGCTTTTTTGCCTGCCAGTTGTAGCTGTCGATACAGG
>JAGQHW010000017.1 GCA_020431645.1 Carnobacterium sp. | reverse complement strand
AACTTTAAAGCTGCTACTTGTCTCATTTGAGACAAACCTTCACCTTTATCAATTAATTCTTTTGAGAACAGATCCATTTCTATTTTTAGATTATTGACATGATCTTCGCGATTTTGAAGTTGGTCAATCTCTAACATAATTTTTTCATAATGATTTTTAATGGCTTCAATAGACACTCCATATTTTCTTTTCATCTGATAAATAAATTCTAATCTTTTTTCAATTTCATTTAACCTATCTTCGTCATAAGCCATCTGGTCCATCTCACGTAAGATATCACTCGCAACTTCTTGCAGTTGGAAATAACTACTTGCGATAACCTCTGAGAATTGTTTATATTTATGATCAATATCTTCAATACCACTTATTCCTGTCATTGCCTGCCCCACTAAATCAATTCCGTTATTTTCTTCACCTTGCAAGGCATCATAACTTTCTGATAGAGCATTTATAATTTTTTGATAATTCATTAACAAATTTTTTTCTTCCAATAATTCATCTTCTTCTTTATCTATTAATTCAGCCATTTCAATATCATTTGCTTGAAATTGTAGCATATCAAGCCTTTGAGCAAACTCCTGCTCTGTGTTTTGCCATTTATGATAAGCCTTCTTAGTTTGGGTATACTTAGAAAACGTTAAACAATAATTTTTTTTCATTTTCTGTAGCGATTCATCACCAAATTGATCCAACATTGCTAGATGTTTCTCTGAATTCATCAATTCTTGGTGTTCATTTTGTCCATGAATATCAATGAGTGTTTCACCAATTAATCTTAAAGTCGAAATATTAACTAACCTTCCATTAATCCGACAAACATTCTTACCATTACGATGAATATCTCGTTGGATAATGACATCATCATTCTCACTTGCGATATCGTATTGCTCCAATAAATCATACGTCAGCAAGTTGCCTTCCATTGAGAAAAGCCCCTCTAAAACACATTTACTTTCACCGTGTCGAATAAATTCATTCGAGCCACGCCCTCCAGCTAATAATCCTACAGCATCAATGATAATTGATTTTCCTGCACCTGTTTCACCCGTTAAAACGGTCATTCCTGTTTCAAAAGTTAAACTCAAATCATGAATAATAGCAAAGTTTTTAATGGTCAATTCTTGTAACACTCTATCCACCTCCATTAACTTGCCTACTTAAACATTTATATCATACTAATAAAATGATTTTTTATCTTCTTAGCTAATTCATTAGAGCGACAAATGACTAAGACACTGTCATCTCCTGAAATCGTTCCAAATATTTCTTGGAATTCAGATAAATCTATCAACGAACCTAATGCGAAAGCATTACCTGGTATCGTTCGAACTAAAAGCAAGTAATCTTGTACATCAACAGAAACAAAACATGTTTTTAGTAAGCGCTCTAATTTTTTTGAAGTATCATAGTGTACATCGGGAGGAAGGCTATAACGGTAGCCTCCAGATAAAGAAGGTACTTTTATTAACTGTAATTCTTTAATGTCTCGCGAAATAGTAGCTTGAGTAACTTCTGTACCTCTTTCTCTTAAAATAGATACAAAATCCTCTTGTTTTTCAATTACATGTTCTTGAATAAGAACTCTTAGCAATTGATGCCGTTCTTTCTTCTTCATAATTCCACCTCATTTTAGTGTGAGTATAAAATATACAGTATTTTACTCATCATACCGTATATTTTATACTTATAACAGTAATTTAACGAAGGTTAATCAAATTATTTGGAAACTACATTAAGAAAATACAAATAAATATACAGTTGTTGGTTTTACTTAAATTAGAAACTTTCGTGAGCTAGTATTACTGTCTCATCGATGTTAACGGTTTTATTTAGCGAGCCTTTCAGCTTATTATTCCATTTTAAATGAGCAAGAAATTCAATATTTCCTTGCCCTCCAGTGATTGGAGAATAATTCAAAGCCTCTACATCATATCCTTGTTCAAGAGAGAACTGAATCATTCTGGTTAGAACTTCTTGGTGAATAATAGGATCATGTACAATCCCTTTTTCACCAACATCCTTACGATTTGCTTCAAATTGAGGCTTAATTAAGGCTAAAATGTCTCCTCTAACAGAAACAATTTCTTTTAATACAGGTAAAATAATCCGTAACGAAATAAAGGAGACATCAATTGAAACTAAATTAGGCTGTCCCTCTTTAAAATCTTCTAATCGACTATTTCTAAAATTTGTTTGTTCCATTACTACAACACGTGGATCTTGTCTTAATTTCCATGAGAGTTGATTTGTACCAACATCTAGTGCATAACTTAACTTTGCGCCATGTTGCAATGCTGCATCTGTAAAACCACCCGTTGAAGAACCAATATCTAGCATAATCTTATCTTTTATCGATACGTCAAAAATGGCCATTGCCTTTTCTAATTTCAACCCACCTCTGCTGACATAACGCAATTTTTCACCTTTTCGTTTTAATTGTGTCGTAACAGGTATCTTTTCACCAGCTGTATCTATTCGCTCATTTTTATCAGTTAAAATTATTCCTGCCATAATCGCACGTTTGGCTTTTTCAACAGAATCATACAAACCCTGTTCTACAAGGAGAATATCCACTCGTTCTTTCTTCATTTTTACTCTCTCCTTTGCTAAAGTTGCAACAAATCTAGCATGTCAGATAATAGCTGAATATCAAACTGACCACCTTTATTTTTGTAATACTCGCTAATTTGCACTAAGGTTTTTCTTGCATCTACTATTTCATTTTCTAAAGCCGCTTTAGCACCGTCTAAACTTAATAAGGCAGGATAGGTACTTTTATTTAAAGTAGCATCCATTCCCGTTTTTTTGCCTAGTTCTTTTGAATCACCAACCACATCTAGAATGTCATCTAAAATTTGAAAAGCTAAACCAAAGTGTGCAGCAAATGCGTTTAATAGCATAGCTACCCTAGAGGGAGCATCTGCGATTACCCCACCTGCGTAAACAGAAAATCTTAATAATTCTCCCGTTTTCTTTTCGTGTATCGCTTTTAAAGCTTCCAATGATACTTGTTGGTTTTCGCCTTCTATATCTTCTGTTTGACCAGCAACCATCCCCATTGGACCAGCTGCTTTTGCTAAAGCTAAAATTAAAGCTAGTTTTTTTGCATCAGGTAGGGAGCCTAATGAGGCAATTTCAAATGCTTGAGTTAATAGACCATCTCCAGCTAAAATCGCTATATCTTCGCCATAAACTTTGTGATTAGTTGGTTTTCCTCTACGCATTGCGTCGTTATCCATCGCAGGAAGATCATCATGAACCAGAGAGTATGTGTGAATGTATTCTAAAGCAGTTGCTATTTCATAACTTTTAGTTGTATCTCCACCTAGCGAGTGAACTGTTGCTAGTAGCAGCAACGGTCTAATACGTTTCCCGCCTGCGGTTAGAGAGTACCTCATCGCTTGGCTAAGCGTCCCTTTTGAATAAGTACCCTTATCTAAAAACTCAATCAAGGCTGCTTCAATTAGAGGTTTTTCCCTTTTTTCGAATAAACTGAATTCCATCTATTATTCAGCCCCTATTCGTTTGAATCAGATTCATTTTCAAACAATGTTTCTTCGCCATTTTCTTCTACAATTTTTGTTAATGTTTTTTCTGCGTTTTGCAAGGTTTCCTTGCAGATTTTACTTAGTCCAACCCCTCTTTGAAATTGGTCTAATGCTTCTTCTAAAGGAACATCTCCTCTTTCAAGATTTGTTACAATTTCTTCTAATTGTTGCATAGCTTCTTCGAATTTTATTTTTTCTTTCGCACTCATTTTGTTTCCTCCATTTTCTTTATTACGGTAGCTTCAAACTCACCATCATGCAAATGAATATGAATTTGATCATTTAGTTGAATTTGATCTACTGCTTTTATCACTTTATCTTCTTTTGTTACATAGCTATAACCGCGGTTCATAATTTTTAAAGGACTTAAATAATCTAATGATTGCATTGCATAGTCCACTCGCTTAGTTGTCTTTTCCATATATCGCTCTATTTCATTAGTTAGCTTTTGGTTATTCAATGCTAAGTCTCGTTGTTTCTCTTCTATTAATTGAATAGGGTTTACGCCCATTAATTTATAATGCATTAGTCTAAAATCTTGTTGGCCTATCTGGACTTTTTCCACTAGCGATCTTTGAAGTCTATCTGTTAGCATATCTAAATTTTGAGCATAACCTTCATATAATCTTTGAGGCTGTTTAAAAATATACGATTCTAAACTACGACTTAACCGTTGACTTAATACGTCTATTTTTCTCATATAGCTTTGAATCAAACGCAAACGCATTTGCTCTATTTTGATTAACTCATCAGATAACAAAGGAACTGAAAGTTCTGCTGCCGCTGTTGGTGTTGCAGCTCTCATATCTGCAACTAAATCAGCAATGGTGGTATCTGTTTCATGTCCAACAGAAGAAATAATGGGTGTCTTAGCTTCAAAAATAGCTCGAGCTACTTTTTCTTCGTTAAATGGCCATAAATCTTCTATTGAACCTCCACCACGTGCCAAAATCATTGTATCAAAATCACCTTTAGCTTCAACCATTCTAATGCTATTAACAATATCATCAGCGGCTTTTACTCCTTGGACTAGTGTCGGAAATACAACTAATTGCACAATCGGATAACGTCTTTTAATTGTTGTCATGATGTCTCTAACTACTGCACCTGATGGACTAGTGATAATCGCTATTTTTTTAGGAAAGGTTGAAATTAATTGCTTAGGAGCATCAAATAACCCTTCTTTTTTCAATTTAACTTTCATTTCTTCTAACGCCTGATACAAAGCTCCCACACCATCTGGTTCCATGTGCTCTACATAAATCTGATAGCTACCGCTCGCTTCGTATAAAGAGATACGACCAATAATTAAGACTTTCATTCCTTCTTCAGGTGTAAATTTTAAACTTTGAAAAGCTCCCTTAAACATCATTGCTGAAATTTTAGCCCGATCATCTTTTAAACTAAAGTATTGATGTGCATTAGGCCGATTTCTGAAGTTAGATATTTCACCTGTTAAATAAACCCTCTCTAAATAAGGATCTTGTTCGAATTTCCGTTTAATGTATTTCGTTAAAGCCGTGACAGTTAAATACTTTTCTGTCAAAAAAAAACCTCCTGACTTATCATCCGTTTAAATTGTTCTTTGTGCACTAATAATTGTTTGATACAACAACATCGTAATGGTCATTGGACCAACTCCACCAGGGACTGGCGTAAGATAACTGGCTAGCTCTGCTACTTCATCTGCTTTTACGTCACCAACCAATTTACCTTTTGCATCACGATTCATTCCTACATCTATAACAACCGCACCTGGTTTAATGAATTCTTTTGTAACAAAATGACCTCTTCCAATTGCTACGACTAAAATATCCGCAGTTTTTGCTATTTCCGCTAAATGGCTAGTTTTTGAATGAGCTATCGTTACTGTTGCATCATTCATTAACAATAATTGAGCCATTGGCTTACCTACTATGTTACTACGACCAATAACCACAGCCGTTTTCCCTATGATATCAATCTGGTAATAGTCTAACAGCTTCATTATGCCATAGGGTGTACAAGCAATTTTATCTGGTTCTCCTATTAATAATTTCCCCATATTAACTGGATGAAAACCATCCACATCTTTTGCCGGATTAACTGCATTTAAAACTTTTTCAGGATCTATTTGTTTTGGCAATGGCAATTGAATTAAAATACCATGAATCGTATCATCTTGATTAAATTGTTCAATCTCTCTTAGAATTTCTTGTTCACTAACTTCTTGAGGATACCTGACTACTTTCGAGTTAAATCCTAATAATTCTGCTCTCTTTTGTTTGTTGCGTACATAGGTTTGACTAGCAGGATGTTCACCGACTAGCAAGACTGCTAAACCTGGAATGACTCCTTTTAATTTTAGCTCATTGACCATTGCTTGCATCTCTTCATTCATTTTATCCACTAAATTCTTACTACTCATTATTATTGCGCTAATCGTCATTCCCACCCTTTTAACTTTAAATAGTCACTTATTTATATGTGTCTATTTTACCATATCAATCAATAATGTAATATGACTTCAAGTCTATTTATAAGAAAAGAAAAAAGAAGCTTATTCAGCCTCTTTTTTTTCTAAGTTATTCACAATATTTGCCAATACACCATTGACGAATTTCCTTGATTTTTCATCACTATAAAGCTTTGTTATTTCAAGGGCTTCATTCAAAGCAACTTTAGCTGGAACATCAGGAACATAAAGCATTTCAAAAATAGCAATTCTCATAATGACTACATCTGTTTTTGCCAGTCTTTCCATTGACCAGTTTTCAAGATATTTTTGAACCTCTTCATCAATAGTTAGCTGATTTTCAATAACGCCTTTAACAAGTAGGTCTAAATACTCGGGTACCAAGGCTGTTTCAACTTCATCTGCTAACTCATTTGAGCTTATCAAGGCTTGTTGCATAGCTATCTCTGGCGTTAGATCTTCGTTAGCGGATAATTGAAATAGAGATTGTAAAGCCTTCTCTCTAATTTCACGTCTGGTTAAACTCACTCTGCTTCACCATCTTCATTATCAAAACTAAACAAATCTTTTAATTCAGCTTTTTCTGGTACAATCCCTACTACATGAACATTTACTTCTTTTAACTCAATATCAGTCATTTGAATTAACTGTTCGCGAACTTTCTTTTGTAACTCTAAAGCTACTTTTGGTACAGAGACACCATAATCCAAGTAACAATACACATCTACTTTTAGGCCTTCTTCATCAGAAGTTAGGTGAACTCCTTTTTTATGGTCTACTCGTCCAAATAACTCAGAAACACCTGAACTTAATTTTCCACGCATAGCATGGACACCTGATACTTTACTTGCAGCAATACCTGAAATAATTTCAATTACTTCTGGTGCTACTTCGATTTCACCTAAAGTTGCCTTTGTTTTATTTACTACAAAACTAGATTCTTCAGCCATTTTCGAGACCTCCTATTGTATTTATTTAGAATTTTATGCACGAGAAACGTATGATCCATCTTGTGTATTAACAATAACCATATCGTCAACGTTAACAAAGAAAGGAACGT
The DNA here is from genome assembly GCA_020431645.1 of Carnobacterium sp. Lineage (GTDB taxonomy): Bacteria > Bacillota > Bacilli > Lactobacillales > Carnobacteriaceae > Carnobacterium_A. Next base: position 19,893 of record JAGQHW010000017.1, on the reverse strand, counting down.
TAACATTTGTCCCTGTTTCTAACTTCGCTGTTTTAGTTCCACCTGAAGATGTATCTCCACGGATTCCTGGCTCTGTTTCAGCAATTCTTAGTGTAACCGTATTTGGCAACTCTACGCCCAATATTTCAGCATTAAACATCATAATATGGACTTCCATATTTTCTTTTAAATATTTTAATTCTTCTTTTATAGCCTCTTCAGGTAACTCAATTTGTTCGTAATTTTCGGAATCCATGAAAACATATGCATCGCCGCTCTCGTATAAAAATTGCATTTTACGGTTGTCGATTTGAGCTCTTCCAACTTTTTCTCCAGCACGGAATGTTTTTTCTTGAACATTCCCATTTCTCAAATTTCTTAACTTCGAGCGAACAAAGGCTGCGCCTTTACCTGGTTTTACGTGTTGAAAATCGATTACTCTCCAAAGTCCACCATCAAATTCAATTGTTAAACCTGTTTTAAAATCATTTACAGAAATCATTATTTTTTCCTCCTAGAATCGTTCCTATTTTCCATTTTAGTGTATCATTTTTAGAACCATCTGCCTAATCAATTGTAGTCTTTTTCTAGTTTTATAAAATAATAAGTTCTTTTGGTGAATGAACAATAACTTCATTCCCAGAACTAGTAATAACTAGATCATCTTCAATACGAACTCCGCCAATACCTGGTAAATAAATTCCTGGTTCATTCGTAATAACATTTCCTTCAACAAACTTTTTCGTTGCTAATTTAGAAACATTTGGTCCCTCGTGTATTTCTAGACCGATACCGTGTCCTGTTGAATGACCAAACGCCTCTCCATAACCATAACTAGCAATATGGTCACGTGCAATCGCATCTAGTTCGATACCTGTTAGTCCTGGTTTAGCCGCATCAATGACTTTTAGCTGTGCTTCTAGTGTTATCGCGTAAATTTCTTTTAACTTTGCATTAGGCTCTCCCATCGCAATGGTTCGAGTCATATCTGAAACGTATCCTTCATAGTAGCACCCAAAATCGATTGTCACAAAATCACCCGTTTCGATTCGTTTTTGACTTGCCACTCCGTGAGGCATTGCTGAACGAATTCCGCTAGCTACAATGGTTTCAAACGAAACGCCTGTTGCACCTAAACTTCGCATATGAAAATCTAATAAGTTTGCTACTTCAATTTCTGACATTCCTGGCTTAATGACCCCTAAAATATAGCTGAAAGCTGCATCTGAAATTGAACACGCTTTTTTAATGATTTCAATCTCTGAAGAATCCTTGACTTCTCTCAATTCTTCAATTAAATTTGAAACAGGAACTAGTTCACTTGGACTAATTTGTTCTAAAAGTTCAAATGTACTAAAGCTGACATGATCTTGTTCAAATCCCATCTTACTAATTCCATCTTTTTCTAACAAGTGAGCAACCTCATCATAAATAGGTCCGCTATTTTTTACAATTTCAAAGCCAACTGCTTGAGACGCAGCTTGTTCGGTATACCTGAAATCTGTCACAAAATAAGCTTTTTCTGATGTAATTAAACTTAATCCTGTTGTTCCAGTGAAGTTAGATACATAGCGTAAATTATAAGGACTGGTTATTAATAACGCTTCAATATTTCTTTTTTTCATACTTTCTCTTATCTTATTCAAACGTGACATTTATCCCACTCCTTGTCTTTTAGTTCCACACTGTCTCAACTAGTTTCAATTGCTGAATATAATTCACTCTATTATATCAAATTCCAGGCTAAAAAGAAATAACCCTTTATTTTGTCAATAGTTGAGTGAAAAATTTTATTTATTTAGCCAACTTGATGCTTTCATATGTTTATTTAAAACAGCTCGTTTAATCTACCTTACTAAAAAAGTAACTAGAAAAACCAGACCAAACACCTTGTAGATGGTATCAGAAATAAAATTAGCTGAAAATAGTACTAGTAGAGGCAAGAATAAATCTATCTCTATCCATTTCGTATTTGTTATTTGAATTCTTTCTCCCTTATCCAACTCTAGTCTTAGAATTTATAAGACTGACTATTAGCTTTGAGTTTAGCTATTAGTCAGTCTATATGCAAAAAATAGTCATCATTAAATAAAAATAATGACGACTGGACTTTCTTATTAGGCTTATCTTTTATCTAGCTTATAGTCTTCTACTAATAGATGAGTTACTCGCTATTTGCCTCAGTAGCTTCATCACTTTTTGCAGGGTCACTTTTTGTATTAGCTTTTTCTTTATTAGGAAAAGATACGCTGACTTTTATTGGATTAGATAAATCACTTTTAGTTTCCCCAATAAAAACATACACATTTTCTTTTTCTCTATCCACTTCTACTTTTCCATCTTCAAAATTAAAAACAGCTTTTTCGAGAGTTGGTGATTTTACTAACTGTCTTTGGAAGTCGACTTTTGATAATGCTATCATCGTATGAATTAAATAGTAGTTTTCGGTTAGCATCATTTGCTGCATTTGATTTTTGTAAATACGGGATGTTCCAATCATAACTGTAGCTAGCAAAAATACAAAGATAATTACTGAAGGTAAGATGGCTCCTCTTTGATTCATTTTTCTAACTCCTCAACCACTTGAGTTATTTTTAATTGCGCTTTATAAGTTTCTTTATTCGAAAACAAAACTTCTATGATTAAAAAATCACCATTTTTTGAAAATGTCACTTTGCTTACTTTCATTAATAAAGGTTGATATCCTCCTAGTTCAGTCGTTTTGATTAAATTCGTTTTCTTTAAATCTTTTTGATAGACAATTATACGCTGCACTTTACCAATGCGATCAAATTCTTCGAATCTAACCCTACTCGTTGTGCTATCTTTAAATACTAACTGTCTACTATCGTATTCTAATTGGTTTAAAAAAAGATGCCATTCTAATTGACGATCCAAAAAGGTCTGTTTTCTTATTGTTTGATATTGACTGGCTGCATAACTTATCAACGAAACGCAAATCACTAAAACATATAAAGAGACAATTGATTCTAGTAGTGTAAACCCTTCTTCTTTAAGGGGTAATAATTTGGTTTGAGAGAATATCGATTTCCTTCGTTTTACCTTCATAATATATATGAATCCCTTTTCTTTGATTTATCTCTGAAAGAGTAATAATATAATGGGTTTTTCCAGTTTGCCAAGTACTGTCCACATCTTGATTAAGCGCTATTTTTTGTGATTGCTCATAACCAATTCGAGCTAAATCAACTTCTATCTTTTCTTTTTTTATCGCAACAAGTAAGGTAGTTGTTAGTGGCAAATAAAAACTAATACAAAGTGTCAGAATTAAAAAAGCAAGTAAACTTTCAAATAAGATATATCCTTTTTGATTTAATGCTTTATTCCCATCGATAGCGGCCACTTCCTAGTTGAAAAATTAATCCATATCGTATTCCGTCTATATCAAAATACAATGTAGAAAAACTCTGTAGATTTCCACTTTCACCATTAAACGTAAATTGTTTATTCGATGGCGTAGTAATATTTTCTGGTAATTCTAAATCATACTCTGAATAGCTATTTTCTTTTGACATGGTTTTAAACGTAATCATGTTATTTCGAGCTGAAACTTCTATCGCAGTCCATTTACCGGATAGTACAGCGTAATTTTGACTAGCTGTTATACCGCTTTGTAGTTCTTCAATAAATAATTGAGTCGTTGCATCTTTTATCATTCTTTTTGAAAATACTGTTGGAATAATGAGCAGTGTTGCTACAATAAAAAAGACAACCAACATTTCAAATAACAGTACTCCACTTGAGTCTATTTTTTTCATGGAATAACTTTTTTTACAGACACTACCCCATCAATAATCTGTAGTTTAGTATTGGCTTGTTCTACTTGTGTTTCACTTAGATACTTTTCACCTTCTAACAGTTCAAAAGAAGTGGGTTTCTCACCAAATTCCATCTCATATAATTCAACTTGAGTTTGCACAACGGTTACTAGCGCTTCTGTTCCTTTAGTATCTACTCTCTGTTTTTGGGTTACTATATTTGGAATAATCAATAACATTAAAATAGAAATAACAAAAAGTACTAGAACCATTTCAATTAACGTGAAACCATTTGCATTCATTTTTTTTAGTTTTTTCATTACATAATCTCCTCCATCATTGAAAAAGTCGGCAAAAGTAAAGCTAGATAAATACAAAGGATTAAAAAAGCGACTATTAAAAAAATAACTGGTTGAATCCAACTAAACACTCGCTGGATTTGAAAAAACAATTGATTTTGACAATCTTGCGCATAGAGAGCTAACTCACTTGCTAGCTGGCTTGTTGCTTCTCCATGTAGAATAATTAGCCCTAATTCTGGATTAAAAAAAGGCAATAACTCCATCGATTCTTGAAAGTTTTTCCCAGCTATTAAGTTTGTTTCCATATAAATAGCAACTTCTCTCATTAATTTTGTAGCTTCTTTCGATTGCATTAATTCAATGATTGCATTCATTTGATACCCGCTTCTTAAAAGTTGACTCCATTCATAACTAAAGAAATGAGTATAATAAAATTTTAAGAGGGTATTTAAAAACGGTATTTTCATAAGGAAGGTAGCTTTTTGTATTTCCGTCCATTTTTTAAATTGTTGTCGGAAACTAATAAATAAAATTAAAAAAAGAAGCAAGTTCATTCCTATTATAATAGGAAAGTGTTGAATAAGAAGAATGGGAAATCGATTTATCCATGATAAGTTTTGATTTGTTGTGTCATAAAGTTCTTCAAAACTAGGCAATAAAACAATTCGCATAGCGATTAAAATACCCAACATGAACATCAATAAGATAAAGGGATATTGCAATAATTTCATTAAATCTTTTTTTTGTTTTTCTCTATCAGATAAATATAGTCCACTTGAATTCAAAGCAAATGCAAAACGGCCATGTATCAAAGATAAGTATATCTGTGAGCAGACTCGCTCCGGAAATCCATGATTTCTAATCGCTTCATCGAACCTTTCTCCGTTTTCCAATTGCTGAATAATCATTTGAATCCACATGGCTTCCTTTGGCATTATTCTAGCTAAGAACGTCAATGCTTCTCCCAAAGTAAATCCTTCTCCTACTAAAGAAGATAATTTTATTAAAAATGACGCTTGAGTAGAATAGGTTGTTTTCTTAAGGTATTTGATACTTTTTAAATGTTGCTGTAGTGATATAGCCATATGCATATGCCTTTCTGAGTAGACGATTAAAGGAACGAGGAACCTCTTTTTGTTGGTTAGTCAGAATAGATTCAGTAGATAAGCAACCCTGTAACTCATTTTTTGTCATAACCTCATAGATAACTGCTCTTTTTTCATACCCTTTGAAGTGTGTGCATATGATCAACGAGTTTTCTTCACAAAAGGGACATCGCTTTGGAATCAGTTTTTGGAATATTATTCCTAAAAGGGTTTGCCTCAATTGATCTATTGTTACGCCTAATTCTAATAGGCGCGAAAGCACTCCAACTGCATTCTTAGCATGAATAGTTGCAATCATTAAGTGCCCAGTTAACGATCCTCGTATCACCATTTTGGCAGTCTCTTCGTCTCTTATCTCGCCAATAATCATTGTATCTGGGTGGTGTCTTAAACTAGATTTTAATAACGTCTCATAATATATTCCTGCTTTTTCATTTACTTCTGTTTGTAGAAAAGATGTTTCTTCTATTTCAACAGGATCTTCAACCGTGATAACTTGTTGGCTACATTCTGAATGATAATCTTTAATTAATTGATACATTGTTGTTGTTTTACCCGACCCAACTGGACCAGAAAAAAGGATGAGTCCACTTTTAAATCGAACTAATTCAGTCATTTTAATCACTTCATTTTGAAAAAAAGTTGTACTCTCTAGAGAGCCTGCGTGCATTTTATTTAATAGTCGAATAACTAATGATTCTTGGCTTCTAAAATTAGAGATAGTAGAAAATCTTAAAGCTTGCTTACTTTCTTTCAATACCAGTTGCACAGAACCACTTTGAGGTTTCCTACGTTCTCCTACATCCATTCCTGAAAGATACTTGAAATAAGAGATTAATCGATTAGCCTCTTTTGATTCCATTAAAGAATGTTTTTGCATTTCCCCACTAATTCTAAAAAAGAGAAAATAATGAGTTAATTCTGGTAATAAATGAATATCACTAGCACCTTTATTTTGTGCTTCTAAAATTAAGTCTTCAGCAAATTTTTCTATTTCCATTCTAGTCGCCCCATTACAGAAACTTTATTCAATCATTAGCGTTGAACCTAAGTTTTAGGCTTCCCTCCTCAGCTTAATTTTTTTCTATCTAGCTTGCGACTCTTTTTTTAAGTTCCCTATTTTAAGTGTCTGCATTATTTTCGATTTCCATTTTTTATAAAAAAAAGTCATCGCTTATTTTATCCAAATGGATAAAATAAGCGATGACTTCTCACTATAAATTAGTTAATTTTTTTCTTATTCAGCATTATGGAAAACTTCTGAAACATCGTCATCATCCTCAAGCTTATCTAACATTTGCTCAAAAATTTCTTGTTTGTCTTCAGGTAATTTAACCATTGTTTGCGGAATCATCGTTACCTCTGCTTTTGCTAGACTGTATCCTTCACTTTCTAGTAAATCACGAACTTCTGGAAAATCTGAAGGATCAGTATAAATTTCAAAAACTTCCTCTGAGGCTTCTAGTTCCTCACCACCAGCTTCTAATACACTCATAAGCATTGTGTCTTCATCAATATCTAAACCTTCTCGTTCGATAGCTATATAGCCTTTGCGTTCAAACATATAACTAACAGAACCTTTTTCACCGATTGCTCCACCGTTTTTATTGAAAGCAACACGGACGTTTGTTCCTGTGCGGTTTAAATTATCTGTTAAGGAATGGACTAAAACAGCTACTCCATTAGGGCCATAACCTTCATAAGTTACTTCATCGTAATTTTCACTTTCAGCAGTACTGCTACCTTTTTTAATTGCACGATCAATATTATCGTTTGGCATGTTACTAGACTTGGCTTTATCCATTACCATACGCAATGAAGGATTCATATTCGGGTCAGGTCCACCTTTTTTAACAGCCATATAAATTTCTCTAGATATCTTTTGGAAAATTTTGCCGCGCTTTGAATCTTGTGCATTTTTTCGTCCTTGGATATTACTCCATTTTGAATGTCCTGACATCCAACTCCCTCATTTCATTGTTTATTTAGGCAAGTAAGCCTTATCTATTCTACCAAAAAACGACTGTTTGGGCAATCTTTTCTAGCATATGTTTGTTCGTAGTAAATATTCATTCTATCATCACTATCTTTTTTTCCTGTTATAGTGTCTTTTTTTGTTATTTTTTTTATGGAAGATAAGAAAGAGAAACGCTAAAATAATTCCTGTTGCTGCACCAATACTATCTAATTGAATATCTTGCAATAAAGGCGTTCTATTTGGGGTAATACCTTGGTGAAACTCGTCTATAGCGGCGTACCCTGTCGCTAATAGCCAAGAGATAAAAACAGTTAGATGAACACTCGTTATCTTGTTTTTTAATCCTAGAAACCAAAATAGTCCTAAAAGAAAATAAATTCCAAAATGAGCAGCTTTACGAATAAAAAATTCAACAAATTTGCTATAGCCTAGTGCAGAGATACTTATTTCACTATCTGCATAGCTTAGTTGAATGGTGCTTAGTATGTTTTTCATAGGTTCTTTAGCCAATAACTGATCTAGTGTAGATGTAATCGATTGCTCCTCATAAGGTTGAGATGAACTGTAAAAAAGAATACCCATAATGATTAATGCTAATAAAATATAGCCATTGTCTCTTGTTGTTGAACGCATATTCACACTCCTTATCTTAAATCGTTTTGACTCCGTAATATTTTTAAGTTACCTTTTATTTAGTCTAGCAAATACAATTATTTCTATTTATATATTAAAGAATATGGATCAATTTTGTTGCTATACTAAAATAAATCATCAAACCCATTGCATCATTAATCGTTGTAATAAAAGGACCCGAAGCAATAGCAGGATCAATATCTAATTTATTAATCAGAAAAGGAATGACAGCACCTACCACAGTAGATAAGCTCAAGGTTATAAACAAAGAAAAGGCAATAATAAACGCTAAAATTAAATTTTGATAGAAAATCCCTGCAACGAATGCCAGAACAATTCCTGCCGTCAGACCAATCATCATACCAGCTAATAATTCTTTTAGTATATTTTCCCAGAATTCTTTTTTCGTTCTTTTCTCTCCCATAGAAATATTTCGGACTGCCACTGCTAAAGATTGTGTTCCTACATTTCCAGCTGAGTCCATAATGACAGGAATAAAAGCAGCAAGTACAACAACTTGACTTAGTGTTTCTTCAAAAGAGTTAATTAGAGAAGCACTAATCATACCTAAGAAAACGAGAATAATAATCCAAGGCATTCTAACTCGAGCCATTTGCCAAGCACTTTCTTCTCCTCTTTCCATTTTAGTTTTAGTCTTTCGAATCGCAGAAAATTCATTAAAATCTTCTGTTGTTTCTTCAACTAAAATATCCATTACATCATCAACTGTTACAATTCCTAACATTACATCTTCATCATTTAAAACTGGTAATGCTAATAAATCATAATCTTGAATCATACGCGCGACCACTTCTTGATCATCATTTACTCTTACAAAAGCTAATTGAGTGAGCATAACGTCCTCGACTTTTGTGTCTTCTTGATGAATAATCATATCACGTAAAGATAAAATCCCTGTCAATTTACCTTCTTTATCTAGAACATAAATGTAATAGACCATTTCTGTTTTTTTAGCGAAGGTGCGCACCATAGTTACGGTCTGTTGTACTGTGTTCTCAACATAAACACTAATAAATCCTTTAGTCATGATAGAACCCGCCGTCTCTGGCTCATAAGCTAACATTTCTTCCACTTTCGTTCTTTCCACTGGATTTAACTCACTTAAAAGAGCTTGTCTTTCTTTTTCATCTCGGTAAGATAAAAAACTTATTACATTGTCTATTTTCATGTAATAAAATAAATTTGCAACATATTCTACTGAAAAAGCTTCATAGGCTTCTGTTTGATCAGGAGAATCCATCCATTCAAATAACTCTGCAAATTCTTCTGGTTCCAAAAAACTCTCTACTTTTTTTCTGTTTTCAGGATAAAGTAAATGAAAAAGTTCTACTTGATCGTTTATATGAAGCTTTAAGAATAATTCTCTAAACTTTTTGCGATTTTTTTCCTCTGTAGCTTTAAATATTTCTTCATAATAGTTATTTTTTTGTTCATCCATTCTCTTCACTGAATTATTCCTCCCAGAAAATCATATTTTATAGTGGTTACACCAACATAAAGAAGTTTTATTTAGGATACCCACTGGCTACTTATTTTTAGCTTATTTCTATTTTGTAAACCGCTCACTTTCTTAATAAGTTTTATGATAAAACACAAAAAAGCACATACTCTCATGAAGACAGAGTATGTGCGCGTATTCTCTATGCTAAATAAGCGATACACATAATAAAGACCATTTTATTTAGCATAAAACTAAATAAGATGAACCGTTTTTCTCCATCGTCGAGTTTTAGCACTATATGGCATAGATTATTCATCAGCTACATTAAATATGGCCTTAATTCGACCATCTCTGTTGACCCATTGGTGTCTCTCGACGTTTTTGGGCAGCAGCATATATCCACATAGGAGCCTCACCTAACAGAAGCATGGTTAATCATTAACCTCACGTCTAATCTAACTGGAATAGCTCTAACTGTCAACCTCTAGCAATTTGAAGCAATTTAATAAGAAACAAAAAATTCTTAAGAGTTTTCATATTTTAAAGAACTAGACTATAATAGAATTACTTTGATTTTTACTCTAGAGAGGAAGTTTTTGAATGACATATAAAATGAATTGGGATTTAGAGTCTATTTTTCCGGGTGGTAGTGAATCTATTGACCTACAAAACAAGTTACATTTAATCGAAAAACAGTTAGTTGCCTTAGCTAATCAAGTAACTAAATGGAGTAGCGAACAGGATAAACCATACTTCAAGGGATTTTCAGCTCTGTTAACTAGCCAAGAGACCATTTCCTTAGGTTTAACACAAGTCCATACGTTTGTTGAAGCTGTTCAATCAGCAGATAGTCAGGATAAGAAAGCCAACACTCTATTCGGAAAAATTTTTACCTTAAGTAGCTCATTTGAAACAATTAAAACCATTCTCACAAAAAAAATGGTCGCTATACCTGATGAAGACTGGGCTGACTTACTTTTATTGAGTGAATTTCGACCCATTGAATTTGTTTTACAAGAAACTAGAATTCAAGGCAAAGAACTCTTAAGTGAGTCTGAAGAAACGTTAATTAATGCTTTATCAATAGATGGTTTTCAAGCTTGGAGTGACCATTATGATACATTGGTTGCGACAATTACTATTCCTTTTGAAGAAAAAGATGGGACAATTTCTACTCTTTCAGCTGGGCAAGCTTACAATAAAATGAATGCTGATTCTGATAAAAAGGTTAGAAAGCAGCTATTTGATAAATGGGAAGCTGCTTGGGCTGAGAAAGCACCGTTATTTGCTGATACATTAAATCATCTAGCGGGTTTCAGACTAGCTGATTACAAAGCGCATGGGGTTTCAGATTTTCTAAAACGTCCTTTAGAATACAACCGGATGGAAAAAGAAACACTCGATGCTATGTGGCAAGCAGTTAGCGAGCATAAACAAGTTTTTATTGAATTTTTGAATCGTAAAGCACAATTAATGGGCAAGGAAAAATTAGATTGGCAAGATATTGAGTCACCTGTTTTAGTAGGCAATACGAAACCACAAACTTACCCTTACAATAAGGGAGCGAATTTTATTCTAACTAACTTTGAAAAAGTCAGTCCAAAGATGGCAAAATTTGCTCAAAATGCTTTCGAAAAAAACTGGATTGAAGCAGAAAATCGTAGTGGTAAACGTCCGGGAGGTTATTGCGCTGAATTACCGGAAAGTAAAGAGTCGCGAATTTTTATGACTTACGCTGATTCTCCAGGTGAAGTGTCTACGTTAGCTCATGAGTTAGGTCATGCTTTTCATAGTGATATTATGAAAGATTTACCCGTTTTAAATCAGCAGTACGCTATGAATGTAGCAGAAACAGCTAGTACGTTTGCTGAAATGGTTGTAGCTGATGCAACGGTAAAAGATGCTAAAACTAAAGAAGAAAAAATAAACTTACTAGATACCAAAATTCAAAATTCCTTAGCTATGTTCTTAAATATACACGCTCGTTTTATTTTTGAGACTAATTTCTATGCAGAAAGACAAGACGGTATTGTAACAGATGAGCGCTTATCTGAATTAATGGAAGCAGCTCAAAAAAAAGCTTACCAAAATTCATTAAATTCATATCACCCTCATTTTTGGGCTAGTAAATTGCATTTCTTTATCTCTGATGTACCTTTCTATAATTTCCCGTATACTTTCGGCTATCTTTTCAGTTTAGGCATCTATGCGCAATACCTAGAAAATAGTGATGGCTTTGAAGATCGCTATATTAGTTTGTTAAAAGATACGGCTTCAATGTCTACAGAAGACTTAGCTAAAAAACATTTGCATGTTGATTTAGCTAAACAAGACTTTTGGGTAGCTGGTATTGAAGTAATGGAGAAAGACATTCACTCTTTCTTAGAGCTTACAGAAGACTATCTAAATTAATTTATAGAAAAAGAAGCCGTTAGATTAATTTAAAATAATCTAACGGCTTCTTTTATTGACTTTTTATTTTATTAATAGCGTCCAAACCCAATAACTTTATCAGCCCACCATCCAGAACTATAAGATGAGTACGCTACTCCTGTACTACTTTGTGAACCGACGAAACCGCCGCCGCCCGTTACAATTCCAACATGATCTATCATTCCTTTATTAATAGAAAAGAACACTAAGTCTCCCACTTTAGGACTAGATACTTTCGCTGAAGAGCTGTATTGTTCAGATGCGACACGTGGAATTGAAATTTCTACTGAACTTAAAACGTATTGTGTAAATCCTGAACAATCAAAACCACTCGAGAGAGAAGTTCCACCCCATACGTATGGATTGCCTGTTGCTAAAGCTTGATTAATTGCCGGTTGCATTGAACCTAAGGATGCACCTCCACCAGTTGAAGGTGTTGGTTTTTTGGATGGTGCTGGTTTCTTAGTTGGTACTGGTGTATTTGTAGTTGGATACGTTACAGAAACTGACGTATTTGACTCTTGATTTGAAGAACTAATAGAATTTGACTGAGCAGGTACTTTCACTGTCTCAACAGTATCACGTTCAATAGTTTCGTTTGCTTTATTTGTAGATGCTTCGACTACCACTTTAGCTTCCTCTTGTTTTTGTTGTTCAAAAGCAATTTGAACAGCTTTTTCTACATCAGCTTGAGCTAGCGTATACTCTGATACAGCTTGCTCTGCAGCTACTTTTTGTACTAAAAAAGCATCTTTATCTTCTTGGGCTAATGACATTTCTGAAGCGAGTTGCGATACAACTACCTCTTTTTCTAATAATTGTTTTTCAAGTAAACTCTGTGTTTTTTCCAATTGAGCCGCTAAAGCATTTAACTGCACAATTGTTTGCTCTGTTTCTACTTTCTTTTTGACAACCATTTCTTGATCTTGTACTTGTTCTTCTACAAGAGTTTTGTTTGCCGTTACCATTTGATTGATAACATCTACACGACCAATAACATCTACTAAAGATTCAGCTTCAATAACGAATTCTATGTAGTTTTGTGTATCTCCATTTGTTTGAACAGTTCGTGCTTGTTTATTTAATTGTTCATTGCGTTTTTCAATTTTTTTCTCCAATGACTCAATTTCAGTTTTTAAGGTTCCCATTTCATCTTGAGATAGCTTAATTTCGCCAACTAATTTTTGAGATTTTTCTTTATTTGTGCTGATTGTATTATTTATTCCCTCTAATTGCGCTTGTGTATTGTTTTTTTCTGCTGATAAACTGTTTATTTTTTGATCAGCTGTATCTATTTTATTTTGATTTGAATTAACTGTTTCTTTGGCTTCTTCTATTTTGTCAGTGTAAGTTTCTGCATCGGCTGTAATGGGTAGAATAAGAGAACTAAAAGTTATTGTTCCTAGAATTGCGATTGAAAGTAATTTTTTATTCATTAATTTTTCTCCTCCAAAATTCGTTTCTATTTTTTATTCTTATTTACCTTCATAAAGATGTTTTACTAGTTTATATGACACAGTATAGCATGTAGATTCTATTTAAAGATTACTTTTAGGTTACAGTTGCCTATCAAATAATAACGAATTAGAAAGAATACTATTAGAAAATAAAAGATTCAAAACAATACAGATGTTTTGTTTTACTGCCTTACTGATTCTTTAAATAATTCATTTCTTTACATCTTTTTGTAATCGAAAAACTAAAAATTGATAGTACCAAAAATAGGTATCATTTTTGTATTTCTTGCTTTTTTAAAACGAGTTAGTGTATAATACTATGCTAGATAGTTCAACTATCTAGCGTACATTATTTTTACATATTTTAGGAGGGGTTTATAATGTCTAAAAATTACCGCGTATTACTTTATTATCAATACGTTACCATTGAAAAACCTGAACAGTTTACAGCTGAACATTTGGCTTTTTGTAAAGATATTGGTTTAAAAGGTAGAATTTTAGTTGCTACAGAAGGCATAAATGGTACGATTTCTGGAACATATGAACAAACTCAACTTTACATGGATACCATGCATGATGATATACGTTTTGCTGATACAGTCTTCAAAATTGATGAGGAAAATACATCTGCTTTCGAAAAAATGCACGTTCGTCATCGCCAAGAGTTAGTTACTCTAAATCTTGAAGACGATATTGATCCAAATGAACTTACAGGTACTTATTTAGAACCTGAAGAATTTCATAAGGCTATTTTAGACGATAATACTATTGTAATTGATGCTAGAAATAACTATGAATACGATTTAGGCCATTTTAGAGGGGCCATTCGTCCAGAAATACGAACTTTTCGTGAACTCCCTCAATGGATTCGTGAAAATAAAGAAAAATTTATGGATAAGCGCATCGTTACTTATTGTACCGGTGGAATTCGTTGCGAAAAATTTTCTGGTTGGTTACTTAAAGAAGGCTATGAAAATGTAGGTCAATTACATGGCGGAATTGCTACTTATGGTAAAGATCCAAAAGTTCAAGGTGAGCTATGGGATGGACAAATGTATGTATTTGATACTCGTATCAGTGTACCTATAAATCAGAAAGAGCATATCATCGTAGGACGCGATTGGTTTGATGGTTCTCCTTGTGAGCGCTATGTTAACTGTGCAAATCCTAAATGTAATCGTCAAATTTTAATTTCTGAAGAAAACGAGCATAAATACCTAAAAGGCTGTTCCTATGAGTGTCGTATTGCTCCAGAGAATATCTACGTTAAAAACAACCAACTAAGCCAAGAAGACGTTATCGAACGTTTAGCTAAAATTGGCGAGAAATTACCAACATTAGCTTTATAAAGAATTGAATACAGAAAAAGATTAGGACAATTTTGTGTCCTAATCTTTTTTTATCCTAAAATTAATGCGTCATCACTAACGCGATTGCCACTATTTTTATGAAATAACTCTAGCAAGTCTGGAACAGTCATCTGTTGTTTTTCTTTGCCTTTCACATCGACAGCTATTTGCCCGTTATGAAGCATAATCAAGCGATTGCCGTATTCGATTGCATTTTCCATGTTATGCGTAATCATCATTGCTGTTAATTGCTCTTCTTTGACTATTTTATCTGTTAAATCTAATACCATTTTACTTGTTTTTGGATCTAACGCAGCTGTATGTTCATCAAGTAAAAGTAATTTTGGAGACTGTAAAGCAGCCATTAGTAACGTCAATGCTTGACGTTGCCCACCTGATAATAAGCCAACTTCCATCTTTAGGCGACTTTCTAAATTTAAATCTAATTGTTTGAGTCTTTCACGAAATTCTACGCGCTGCTTCTCTTTTACACCGAGGGATAATCCCCTTTTTTTACCACGTTTATAAGCAACTGCTAAGTTTTCTTCTATACTTAAACGAGTAGCTGTACCCATTTTAGGATCTTGAAAAACACGTCCGATATGTTTTGCTCTCTCAGCTGTCTTTTGACGTGTTACGTCTTCTCCTGCTAGATGAATACTTCCTGAATCTACGAGAAAACTACCTGCGATACTGTTTAATAATGTTGACTTTCCAGCACCATTGCCACCAATAATCGTAACAAATTCTCCTTTTTCAATAGTCAAAGTTAGACCTTTAAGAACATGATTTTCGTTAACTGTTCCAACTTCGAAACTCTTATGGATATTTTTTACTTGTAAAATAGCTGTCATATTGTTGATCTCTCCTTCACTTTATAGCCTGTTTCAATTTAAATTTAGATTTCTTTTTTATTAGTGGAGTAGAAAGAGCAATAGCTAAGATAAGTGCAGAAAATAACTTAATATCTTGTGGGTCAATACCTAGTTGTAAGACTAAGTCGATAATTAAACGGTAAACAATTGAACCAATAACGATGGTCAATAACCGTTTAGCAAAAGATAATTGATGAAAAAGAACTTCTCCAATAATAACAGATGCTAAACCAATAACAATTGTGCCAATACCCATTCCAATATCAGCATAGCTATTATTTTGAGCAATTAGTGCTCCAGATAGCGCAATTAAGCCATTGCTCAGCATATAACCAATAATTTTCATTGCATTAGTATGAATTCCATTTGCTTCACTCATGGCTTCATTATCCCCAGTTGAACGAATAGCTAAACCCGTTTCTGTATTGAAAAATAAATACAAAAGAAAAATAACCAATAAACTTGCAAATAAACCAACAATCAAGACAGACATACGACTAGTTAAGCCGTACGATTGAACTGTCCGCATGAGTGTTTCTTTGCCTAATAAAGTAACATTTGCTTTTCCCATAATTCTTAAATTAATGGAATAGAGTCCTGTCATTGTCAAAATCCCTGTTAATAATGCAGGTATCCTAAGTTTTGTATGCAACAATCCAGAAACCACGCCAGCTAACATACCACAAAACAGTGCAATAAAAGTAGATAGCAGTGGTGAAAGCCCTGCTACAATTAAGCTTGCACACACTGCTGCTCCTAGTGGAAAACTTCCTTCCGCTGTTAAATCAGCAATATCTAATATGCGAAAAGTCAGATATACACCTATAGCCATGATAGACCACAATAAGCCTTGTGAGATACTTGATAAGATAATACTCATAGTGTAGATAACTCCTCTTTTTACTTTCTATTTTGGTATGACAATACTTGCAGGATCAATTCCTAACGCTTTAGCCATGTCTTTATTAATAACTAATTCTAAATTATTTGATGTCTCAACTTTCATATTAGCAGGTTTTTTACCATCTTTAATAATTTCTAATGCCATTTTTGCTGTTTGGCGTCCTAAGTCTGAGTAGTTTATTCCGTAAGTTGCTAAAGCGCCGGCTTGCACCATTTCTGCTGAACCAGGGATAACGGGTAATTTGTACTCCATTGCAATTTCTCCAACAGTGGGCATTGTACTAGCTAACGTATTATCCGTTGGGATGTAAACAGCGTCGACCTCTTGAGCCAATGTTGTCATTACCTGTTGAACGTCATTTGTTGAAGTTACGGTTAAGACTTTTACCGCTACGCCTTTATCCTTAATTGCTTTTTCAGCTAAGTCTGCTTGGATTTTTGAATTAGGCTCGCTCGAATTGTAAATAATTCCCACTGTTTTAGCTTCAGGAGCAACTGATAATAATAAAGCAATCTGTTCTTCAATTGGAACGATATCGCTTGTTCCTGTTAGATTCTTATTCGGTTTTTCCATAGTTTCGGCAAGTCCAGCATCAACTGGATCAGTTACTGCTGTGAATAAAATAGGGTCTTCTTCTGTTACATTTGCTAATGCTTGTGCTGCTGGTGTTGCAATAGCTAGGACAACATCATTTTTGCCCGCTAAACGCTCGCTCATACTCTGTAAGTTCGCTTGATCTCCTTGAGCGTTTTGGTAATCAACTGTTAAGTTTTCACCTTCAATGTAGCCAGCTTCTTCAAACTCACTCAAGAAACCTTCACGTGCTAGTGACAATGATTCATGTTCCATATATTGTAAGACTCCAATATTTATACCTTCATCTTTTCCACTGTCTGCTTCATTATTCGTACCACAACCTGCTAATACTATTCCTGCCAACATTAATCCTAGTCCTGTTTTCCATACTTGTTTATTTTTTTTCATTATCTTTTCCTCCTAGTTTTTTTATCAAATTATTCGTTTAGAAACTAAAAACACCCACTTAGATAAACGTACAATCTAAGTGGGTGTTACTTGTTATTTTAAAAAAGATAAAATAGGATTCTTGCACCACTTAGATTTAACTTTCATCTATGTGACGCATTCAGCTCAATACAAAATGCCTTAGCCATCATAGATACAAACATCACTGTTTCCTGTTTGCATCCAAGTAAGACCTGTCTACAAACAACTTCTAAAATAGCTAAAGAAATAATTATTCAGTTGTGTTGTATTTTTTGGCAGACAATTCATATTGATTCCCTCACAATCTATTTTTTGATAGCTTTAGTATAGAAAAAATATAAAAGATTGTCAATCCTTTTATTAGATTTATTTAATAATCTTATCATCCTAAGCTCATTTTAAAAGATTTTTTGAAACAATTCAGCTTATTTTAAGGATGTTTTTAGTCAAAAGTTAGGTTTTTTTCCGACTTTTTGATATAATCAACGGAGTAACTTTGATCAATATTATGAATTTGAGGTGAAATTATTTGAAAGAACCAAATAAAAATACTATTCCACTTTTTCTAACAAAGATAAAAAATTATTTCGTGAAAGTAAAAAAAGATCTGAATAAAAAATGGTCTTCTTTTAAAGAAGTTAGAAAAAATAAAACGAATAGACCAGAGCAAAACAACAAACCAGATAGGCTAGATTCTGGCTCGCCTAAAGATAGTGCTGTAAGTTTAAAAAAATCAGCAAGTAATCCTAAAACAATTGAGGATAAGTTTATTGGTATTTTATTGGCTATTAAAATATGGCTTGTTGTACAAGGTAAAGTCATTAAAAACCTATTTACTAAGAAAAATAGAGACGACGCTAATCAGCAAACTGATGAAGAAACGACTTCTCTAGATCGCTATCAATCTTTCTTATTTGGTTTTAACGTTACGTATACCGTTATAAGAAATCTTTTTATTGCACTTGTTATTTTTATTCTAGTTAGCGTTGCTTTTGCAGGTGGAACAGGATTAGGCTACTTTGCTTATCTCGTTTCTGAAGATAAACCACCTACTTACAAAGAGATGAATGCTGATTTAAAAAATGTAGAAACAACTTCCTCTATTTTTTATGCAGGCGGTGAATTGATTAGCGATTTGAGGACTGATTTGAAAAGAACAACTATACCTTTGAAAGATATGTCTGGTTTAGTTCAGAAGGCTATTATAGCCACAGAGGATGAATATTTTTATGAGCATCATGGTGTTGTCCCTAAAGCTGTTGCCCGTGCTTTATTTCAAGAGGTTACTGGCTCAAGTTCTGTATCTGGTGGTTCTACGCTAACTCAACAATTAGTTAAGCAACAAATTCTGACTAATGAAGTTTCATTTAAGCGTAAAGCAAATGAAATTTTACTTGCTTATCGACTTGAAAACTTTTTTTCTAAAGAAGAAATCCTAGAATCTTATTTGAATGTTTCTCCTTTTGGAAGAAACAATCATGGTGAAAATATAGCTGGACTCTATGAGGCTTCCTATGGTATTTTCGGTGTTGACTCAACAAAACTGACACTACCACAAGCTGCTTTTATTGCAGGCCTACCACAAAATCCAATTGTTTATAGTCCATATGCTCAAAATGGAGAAATTAAAGAAGACTTATCGACAGGATTTGCTAGAAAAAATGAAGTCTTATTCAGAATGTACCGCGAAGGATATATCAATAAAGAGGAATACGCTGCAGCAAAAGGGTATGATTTAGCTGCCGACTTTATCCAACAAGATTCAACAACTAAGCAAAATAATTCTTATATCTATAATGCTGTCGAAAAAGAAGCACGCAAGGTCTTAATTGAACAGCTCTATACAAAAGATAAATGGACTGCTGCTGATTTAACAGCTGATAAAAGCTTGTATGATGAATATTATGAAAAAGCAGATAAAGAAATGCGTATGAATGGCTACCAAATTCATACGACTATCGATAAGAATGTCTATGATGCTATGCAGAATGTTGTAGTTAGTAATGCTAATAATCTTGGTTATAAGAAAGAAATAAATTGGACCAATCCTGACACCAATGAGGTAACGACAATTATCGAACCTGTTCAAAACGGTAGTGTGTTACTAGATAATGCCACAGGGGCTATTCTTTCATTTGTTGGTGGTGTTGATTTTAATATTTCTCAAGTAAATCACGCGTTTGACACAAATCGATCGCCTGGTTCTACTATCAAACCTATTCTAGTCATTGCACCCGCTCTCGAAAATGGTACTATTACTCCAGCAACGATTGTTCCACAAACAGAATTAATCGTCCCAGATGGTGTTACAGGTACACATGAAATTACGAATGCTGGGGGCAGCGTACCTGGTACATGGATTAGTGCTCGAAAAGGGCTAGCTATATCTAGTAATATTGTTATGTCAAGAATCTATATGGAAATGCAAAAATCATTTGTACCTGGAAACTACCTTCAAAAAATGGGGATAGGGACTGATTCGATTGCAGAAGAAGAGTATAAAAATATTTCCTTAGCTATCGGTGGTACTGAAGGTGGAGCCTCTGTATTAGAGCAAACTACAGCATTCGCTACTCTTGCTAATAGTGGAACACATACTGAAAACTACATGATTGAATCCATTGAAAGTTC